>NZ_CP121110.1:4482500-4627500 GCF_029625315.1 Flavobacterium ginsengisoli
CCTAAAAACTTCTCTCGAAATCCTTTTGGGCCATAGGTTTTTATTTTCTCTGCTTGCTTCTTTTTCATTTTTAATAATATAATCTAAAATCAAGCAGTTTACACAGATTATAATGTTTGGTATAAAGATCTTCAACAACTTCAATTAGGTTGTCGTTTTCCTGATACAAACTAAAAAAAGCTTTGTCGATCGTGCTCGCAACTTGCAATTTTATTGTAAGTCGAACCATACCCAGAAATAGCTCTAGCGCCAGTAATATCTAAAAAATATTGGGCTTCTTCTTCGTTTAAATCCAAAACCTTAAGATTGGCAAAATGAATGATTTTACCTTTCATTTTACCTTCAAACAATTCGGCAATTTCTTCAATGCTGTAATAATAATCGTGAAGGCAGATATTGTTTTCCTGACCTGGCATTGCCAAATAAATAATTTCATAATCTTTGAAATTATGATCTTCATAAAGCAAAATATTCAGACTTTCTTCTAAACCTTCGATTGTGTCGCAAGTTTTATGAATGCTCGAAATACCTTGGTCAATAGCCAATTCTTCCAGACATTTTACCACATTGGTCGGCGTATGATCGTCTATATCTTTAACGCCTTCAAGGCAGAAAATAAATTTTTCATTATCCATGCAGTTATTCTTTCTGGTTTTAAACTTTTTTACTGGTTTTAGCAAATGTATTTTTTATATCATAAAATCCAATAGAGAAAACAGACTTTAACGTGTTTTTTTGATTTTAAATTTAGGTTACAGCTACGTAAATTTTTAAGCGTATTTTTGTAAACCAAAAATAAATTACGCATGATACAAATTAACCAAACGGCATCTTTTGCTGTTGAAGATATATTATTCTGTTTTGCTCTTGAATCTGAAGCGGCAGAAGTTTTTAAAGGGCATAATATTTTATTTACAGGAATTGGAAAAGTAAATGCGACTTACGAATTGACAAAAGCCATTCAAAAGAAAAGGCCTTCTATCATTATAAATCTAGGATCGGCAGGAAGTGGTTGCTTTCAAAAAGGCGAAGTAATTTGCTGTACCAAATTTGTACAAAGAGATATGGATGTTCGCGGTTTAGGTTTTGCATTATACGAAACGCCACTTTCTGGTTTACCGCCAGTTTTAGAATATGGTTTGTTGATGGATAATCTTCAAGAAGGAATTTGCGGAACTGGAGATAATTTCGAAATGGAACATTGTTCAGATGTCTACAATATAGTTGATATGGAAGCCTACGCTTTGGCGATGATTGCCATGAAAGAGAATATTCCGTTTTTAAGCTTAAAATATATTTCTGACGGAGCCGATGATAATGCTGCCGAAGATTGGACGGTTCAGGTTCATAAAGCGGCAATTGCTTATGGGAAAATTTTGGGATTGATTGAAGAGAAAGTTTTTTAATAATAAATTTAAGAGTTTTAGATGCAAAGAGTTGACCAAGAAATGGAAGATTTAATAACTAGTGTTGGTGCCGAAACATTTATTAAATATTACAAGATTTATCAAGCGCACAAGGATTTAAAAGATAATAGTTCAATTCGAATTGCTTTTAAGGAAAATGGAGAAAAATGGTCGCCTTCAACAATAAATACAAAAGCATCTGGAGGAAAAAGAATATTCGTGAAAGGATATGAACAAGACGTATTGCATAGAATAATTAATAATTCGATAAAACTCAATGAAGATATTATCAATCAAGCTAAAGATTATTTAATATTGTGTATAGAGGATGAAGTAATAAAATCTTTGCCAATAGATATTGAAACTGAAAAAAATCCGATTAATCAAGTTAAGAATTCAGCAATCTTTGTTTAGAAAAATGGTTGTTAAACATTGGGAGAAATGCGCAATTACAAAATGTGAAAATCAATCAATTCTTATTGCTTCTCACATAAAACCATGGAAGGATAGTGATAATTTAGAAAAGCTAGATCCTTTTAATGGGATTTTACTTTCTCCTATTTACGACAAACTGTTTGATAAGTATTTAATTTCATTCGATGATAATGGCAATATTTTAATTTCTGATGAACTTACAAATAATGATTTAGTTGCACTGAATGTAAAGAAAACTGACAAATTAAATTTTCATAAATTAGAAAAAAGACATCTTGACTATTTAATTCATCATAGAAATATATTTTTTTCAAAAAATGAAATATAATATTATTTCTCAAATAAAGATCAAATGAAATATAACTTAAGGTGAAAAATTTTGTTTGTGAACTTTTTTGCATAACGTAAGCCATTTCTTAATTGAAATGGCTTTTTTAATTTTTAAGAGATTGCTCCAGCGGAGCACAATATTTATAGCATAATTTAAATTCTCAAAAAACAAAAAGCTCCAGCGGAGCGACACATTAATTTTTATCGAGACACATAGTTTTTATGAAAATACAATCCACAAACAGCAAGAATACTTGTTCTAAGATAAAACTGATAAGTATTTGATGGGTTATTTTGGCCAATCAAAAAACAGTAGTTTACCTCTGCTTTAGAGAAACTTTTTAACTTTATAGTTTTCATTTTTTAATGAAAGACGAATTAACTATTGAAACCAAAATGATTTTATTATGAAGAAAATTGCAATGCTGTGCTGTACTTTTTTGTTGATGGGAAAAACAATAGCTCAGGAAATTCCATTAGTAACTAATATTTCAGCTAGAAACAATATTACTTTAAACGGAAAATGGAGATATATTGTAGATCCTTTAGAAAATGGATATTTTAATTACCGTTTAGAACCTTTTAAAGACAACGGATTTTTCGAAAATAAAAAATGGAACACCACAGAATTAAGCGAATATAATTTTGCAACCTCAGCAGTAATGGATATTCCGTCTGATTGGAATTCGAAAGATCAAAGACTGTTTTTTTACGAAGGAACGGTTTGGTTTCAGAAAGACTTTAATTATAAAAAAGATGCAAAATCGAAAGGAATTCTTCACTTCGGGGCAGTCAATTATGATGCAAAAGTCTACGTGAACGGAAAAATGGCAGGAACTCATATTGGAGGTTATACACCTTTTAATTTTGATGTAACCGATTTGTTAGTTGACGGAAACAATTTTGTAGTAGTAAAAGTCGATAACAAACGCCATAAAGACAACGTGCCAACGGTAAATATGGATTGGTGGAATTACGGCGGAATCACAAGAGACGTAACTCTGGCTCAGGTTCCGAATACGTATATCGAAGATTATTTGGTTCAATTGGATAAAAAAGAAAAAGGAAAAATTTCGGGTTGGATAAAACTCAATAATGAAAGCGGAAATCAATCAGTTTCAGTTTCAATTCCAGAATTAAAAATCAAAAAGAACGTTACAACAGATGCTAAAGGAGTTGCGTATTTCGAAATAAAAGCCAATCCTGTTTTATGGACACCCGAACAACCAAAATTGTACGACGTAACTATAAGTAAAGCAGATGAAAATATTGCTGATAAAATTGGTTTTAGAACCATTGAGACAAAAGGCAAAGAAATTCTATTAAACGGAAAAAAAGTCTTTTTACGCGGAATCAGCATTCACGAAGAAGCACCTTTTAGATCCGGAAGAGCATGGTCTCAAAATGATGCGATTACATTATTGACTTGGGCAAAAGAATTAGGCTGTAATTATGTTCGTTTGGCGCATTATCCGCACAACGAAAATATGGTAAGAGAAGCTGAAAAAATGGGATTAATGATTTGGTCTGAAGTTCCTGTTTATTGGACTATTTCGTGGACAAATCCCGAAACTTATGCCAATGCAGAACATCAATTGCATGACATGATTTACCGTGATAAAAATCGTTGCGGCATTGTAATTTGGTCAATTGCCAACGAAACGCCACATGGAGATGACCGAGATGTATTCTTAAGCAAATTAGCAAAATATGCTCGCACACAAGATAATTCTCGTTTAATAAGTATGGCAATGGAGGTTACTTCGAGTTCGAATAACATCAATACACTTCATGATAATATGAATGAATATGTAGATATCGTAAGTTTTAATCAATACTTAGGTTGGTACAGAGGAACTAACGAATCTTGCAAAGACATGCAATGGGTAATTCCGTATAACAAACCCGTTATTATAAGTGAATTTGGAGGCGAAGCGTTACAAGGTCTTCATGGTGATAAAAAAGAACGTTGGAACGAAGAATATCAAGAAGAATTGTACATTCAAAACACACAAATGTTCAACAGAATTGAAGGTCTAGCAGGAGTTTCTCCTTGGATTTTAGTCGATTTTAGATCGCCAAGAAGACAGTTGCCGAATATTCAGGATTTCTTCAATCGCAAAGGTTTAATTTCTGATCAGGGAATTAAAAAGAAAGCTTTTTATGTCATGAAAGATTGGTATGCACAAAAAGAAAAAGAATATAAGTAAACAAGATTTTTAAAATTTATTTTTGTCTGAAAAGTTGTATTTTTGGCATCATATAAAAATAAGTTTCTATTTACCGTTTTTCGGTATCATGCAGAACAAATTATGTAATCTACATATTTCTTATTTTTAAAGTCGTAATTATTATCTTTGAACTATGAGTACAGTAACTAGACCAAATCACATCGGGAGAAAAATTAGCCGCATTCGTGAGCTAAAAGACATGAAACAAGAAGCATTGGCAATTGCTTTGGGAATAAGCCAGCAAGCAGTTTCAAATATCGAAAATAGTGAAACTGTTGATGAACAAAAATTAATCGAAATTGCAAAAGCTTTAGATGTAACTGTTGAAGCTATCAAGAATTTTTCGGAGGAAGCTGTATTCAATTATTTCAATAATTTTTACGATAATAGTCAAGGAAGTGTCGGAAATCATGATGGAAACCATCACTGCACATTTAATCCATTAGATAAATTAATAGAATCTGTTGAAGAAAATAAAAAGCTTTACGAACGCCTTTTGCAAGCTGAAAAAGATAAAATCGAATATTTAGAAAAACTATTGAAAGGAAAATAGTTTTTGTGTAAAAACTTAAATAGAGAGAACCTTCAAAGTCATTTTGATTTTGAAGGTTTTTTTGTGTTTTTTATGTAATTTTATTTGAAAAATAGAAGACTTTAATGGAACTAGAAATTATCATAAGATTGCTTTTAGCGACATTTTGGGGTGCTTTAATTGGTGCCGAAAGAGAATACAGAGGAAAAGCAGCTGGTCTGCGCACCACAATAATGATTTCTGTTGGAGCTTGTTTCTTTACTTTAATGTCACAATGGATTGGAGGATCTGGGAATCCAGACCGTATAGCTTCTAATATTGTAACAGGATTAGGTTTTCTTTGCGCAGGAGTAATCTTTAGATCAGACAACCACGTTTCGGGCATTACGACCGCGGCGACAATTTGGTCGGTTGCGGCTGTAAGTATGGGAGTTGGCGCGGGTTATTACTTTGCTTCGGCTTGCGCGGCACTTATGATTCTTATAATTTTAACGATGCTTACCATTCTTCAAGATAAAATTGACCTCATCAACGAGCATAAAACGCTCAGAATAACCTTTAAACGTTCAGACGCAGGACACGCAAGATGCAAAGAACTTTTTTCGACTTATGGTATAAAATCTAAACTGTTAATGCAACACCGTAATATAGACCATATTATTTTAGAATGGCAAATACATGGTTCTAAACATGCCATAGAATCTTTGTATGCTTCGCTTTTGCAAGATCCTATTTTTGAAGAATTAGTTTTATAAAAAAATAAGAATAATGAATTTTAATTTACAACCCATTTTAGAAAATGATCTTTGCCTTCTATCTCCTTTAGAAGAAAAAGATTTTGATGCATTATACCAAGTAGCTTCAGATCCTAAAATTTGGGAACAACATCCAAACAAAGACCGATGGAAAAAAGAAGTCTTTCAAAATTTTTTTGAAGGAGCCATGAAAAGTAAAGGCGCTTTTAAAATTATAAACAAAGAAACCGGAGAAGTTATCGGAAGTACACGATTTTACGATTTTGATCAAGAAGACGATAGTATTTTTATTGGCTATACTTTTTATGCTGTTTCGTGCTGGGGAAAAGGCGTGAATCAAAGTGTAAAAAAGACCATGCTGGATTATCTTTTTCAATATGTATCCAAAGTGAAATTTCATATTGGTTCAGAGAATATTCGTTCGCAAATTGCAATTTCGAGAGTAGGAGCAAAAAAAATAGCTGAAGAAGAAGTGGCTTATTTTGGAGAAAAACCAAAGTTGAATTTTGTTTATCAGATCGAAAAAACAAATTGAACACTGGTTCTAATACAGCAAATTACTGGTGTCTTTTGATTTTTTGTTTTATCACAAAACTATTTTATTTAAAAAGTTAAATTAAGATTACAATTCTTACATTAGCCAATTCAAAATTTGGACTATGGAGAATTTTATTCTTTTATCATTAATTGCATGTGTTGTCATTTTATTTAATAATTTTTCGAAATTAAAGAAGGAGAATGAATTTTTAGATTCTTCTTATTCAAAGATTAAGGAAGATTATAAATCTTTGAAAAAAGAAATTGAAGAAATAAAAAATCAGCTGATTCAACCTGATTTTAAACCTGGAGACTTGACTTCTACAGCAGAAGAGATTGAAATAATTTCTGAACCTATACCCGAAAATATACCTTTAATTATTCCAGATGCTGCTTCTCTTATTGACGATATTTCTCAAGAAAGCAATATTGTAGCAAGCAGAAATTTCAGAAAGTCCAATATTAGTTTCAGATACTTTAACAGCTGATTCCTATAACGAAATTGAAGCAAACGAAAATTCTCAGTTTGTAGAAAATTTTGAAACGCTTCCTGTAAATAAAGAGACTCTAAATGATGATTCGAAAGAATTTGAAGAAGAGAAAATTTATGTAGAAAGCGCTTTTTCAGTTTTAATCAAAAAATTAGAACAGCAATTTGCCGAAAACTGGACCGAATTCTTGGAACCGCAATTATGGTGTTAGGAATTGGTTATCTGAGTATTTATACAGCATTGAAAGTTTCGCCAATGTTCCGTGTATTAATTCTTTGGCTTTATGCTGGAATTTTAGCTGGGTCTTATTATTTTTTAAAGAAGAAAGAAAAATGGTTCAAAACAGGACTTTGGCTTCGTAGCGCTGGAGCAAGTTTATTCTTGTTTGGCTGTTTTGGCGCATCGCAAATTCCGGCTCTTACATTTATAGATAATATTCCTCTTGCGTATTCGCTTATTGGAATCGGAATCGGAATCAATTTGTTTGTGGGATATATTATTAAACAGCAAACCTTTTTATCGCTCCATACTATTTTGAGTATTTTAATTCTCTGTGTAATTCCCGAAAAACTATTAATTACATTTTTACTAGCGTCAGTCACTGCAACAGCGGGAATTATTTTATCGTACAAAGAAAAATGGGAGTATCATTTGTTAATTGTTATTTCTGGTTTTATAATATTTGATATTTGGTTTACACAAGGCACAAATGCGTTAAGTAAGTCTCAAAATATCTTCGCTATAATCGGTATTGTTTTGGTTTCGGTTAGCTGTATGTATATGCAATACAGAAGTATTTATGCCAATACAAGATTTGATAAAATTGCCTTTGTAACGCATTTAACCAATTGGATTTTATTTGCTTTAGGCCTGGTTTTGCATTCAACCGGAAGCAGAATCAAAATCTTTGTTTTGCTGGCCGCGGGTATTCTTTGCCTTTTTGCAACACTATTTGCCAGAAAGAAAAAGATTTTTTGGCTGTATCATCTTGACGGAATGGTTTCGTTTGTACTTTTTGCTTTAACCATTTTTATGCTTAATGATTGGAAAGTAGGTTATGATATAATCGCATGCGGATTGTACTTCTTAGTGGTTACATGCCTAATAATTGTTTACAAAAGCAAGGAAATTTTATTGCATAAAATATTTTTAGGACTCAATCATGCTTTAGGGATTTTTATTTTAGGATTCTTTATTTTGCACATCAATCCATCCTCAGTACAAACCAATATTACAAATATCTTTGCTTCCTTAATTGTGATGATAGTGGCAACATTGTCAGTTTCTGTTTTTTGTGTTGCAAGAAAAGAATTTTTAGAAACAGATGTTTTCCTTTTAAAGAAAGATTTGAGCTTAAATGGAATTCTCTCTATTCTGTTTTCAATGTTCTTTTTCATAAGCTGGTATCATACAATCGAAATTTCGTTCTATTATCCGCTTGTGTTTATTGCTTTATTGTGGTGTCTTTTGCGCTTCAAATTCAAAACAAACACATTTGATATAGGAAGATTTACTTTTTTAAACATTGCTATTGTAGTAGGTGTAGTATTAATTGCTATAGAAGCAAAATCTAATTTAGATATTTTTTATGCTCTAGGAATTATTGCTGTAATTATAGCAAACTGGTTTGTAAAGGAATTTTATACAGATAAAAGCATTATTAAAACAATTAGCATTGTGGGGGCAAATGCATTACTTGTTTCGCTTTCTTATAAATATCTGTTTTTAGGAAATATTGTTCAAATTTTGCCTTGGATTGCTATTGCTATATTAAACCATGAATTTCTTTGGCTTCAATTTAAGCGAAAAACACTTTCTTCAGACAACCAAATTCTGCTGTATCTTTTTTGTGCGGTTTTTTTAATATTCGGAAATGCTTTGTTTTTATATAACACCCAATTTTTAAATACTATCGAAATTGGATTGATTGCTTTGGGACTTTCTGCTGTCGAAGTTTATGTTTTGTTTGCAGATAAAATAAGAAACAAGTCAAACGAGGTTATTTCTGGATGGGGAAGTTTCCATACATTAAATTGTGAGCTGATACTTCTTAATGCTTTAATTTTTGGTTTCTCTTGTATTGAACTTACCTATATTCCAATATATTTAGGAGGTTTGGCTATATTAATTTTTTGGATTTTTCAGAAAATTGAAAAATTTGGGCGTTACAACATTTATTCGTTTGTACTATTAATTGGAACAATATTTTTAAGTATTTATCAGGCCATTTTTGATGCCAATCCTGATAATAGAATTATACTTTATAGTGTGCAAGCCTTATGCGTTTTGCTATCTGTAGTTTATTATTATTTGCAAGTAAAAAGTACAAGAGAAGCAGGTAAAATGTTTATTTCAGTTTTACCGATTGTTCAAAACTTATGGATCATCACTTTATTATTTATTCAGGTAGAAATTGCTTATTTGCCAGCTATATTTATGCTTTTGGCCATCTTGAATTTTGGTCTGATTTTATACAGAAAGATAAATTTAGCTCCAGAATCGATTTTAATTATTTCACTTTTGTCCATTTTAGTTTCTGCTTTTTACAGCGTCAAAAAGCTTAATGATTTTGATTTGATCGATTGGGGATTACAGCTATTGAGTGTGGCTTTATTGATTGTCTTAGTTATCCTGATCAAGAAAAAAGATTTCATAAAAGAATTGAAAGTAGATTTTCAAATTGTCATCAACTTTTGGCTTTCTACAATTATGTTTGCGCAATTAGAGCATAAATGGCTTCCTGTGTTTTGGGCCTCAACTGCTATTGTAAATAGTATTCTTTATTATAAAAAAATAGGAAACAAAAAGGAAATCAGTATTGTGTATTACTTACTGGCCAATTTTCATTTGGCTTTTGTAAGTTTCAATTATTTTGAATCTAGATTCGAATTTGTATACCTTATTATATTTGCGTTACTGGCACTATACATTTTTATTGTCTATAAATATATCGAAGATTTCGAATTTAAAAACAGCATTATTATTTATCCAGCCACTTTTAGTATTGGTTTATTTTTGTTCCTTACATTCGATAAAGGAATCTTAACCTTCTTCTGGATATTAGAATCTCTAGGATTGCTTATATTAGGTATTCTTCTTAAAGAAAAATATTTTAGATATGTATCATTGTCTTTGGTAGGAATTTGTGTTATACGACTCATGTTTTTTGACTTATCAAACGCAGATTTCCTAATCAGAGCTATGGTTTTATTAGGAGTTGGAATAGTACTTTTGATTATGAATACGCTATTTAAAAAATACAAAGAGCGATTTGATTAACATAAATCTTTCTCAATAAAAAGAACCACAAATTCAAATAAATGAATTTGTGGTTCTTGTGTTTTAGACCCTGATTTAATTTGTTTTTTTAGCTAAAATATCATTTCCTAAGTTTTGGTTTTTCTTGAATTATATTAAAATAAGAAGCGCTAAAAGCAGATAGACTTTTATAACCAACCAAATGAGCAATCTGACTTAAAGTATATTGTTTGGCATCTAAAAGTTCAATGCTTTTTAGAATACGAATTAGTCGCAAATATTTTTGAAGCGTAATATTTGTTTTCTGTTTAAAAACCCTTTGCAAACTGCGAACCGACATTTGGGCTAGATTGGCCAATTCGTCAATTTCAAAAGCATATTGATAATTTTTGTTGATGTAATCGCAAACAGGAATCAAACGGTCATCTGCAGGAACTGGAATTTGTAATGCATTGTTTTCTTTGCAAAAGTTAGGAAGACTCGTTAAAATCGCTTTTAAGAAATTGGACTGTTCTTCATTTTCTGTTAAAAGTTTATCCCATTTTTGAGCATAAAGAATCATTTCTTTTAAAACATTGGGAGCCGAGAAAACATGCACATTTTGAAAAAAATCTTGCGTGGGAACAGATTTGAATAAAGCAATTATCAAGTTTACGGTTTTAGATTCTGAAGAAATGCGATGTTCTTTTTTGGTCGGAATCCAGATAACATGGTTTTGCGGAACGAGATAAGTCTTTTCTTCAATATGAAAATATTGATAACCCTCTTCTACATAAGTTAATTGGTAACGTTCGTGCGTGTGCAGATATTCGTCATGCTGCCAGTTTTGGTCATACCAAACATAAGCGTTTGTTGATATATTGTCTAGAAATTGACCTTCCGTTGGTTCAGATAAGCCACATTTTAAATTGGCGTTTTGCATGTACTTTTTGGCAAAGTTAATAAAAACGTCATTGCTAATTTTGTAAATGAATATAATTTACAATAACATGAATAAACTACATCTCTTTTGGATCGGTATTTTGACATTATTAGTGATCCATACAAGTGAAGCGCAGAATAAAAAAACGAACATATTGGTACTTATACATTCTGACAATGGCGGAACTTACGAATTGGCAAAAGAAATTGCTAAAGGAATCGAGAGTGACCAAAATGCTACAGCAATTATAAAACAAGTAAAAACGGCAACTAATTCAAAATTAAAAGAAATTCCAGTTGCAACGGTTGAGGAGTTGCCATCGTATGACGGAATCGCGTTTGGTTCGCCTGTTTATTTTGGAAATATTAGTACTGCCATGAGTGAGTTTCTCTCTAAAACAGTCAATTTATGGACGAATCATGCTTTAGAAGGAATGCCTGCAATGGTTTTCATGTCGGCAGGAAGTGGCGCTGGAAAAGAATTGGCTTTACAGTCTTTTTGGAATAGCTTGGCCGTGCATGGAATGGTTTTGGTTTCAAACGGAATTAGAGGTAATGAAAAAATCGACAAGAAAATTCCGCAGGGAAATTCTGTTTTAGGAACCACAAGTTTGGCTTCCTTAAAAGATGTTGAAAGACCAACAAAAGATGAACGTTATTTAGCCGAATTGCAAGGAAAAAATTTTGCTAAAGTTGCTTCTGCTTTAAAAGGAACTTTTGCTAAGAAAGAAATAACAGTAAAACAAGAATCTTCAATTAATGCTATTTTAAAATCGAAGAATATTGTATTGCCGCAAGTGCCTAAACCAGCAGGAAATTATCAGCCATATGTTCGTACAGGAAATTTGATATTTATTAATCAAGTGGCTTTAAAAGATGGAAAAATCCTGAATCCAGGAAGATTAGGATTGAATGTAGATGAACAGCAAGTTAAAGACGCAACCGAACAGACAATGCTAAACGTAATTTCGGTTTTGAATGGAGCAGTTGACGGAGATTTAAACCGTGTAAAACGTTGTGTGCAATTGACAGGGATTTTCAATACCAAAGACGATTATACCAAACACGCTGATTTAATGAACGTTGCTTCAAATCTTACTGCTGAAATTTTTGGCGAAAAAGGAAAACATGCTAGAGCGACTTTCGGAGCTTCTTCAATTCGGTAAATTCTTCAGTAGAAATACAAGCTGTTTTTGAGGTAGAATAAAATTAGCTTAAAAAGAAAAACTCCTTAAATGTTTTATTTAAGGAGTTTTTGAATTTATGAAATGGTTGTTTATTTATTTCACCAAGTAAGGAACCTGATCTGCTTCGCAAAGTCTAAAATAGCCCAAAGCAAAATTAGTAGCATCGGTTGTATTTACAATGTTTCCTCTAATATTTCCAGGAGGAATAGAAAACGGATTAGAATTTGAAGCTTCTAGAATTAATTTCCAATAATTATAGAAATTTTTAGAAACACCTCTATGCGTAATTGTTACAGTCGTTCCCGTTTTTATATCGTCTTCATGAGAATATCTTGTACTGATTTCGTTTCCGTTATAAAATTCATCATTTGTGATTTCATATTCTGGATAAATCAAAAATGAACTTTGATAATCAGTCACATAATAATTGGTTTGATCTGCAGGATCAGTGTAATAAAAAGTCAATTCAATGATATCTGTTCCGTCAAAATCTTTAACAATATTTTGCTCCACTTTATTAATTGGAGTTACAGAAGTCAATTTTTCAACAGCTGTAAAACTTTGGCCTTCGGCATCAACAAATAATTTATAATCAGCATTAAGTACAGGAACAAAATTGGTGCATTTGTACACTCCAGCTTCGGTTTCGTTAAAAGTAAAAGTATCGCCATTACCGTTTTCTACTCGTACCTGCGCACCCGAAACTTTTGGCGTCGAGCCGCTGTAGTAAGGAGCTGTTTTACTAATTTTTATAGTTTGTTCTTTCCCGTCGGTTCCTTTTTTCCAAATAATTTCAGCATCAATAACCAGTTTGGTTTCACCAGTTGGCAAATCAAGATTGACCACATCTTCGCATGAAGCAAAAGAAAAAACAAAAAGTAGAGTTATTAATGCCAGTGCTTTGTTCATTATGTGTTTTTTTAATTTATTCATAGCATTAAAATTTAAAATTATAAGTAACTCCAGGTACAATTCCGAAAATAGAAAGTCTTCGGGTTTCATTTGCTCCTGTGTCTTCATTGGTTGTAAAACTCATAGAAGTCGCATTTTTTCTGTTGTAAACGTTGTAAAGGCTAAATACCCAATAGCTTTGCCACCCTTTCTTTTTGTCTGGTTTTGGCGTATAAGTCGCTGCGAGATCAAGATGGTGGAAAAGTGGTAATCTGTTTTCGTTTCTTAAAGAATAATTTGGAACATGGATGCCGCCCATTTCATAATAACCATTAGGATACGTTACTGGCTGACCAGATTGTAAAGTGAAATTACTATTGAAAGACCATTTCGGATTCAATTCATAACTTCCCACAATGCTTAAATTATGCAATTTGTCATATCCAGATAAATACCAATTACCGTTTGCAATTCCTGGTTCTTCAGGAGTTCTTCCTGGTGTTTTTTGTTCGGCTCTAGATAAGGTATATGAAACCCATCCTGTGAATACGCCAGTATTTTTTCTAAACAGTAATTCCATTCCATAAGATCTGGCTTTCCCGTTTAGAATAACTTGCTCAATGTTGTTGTTAGCCAAAACATCAGCACCGTCAATATAGTCAATACGATTTTGAACATTTTTATAAAATAATTCAGTTTCTAAAGAGTAATCTCCGTCTTTAAAATTTCTAAAATAACCCATCGCATACTGATCCAAAAGCTGAGGTTTTGTAAAAGGTCCGCTTGGAGTCCAGATGCTCATTGGTAAAGGAGATTGTGTGTTTGATAAAATATGAATGTACTGCGCCATTCTGTTGTAACTTGCTTTTATAGAAGTTTCGTCATTAAAGGCATAAGATAAAGCAACTCTAGGTTCAAAATTATTGAATTTGCTGATAGTTTTTCCTTTTCCGTAAGTAATGCTTCCGTTTGGCGTTCCTTCTTCATAAATATTGTATAACGGATTATACACTACTGCCTGACCATTTTCGTAAGTGCTTATTGTTTCATCTCCTAAACGATAAAACATGCTGTAGCGAAGTCCGTAACGGAAATTCAATTTCTCAGTAATCTGATTTTCGAAATCAACAAAAGCAGATGCTTCTAAAGCATATTTTTTATCCAATTGCATATAATTGAACTGAGAATCTGGGCTAGTTGGTTTTACAACTCCCGGATTGAAATTATAATACAAACCATCAACACCATAATTGATTTTAAATTTCTCAGACTGCTGAAGATTCCAATTGTATTTCAATCCGTAACTCTGAATGTTGCTGTCCCATTTAAAGCTTTCAATCGGAATTTCTAAATTAAATCTGTAATCACTATAGAACGTTGATAAATTACTGCTTAAGCGATCAGAAAATTTATGTTTCCAGCTCAAAATTCCCATTGTGCTTCCATAAGTGCTTGCAAAACGATCATTAATATCGAATACGTCATTTCCGAAATAACCAGAAAATGAAAGCGTGTTTTTGGCGTTAAAACGATAGTTCAGCTTTGTATTCAAATCATAAAACATTGCTGAGTTATTATTATCAGCCAATTTCATAAATAAATGTGCATAAGAAGCACGCCCAGAAAGAATAAAAGAACCTTTTTCTTTTTGCAACGGACCTTGAACTAAAAGACGGCTCGAAATAATCCCGATTCCTCCATTAACTTTATACTCTTCAAAATCTCCCGTTTGTTGCGTAACATCTAAAACAGAAGAAACGCGTCCTCCAAATTTTGACGGAATTCCTCCTTTGTATAAATCTAAACCGTTTACGATATCAGCATTAAAAATAGAAAAGAACCCGAACATATGCGAATCTGCATAAACAGGAGCACCATCTAAAAGAATCAAATTCTGATCGGCAGCACCACCGCGAACATTAAAGCCAGAAGAAGCTTCTCCAGCATTGGTAACACCAGGCAAAGTCAAAATCGATTTTAAAGGATCGGCTTCTCCCATTGCAACTGGAATTTTTTTGATTTCCTGCATAGAAAGCCTGTTAACACTCATTTGGGTTGTTTTAATGTCAACTGCTTTATTATTCATTACAATAACTTCTCCCAATTGCTGACTGTCAGAATCGATGTTGAAATTAACCTTAGTGTCATCAGAAACAGAAACTCGTTTTTCTTCATTTTTAAATCCAACATAACTTACCTGAACGGTATAATTTCCATTTGGAACATCGATGCTATATTTTCCGTTAGGATCTGTTACAACACCAGTTTCGAGTTCTTTAATGTAGACATTAGCGCCAATAACAGGTTGTCTTTCGTCATCAAGAACGTGGCGGTTAGCTTGCTTTTTTTTTGGCAGGCTTTTGAGTTTGTTGCACTTTCTGTTTAACAAAAATATTGTTACCAACTACAGAAAATTGTACAGACGAAATTTTATTCAATTCCGTAATAAGACTGCTGATTTCAATATTCTTAAAAGTATTTTTCTGAGTAAAATACTTTTTATTGGTATCAATTTGATCAGTAAAAGCAAATTTAAGATCGGTTTGATTTTCGATCTGTTTAAAGAATTCTTTTAAAGTTACATTTTGGTCAACAGTTACGGTAACGCTTTGAGCAGACATACACAAACTGAATAAAAAAAAGCATGCTGAAATTATATGCTTCATGAAATTTTGTATTTTTGAATATTATTAAATGGATAACTTGATGTTATCCTGAACATTAAGGAGGATGTGGAGTTTCGCGGCTTACATCCTTTTTTGTCTTCATTGAAAAGTGATCTGCTTTAAATCTTCATTTATTTCAAAGTTTAGGTTATACATTTCTGATAGTAATTGTAAAATCGTTTTTAAATCTTCTTTTCTATTGATTCGAATTGTGATTTTCTGATTTTGGTTTTCTTTCGGAAGAACCACTTTATAGCCATAATTCTCTTCGATGTAATGGCTTATCGCAGAAAGATTTTCATTATCAAAATCTACAAAACGGCTAAATTCTGATACCGAAGCGGTTTGGTTTCCGTAGGTGAATTTTTCTCCCGGTTTCAAAATCCATTTTTGATTTTGACCCTTCACATTCATCTGAACGCTTCCTTCAAATAATTCAACAGTAATTTCTTCGTTTTTAGATTCTTTCACTATAAAGGAAGTTCCTAAAACGGTAGTTGTTGTTTCATCGCAAAAAACCTGAAATGGATGCTGTTTGTCTTTCTTAACTTTAAAATAGGCCTCGCCATCCATTTGGATTTTTCTATTTAAAGCAAAATCGTTTCCATAAATAATTTTAGAATTTGGAGCCAATTCTACTTTTGAGCTATCTGGCAAAACCACATATTTTATTGTTGAGGTTTTATTTTCGATTACATTTTCAGAAAGAACTACATTTTCAGCTGAAGGGTTTTCTGTAAAATAAAATCCAGTTCCAATAAGAGCAAAAAGTAAAACCGAAGCCGCCGCATAAAGATGCCAAGGCTTAAATTTTCTTTTCTTTTTTGAAAATGTTATAGAATGAAATTGTTCCCATGAAGCTTCTTTTTCATCTTCGGAGTGAGAAAGGGGAGACTCTTTCCATAATTTTTTAAATTCTTCGTCAAATTTTTCCTGATCCATCTTTTCTAGATATTAAATGATTTGACAATGAAATCCTTGTTTGCTGAAAACACGATAAACCATTTCTTTAATATCACGGTTGGTTTCGATTTTGAGGATGTTTTCGCGTCCCTGACGATCAAAATTGATGATACAGTCAGAAATGACAAACTGAAGATAAGCTACAAGCAAGCTGGCATCTTTCTTTGTTTTTACATTAGTTTTATACGCTTCGATATGCATTTTTAGTTCTTGTTTTATAGTATAACAAACGAGAACTAAAAAGTTCCTAATGGTTTTCGATTTTTTTTCGAATAAATTTACTGGCGAGATAAATATGATTGGCAATGGTCTTTTCAGAAAGATCCGTTATTTCTGCAATCTCCTTATAGCTAAGGTTTTCCAGTTTATGTAAAGTGAAGATTTTTTGTTGCTGTTCTGGAAGCTGATTAATGAAATTTTGTAGTTTTTCTTGCCTTTCTTCAAAAATTCCAGAGTCTGATTCTTCCTGTGGCACGTCAACTTGATTCGGATCAAGCTGAATTATTTTATTTTCTCTGTTAACGTGATTGATAATAATGTTTTTGCAGATAACAAATATCTGTTTGTCAAACAAAACATCTTCGTTAAGCAGTTCTCTTTTATTATATAGTCTTATGAAAGTTTCCTGAACAAAGTCTTCAGGAGTAAATACAGAAGAGTTAAATCGTTTGGCAATATTTATTAGTTTATCGTAGTAGCTGAAGTAAACTTCCTTAAAAGCCGCTTCATTACCTTTTTTTAAACTTAAAATAAATTTTTTATTGTCCATAACGAAAATATCGTAACTAGCTTCCTAGTCTAAACTCATTGGTATCAATATTATTGTATTCAGAAATTTGAGCAATTTCAAATCAGAAATGTAATAAGTTGCAAAGAACCGTAATTAAATTTAAGATTTGACGCTTTTGCAACGAGAAATGTTACAAATAGGGGGAAGCTTTTTTTTCTGGTGGAGCAAAATTAAAAAGAATGTTTTGGAGTTGAGGACTTTTTTTTAGTAAAAATGGAAAGCAATTATTCTCTTTTTATTGCTGAAAATGTATCGTCAATTTGAGACTGCTTATAAAATACCTTTATAAGCGAGCTGTAAGTTTATCTAGAAAAACAAAAAGCTTTTCGTTCATTTCTGTATAATCATGAGAAAGAATTTCTTCAGGATTTTGAACAAATGGATATTTTTTGCTTTTGGCTAATAAATCAGTTTCACTTTCAATTAAAAGAGAAACGACTTTGGTTGTGAGTTCCATATGACATTGAAAGCCATAAACAAGATCAGAATAGGAAATAATCTGAACAGGACACCCTTCGCTAAAAGCTAAGACTTTACTTTCTTTGGTTAAACCTGGCATATCGTTGTGCCAATGGCCAACATTTAAAGTGGTGCCAAAATGATTTATTTTGTCGTCTATTAATCCTTCTTTGGTTAAAGTAATCGGAAAGACTCCAATTTCTTTTTCTGGACTATGACCAAAATTTGCTCCTAAAGCTTCGCTAATAAGTTGCGATCCTAAACAAACTCCCACAACTGCTTTTCCTAGAGAAATGCATTTTCGAATCAAAGCAATTTCAGCTTCAGCATTAAAATAACGACATTCTTTAAGAGTCATGTTTGGACTTTGAGGTCCGCCCATTACAATCAGCATGTCTATAAAATCAGCAGAATCTGGCAAAGCTTCATTTTTATAAACTTTAGAAAAAGTTATTTTGTGATTTCTGCTTTCTGCCCAATTCAAATACGCGCCTGGAGCTTCGTAAGTTTCGTGTTGTATAAAGTGTATGTTCATTCGATCTAAAAAAATTACAGCAAATATATTAGGATAAAGAGCGTTTTTGATAGTCCACTTTTTCTTTTACTGAAATAGTCCAGATTTAAGAATTTAGCATAAGAATCATCTGAATATCAACTCTATCATAAGCTGACGAAAGGCCTGTTACTTCTTTAAATCCTAATTTCTCATACAATTTAATAGCTGGTTTCAATTTGGTATTGCTTTCTAAATAAATTTTAGAAGCTCCTTTTTCTTTAGCCCATTTTATCGCAGATTCTGCCAATAATAATCCAACACCTTTTCCTTGCGCTTTCGGATTAACGGCCATTTTGGCTAATTCGTAATCGTAATCTTTTCCTTCACTTTTTATTAATGCGCAAACGCCTAAAACTTCCTCGTTTAAAACTGCGGCAAAAATTTCTCCGCCTTTGTTTATAATGTAATCTTCGGCATGATCAAGCGCTTTTACATCATTTGGTTCAACTACAAAATAATTTGAAATCCATTCTATGTTTAAATCCTTGAAATCTTTTTTGTATTTCGGGTTATAAGTTACTATTTCTACTTGTTCGTTATTTTTCATAATGCTATTAAATACTATTTTTTATTATTCTGCCCAATTTTTCCAGATCAGAATTTACGCGTTCATTCCATTCTAAAACATAGGTTAATCTCATGCAGTTGTTGTATTGATTGTACTGCGAAAAAATTCTTCCTGGTGCAAAGACGATTTTTTGAGCGAGAGCAGTGTTGTATAATTCTGTTGTAGAAATTCTTTCATCTAATTCTATCCATAACATAAAACCGCCTTTTGGCTGTGCTATTTTGGTGTTGTCTGGAAAATAAGATTCTACAGCACGGCTAATCTGAAGATAATTATTGTAAAGCTTATTTCTAAAAGACCTCAGATGATGATCGTAACGTCCATGTTCTAAGAAATCTGCAATGACATCTGAATATAAAGAAGAATTGCAAACCGTTTGAACTAGTTTTTGACGTATGATTTTATCTTTAAATTTTCCGGTGCAATCCATCCAACGCGATAACCTGGTGCAAGCGTTTTAGAAACAGATCCGATCCACAAAACCAAACCAGCTTCGTCATAAAATTTGCAAGGCTTTGGGCGTTCTGAACCAAAGTAAAGATTGCCGTAAATATCGTCTTCAATTAATGGAATATTATATTGTGTTATCAGTCGTACCAGTTCTTGCTTGTTTTCATCAGGCATTTGAAACCCCATTGGATTATTAAAATTAGTAACAAAACAACAGGCCTTTATTTCAGGCATTACTTTTTTTAAAGCGTCGAGATCTATTCCATACAAAGGATGGGTCGGAATTTCAACAGCTTTTAAACCTAATGCCTTAATGGCTTGAAGTATTCCAAAATAAGCAGGACTTTCTACAGCAACACTGTCTCCTGGAGATGTCACGGCCATAAGTGCATTGTACATGGCATGCATAGCGCCAGAAGTAATTACAAGATCGTCTTCGGTAATTTTTCCTTCCATAACAAGTGCCCATTTTGCAATGGCACGTCGAAGTTCTTCAGATCCTTGAACGGGTTCGTAGGTTGTGCCGGCGTCACTTCTATTTCGTACAGCATTGATGATTCCTTTGTTAAGTTTTGCAATTGGAAGAAAATTTTTTCCAGGTAATCCAAGTGCAAATTGTGTTACATCGGTTTGATTGATGGTACCGAAAACTTTATCAATAAGCTCCTCGGGCGTATTTTCTGTTTCGTGATTGTTTATACTCGCAATTGTTGGAAGTGCCGTTGTGCGTTGTGAACTTTTGCTTACATAATATCCCGTTTTTGGACGAGATTCTATAAGAGAACGGCTTTCGAGTTCTAAATATGCTTGTTTAATGGTATTAAGGCTAACATTATATAGTTTTTGCGCACTTCGTACAGAAGGCAGTTTGTCGCCAAGCATTAAAGTTTCAGTGTGAATTTGATCTTCAATGATTTTGGCAATTTTTAAATATAATGTTTCTTGATTCTTCATTGTGCTTTTTCTTAAGCGTTTAAAGGTTGAGATAATGAATAAAATGTTCGGTACTTTTTTTAGTTGTTCAGCATTATTGAAATTGGCACTTCTTTTTTCGTTAGAAATTTTTTGATGTATTCATTAAATGTTGCTTTATCTTCATTTGTCAAACTTCCGTTATCATAAATTTTAAATCCGATTTCATTATTTTCATCCAATACTAAACTTGCAAACGAATTTATTTCATTGTCTTTTTCGCAGAGAAGAAAAGGCATTCCAAAAAGCATTTTATCTTCAGCTTTTTCACGCATGTTCTGAATGAAGATGTTTTGCAAAATCTCCATATCAAATACATAAACTTCTCTAAATGTTGTCTTTTTCTGTGTTGTTGCTTTAGATTCCATATCTTTTTTTAGCAAAATTATTGCTATCGGGTTTATGGGTACAGATACAGAAAAAACTTTTTTTACGGGTACAGATTAAAATTACTGTTTTTTGTTGAGAGGATGAAATAATTGTAAAAAGAAAGTCCCTGAATGTTATTCAGAGACTTTAAATTATAAAGAAGAAAAGGAAATTAATTATTGATTTTCCTTTTCTAAATCGGCAACAGAAATCTGATCTAATATATTCGTTTGATTTGGCGAAATATAGTTTTTATTTTCGATCGTTGCTTCTTTCTTAAAAAGAAGATCTAAGGCATTATATAGTTTTAATAAAACATCACGATCTGCTTTATCAATTTCTAAAGCAGTATTAAAGTTAAAAACATAATTATTCGAATTGCGCACTTCGACTTTTATTGTTTTTGATGTGATCTTAAATTTAACTATATCCATATGTTTGTAAATTACCTTTGCAAAATAACTATTTTAATGGCAGTTTTTGCGGATATTTTTTGATTTTTTAATTACAAATAATTTTTATTTTCCTCTTTTAATTTTAGCAATACATCCATTGCTTTTTGCGCGTCATTTTCATCAACAAATATATGGTCGTGAAAATAGGCGACAACTACATTGCAACTTATATTGGCTTTTCCTAAAGCTTGAGAAAATGCGAGCAGTTAAACCTACTGCAGCCAAAGAAGAATGAACTTCTAAAGTAATCCAAGAAGCAACATAAGAGAAGTTAAGATTAAGTTCTTCTGCAAAGTGTTTTTCTAGTACAACTGTGATTCCTTCTTGCTCTTTAAATAGAAATAAAATTTTAGAAAAAGGAATTAAATCTAAAGAATCTACTTTGGTGAAAACATACTTTCCGTCATTAAGAAGAGGATTAAGATTCTCTAAAATAGTGTTCAAATTTGTTTCGCCTTCCATAAAAATAGGATTGATTTTTATTTAAAAATAATAAAAAACCCTTAAACATTTCTGCTTAAGGGTTTTACCTTCTAAGTAGCGAGGACGGGAGTTGAACCCGTGACCTCAGGGTTATGAATCCTGCGCTCTAACCAACTGAGCTACCTCGCCTGGACTGCTATCATGAATTCGTGATTGCGGGTGCAAAGATAGAAATAATATTAAAGCGTGCAAGCATAAATTGAAGAAAAAAAAATATTTTTAAAAATGCATTGTTTTTGGACATATATTCTTATATTTCGAAAAAATTAAAAGTAGCACATGGATTCAAAAATACGTTACGAAATCGAGTTTCCGATCAATTCTTCGCCACAATTATTGTATCAATATATATCAACGCCGTCAGGTTTACAAGAATGGTTTGCTGACAATGTTAATTCAAGAGGTGAAATTTTTACTTTCATCTGGAATGATTCGCAGGAAAAAGCACGTTTGGCTTCAAAAAAATCTGGAGAAAAAGTAAAATTCAAATGGGTTGATGATAGCAGTAAAGATACCGAGTACTTTTTTGAACTTCATATTTTAGTTGATGAGTTGACTAAAGATGTATCGCTTATGGTAGTCGATTTTGCTGATAAAGAAGAATTAGGCGAGGCTAAACAATTGTGGGAGAACCAAATCTCAGATCTAAAACATCTTATAGGATCTGTTTAGTAAAAGTCTATTTTATACCTTATATTTGCCCTGAACAAAATTCAGGGTTTTTTTTATGATTAATTTTAACGGAAACATAGCGCAAGAAGATACAATATTAACTCAAAACCGCGCTTTTTTATACGGAGACGGTATCTTTGAAACAGTAAAAATTATCAATGGAAAAATCTTGTTTCTTGAGGATCATTATTTTAGGCTAATGGCTTCTATGCGAGTAGTGAGAATGATGATTCCGATGGATTTTACAATGGAATATTTTGAAGAGCAAATTCTGAACTTGGTAAAAGAACAAGGAATTGCATCTTCAGCTCGCGCAAGAATAACAGTTTTTAGAAATGATGGTGGTTTGTATCTTCCGAAAACTAATGATATCTCATTCTTAATCAATGCAACTCCAATTGAGAGTGTTTCTTATATTATAAATTCAAACGAATACGAAGTAGATTTGTATAAGGATTTCTATGTGACAAAACAGTTATTGTCGTCTCTTAAAACGACTAATAAAATGATTAATGTTACTGGAAGCATCTATGCGCACGAAAATGACCTTGCCAATTGCATTTTGCTAAATGACAGTAAAAATGTAGTAGAGGCGCTTCAGGGAAATATTTTCATGCTAACAGGTAAAAAGCTTATTACCCCTCCAGTTTCAGAAGGAGCTTTAAACGGAATTATGCGTAAACAAATTTTAGCGATTGCTAAAAAAATAGAAGGCATAGAAGTGCTAGAAGAAATAATTTCGCCATTTGATCTTCAAAAAGCAGACGAATTATTTCTGACTAATGTAATCATGGGAATACAGCCGATAACTAAATATCGAAAAAAAGAGTTTACAACAAATCTTGCTCATTTATTAGTGCAGAAACTAAATGAATCCATAGCTGAAAATTAATTCAGATATGGATTTTCTGGTGCGTTAGACCAAATAAGATAATCACCGCCTAGCTCAATAATCTGCTCTTTCCAAAAGTGAGTGGTAGATTTTCCGATAATTTTATTTTTATAATTATTATCAGCAATAATCCAAGAGTTTCCTTGCATCTCATTCTCAAGCTGATTTTCTTCCCAACCGGTATAACCTAAGAAAAAACGAATATTATTTTTGCTAATAGATCCGTTGTTTATAAGGTCTTTGGTGGACTCAAAATCGCCTCCCCAATAAATTCCATTTGAAATCTCCACACTGTTTGGAATTAACTCAGGAATATTATGGATAAAATAAAGGTTGTCTTGTTCTACAGGGCCTCCGTTATATATCTTAAAGTTAGCATCAATCTCAGGGATTAAGTCATTAATAGTGTATTTTAATGGCTTATTAATTATAAAACCTATTGATCCTTCTTTGTTATGGTCTGCTAATAAAATTACCGATCTGTTAAAAGATAAATCTCCAATTATTGAAGGCTCGGCAATAAGCAGGTGTCCTTTTTTTAATTTTTCTGAAATCATACGGTTACAATTTTTATTAAATTTAATCATAAAAAAATTAAAATCACAAAAAAAATCGTTAAACCGCATAAAAAAACCTCCCATATGGAAGGTTTTAATTATATTATAAGTTTAGAGAACTTTCTTACTTAGTTCACTGCACCTTCTAATTCAGCTCCAGCTTTGAATTTTACAACGTTTTTAGTCGCGATTTTGATAGTTTTTCCTGTTTGAGGGTTTCTACCGTCTCTAGCAGCTCTTGAAGATACTGACCATGATCCGAAACCTACTAATGAAACTCTTCCACCTTTTTTCAAAGTAGTTCCTACATTACCTAAAAAAGACTCTAAAGCTAATTTCGTCGCAGCTTTTGTAATTCCTGCATCAGCAGCGATAGCATCGATTAATTCTGATTTGTTCATAATAATTAGTTATTAATTGTTGGTTAAAAAAAATTGTTAATACACAAATTTAGTAGGAAATCCGTTGCGTGCAAGTGTTTTCTTTATTTTTAGCAAAAATTGTTAATAACTTGCTTTTTTTGTTCATAAAGAATGTTGTTCATCGATAAAAAGTAGGTACAAACCCCTGTTTTACTGACCTTAATACACTTTTGCAGACTCAGAAAAACTCACTCCATTTAATAATTCTGAAGCAAGCATTCTCTTTTTTCCTGGAAATTGTAGACTTAATAACTGAATAAAGCCATCTTTTATTGCAATCTTGATTTCTTTTTTAGTGCTAATTAGCTTTCCAATCTCATAAGAGTGTGATTCTGAGGCTAATTTGGCTTCATAAATTTTGATGTTTAATTCTTCATTTTGGTCTTTCAAAAAGCACCAAGAAGCGGGATAAGGACTTAAACCCCGAATTAAGTTGTTGATTTCTGTCCCAGATTTGGTCCAATCAATTTTGCAGTTTTCTTTATTTAGTTTGTAAGCCGTTTTAATATCGTCATTATCTTCTTGAATTGTTGTGGTAACATTTCTGTTTTCAATAACCTTTAAAGTATCAATTACAGTTGTGCTTCCTAATTCCATTAAACGATCATGCAATTGTCCTGCCGTTTCTTCTGGTTCAATATTGATTTCGGAATTTAAAATCATTGCACCAGTATCAATTTTATCATCTATAAAAAAAGTAGTAACTCCAGTTTTAGTTTCACCGTTAATAATTGCCCAGTTAATTGGAGCGGCTCCACGATAATTTGGAAGCAATGAAGCATGAAGATTAAAAGTTCCTAAGCTTGGCATTTCCCAAACCACTTTTGGTAGCATTCTAAAAGCAACTACGATTTGTAAATTAGCATTTAACGCTTTTAATTCTGCTAAGAAACTTTCATCTTTTAAATTGGTTGGCTGTAATAAAGTAAGATTGTTTGCAAGCGCATATTCTTTTACTGCAGAATATTTTATTTTTTGTCCGCGACCTGCTGGTTTATCTGCAGCAGTAATTACGCCCACGACTTCGTAGTTATTTTTGATAATGGTATCCAAAATGCCAACAGCAAATTCTGGCGTTCCCATAAATATAATTCTCAATTTCTCCATTATGATTTTAAAGTGTATTTATTATTCGCTTGTATAATGATATGATTATTTTCGAGTAATTCCTGAAGAACCGATAGAATATCTTTGCTATTCATTTTTATCTGGTTTTCAATTTCTCTCGAAGTCAGCGAAGCGTTTTTCAATAGAGATAAAATCCTATCTGCAATCGAATCGGCTTCGGTAATTTTTCCTTTTAGTGTAATGCAGTACGAACAAATGCCGCAATTTTCTCTGGTTTCTTCTCCAAAATAGTTTAAAACCAATCTGTTTTTGCAGGTTTTATTGTCTTTTATATAATGTAAAACAGACAAAAGCTGTTCTTTTTTAACTTCATTTTGTTTTTCTAAATACTTTGAAACCCTATTTATAGTAAGGTCGTCTTCACGGACTTCATTAAATAAAATGGTAGCGTCGTTGTTTTTAGATTTGTATTCTATAATTTCTTTTTCTTTCAGTTTTTCTAAAACCGCAATAATTTGTTCTTCAGACCGATTTGATTTTTTTGCAATTAATCCTAAATTCAAATTAGCTTTTACATCGTAAATGCCTGGATAAGTTCTTAAAATTGCCAAAATAATTTCTTCATCATTCGGATTCAAGCTCATATATCGAATCACTTCTTTAGACTCAATCAAAAATTGTACGCTAATTTTTTCTGAAAATTCCTGAGACATTGTAATAATTCCTTGCTGGCTCAAAAACTGCAAAGCATTGTATGTTTTGAGAGTAGGGAATTCGTATTTATTGCAAAAATGATTCAATTTGAACGAGAAAGTTTCGTCTAAACCTTCTCCGTATGCAATCTGAAAATAATTGCAGAGTTTGATGTACATCGTTTTTAAAAACTTCTTATCAGGAAGAATATTTATAAACTGCTGTTCGGTCTGGATCATGTCTGAATTATTGTAAAGCAAGACCGAAAAAGCTTTTTCGCCATTTCGTCCAGCCCTGCCAGACTCTTGATAATAATTTTCTATATTTTCTGGAAGCTGTGTATGAATAACAGTTTTAACATTGTCTTTGTCAATTCCCATTCCAAAAGCATTTGTTGCCACAATAACCTGAGCTTGTTGTGACATCCATAATTGCATGTTTTTGTCTTTTTCTTTAGCCGAAAGACCACCGTGATAATAAGTCGAAGTGAATCCTAAAGATTGCAATTGAGAAGACATGTTTAAACACGCTTTACGATTTCGTACATATATAATAGAAGGCTGCGGATTTTTTTAAGAATTTGTTCAGTTCTATAAAGTTTATCTTCAACTTCAAAAACCATATAAGCAATGTTTTTTCGCTCAAACGATTGTTGAAAATGTCTTGGATTTTTTAATTCTAATTGTGTTCTGATATCTTCAATAACTCTCGGAGTTGCCGTTGCTGTTAAAGCCAAAAAAGGAATTTTCGGAAAGTGTTTTTTAAGTTCTGAAATTTTAAGATAAGCAGGTCTAAAATCATGACCCCATTGCGAAACACAGTGCGCTTCGTCAATAGCAATTAAATTTATGGGTAAATTTTTAATACGCTCCAAAATCCAGTCCGATTGTAATCTTTCTGGAGATAGATATAAGAATTTGTAATTTCCGTATTGGCAATTGTCTAGAAGATCGATCAATTCTTCGGTATGAATTCCGCCTGTAAGAGCAATTGCTTTAATGTCTCTTTTTTGCAGATTAGCAACCTGATCTTTCATTAAAGCAATTAAAGGAGAAATAACAAGACAGATTCCTTCCTGCATCATGGCGGGAACCTGAAAACAAATCGATTTTCCGCCGCCCGTAGGAAGTACGGCAAAAGTATCCTGTCCTTCAAGAACAGAGTCAATAATTTCTTTTTGCAACGGTCTAAAACTGTCGTGTTTCCAGTATTTTAGAAGAATATCCTGCGCTCCGAGCATTGCTTTAGTTTTAAAGTTAAAAATTTAGAAAAACAGTTTCTAGTTTTACAACTTTAAACCATACCGCTAAATTTTGTCTAAGATATAAAGAATTCTGTTTTCAACCGTATCTTTAGGAACTTCAATCAGTTCGTAACCGTATTTTTTATAGGTTTCAATAAGATGATCTTGAATTTTTACTGCCTGATCAAAATTTTCATAACGTTCAGAATCACTTTGGTAAATCTCTTCCCAAGGCGGTAAAATAAAGGTTTTAGAATATTTGAAATCTTCGCAAGCTTTTGTAAAGTGCTCCGGATATTCATCGCCAATATAATCCATATAAGCTACAACATCTGGAATTCCTCTATCAATAAAAACTACATTATCAGGTTCTTCAAGAGCATTTTTATATTGTTCAATACGACCTTCCAATAACATTTCGCTAAACAAAAGAGGTTGTTCTAGAAACAACTGTTCAATGCCTTGTTCTTGCGCTTTCATGGTAACCTGTCTAGAGATTTCAGGATAGCGACAAAAGCCACGAGCTACCAATTCGTTAATAAGTGTTGATTTTCCAGTACCAGGTCCGCCAAGCAAGACTATAATTTCTTTTTGCACTATTCTAAAAATAAAGCGCAAATTTACCTAAACTTATTTATAATTAAAAAGAATATTTGCTTGAAGCGAAAGATTTAGCATTTTTAGCAGTCATGGGTTCCTGCTGTCCGCTGCAATCTTTTGCTTTTTAAAGGAAAAAGCAAAAGGATTTCCGCTTCCATCAGGGCTAAAAAGGAGAGATGGTTTTATTTTTGGAATTATTTTTTTTGCAAACACTATCTCCTGCCAGATTTTCACAACTTTGAAGGAATTGAAATTTTAAAGAAGGAAATATTAAATAATTATAGTTCCTCTATAATAAAAAGTTAATTGTGAGTTTTCAATAAAATCAGCTAAAGAAGTTTCTGTACTAGCTTTTTTATTTTCTAATTCGAAGTAGCATTCAGTTGGGTTTACCATTCCTTTACGATAACGCCAAAAAACGAATCGTTTAGTTTGGGGATTCGGATTTAATCTTTTAAGTTCATGAAAATTGCTTATTCGTATAGAATCTGTTTTATTAAAATTGTAAATCATTTTTTCATCTTTTGTCATTTTACTCAATTCCTCTTTAGTTTTTAAAATTGAAGTTGAATTTTCTGTAATGATGTTTGGGTAAAAAACACCTTTAGTGAAAATGGATATATAATCATTATTTACATTAGTAAGAATTAATGTTTTTTCATCAAATTGAATAGAATTTTCATTTAAAATTAAAATCTTTCCTTTAAATCTTTCAAAATATTTTCTCGAATATTTTTTTTCAAATACCTCTTTAGAAAATTGATAGCGCAGGCTGCTCAGATCATCATTTTGGGCTATGGTTTTTCCAAATGATAATAGAAATAAAGATATATTTAGTACTGTTTTTAATTTCATAAATAAAGATTTTAAATAAAAAAATTACTCACAGAACGAATATTTCCCAGCGCTTTTTCCATTTTTTGAAGGCATAATCAAATGCGATTCAAATTTCTTCCCTTTCAAAACATCATTCACAAAATCCAAAACATACTGCTGTCCTTCATGAAAAAGATAACCCGAGAATTCATGTCCGCCACCGCAGAAAGTAATTAGTTCAATATCTTTATGTAAATCGTTCATTTGATTGTAGACTGCATAAGAGCCAAAAAGAATCAGCCAGCCAGAAGCATTTGTCGGGCAAGAACGATGTGAACCTGCAGCGTACGGAACTGTATCATCATTGCTTCCATGAGCCAACAACATCGGAATTGCTTTTTCTTTTGTAATCAGATTAATATCCTGAATCGCTCCTGAGCCTCCAATGAAACCTTTGTATTTAAAGTTTTCTGGGAGATTTTTTTGTATAAATTCATTAATTTATAATCCCAAAACGAAGCATGGAAACCAATTTCGGCTCCTGCACTTATTCCGGAAATAAAGATTTTTGAAGTATCAAGATTGTATTTGTCTGCATTTTCAATTAAGAAAGCCGTTGCTTGCCACATATCGCTCACGCCAATTTGTATTGCTTTTATTTTTTCGGTTAAAGTTCCTTTACAGCCAAAATCTTTTCCTTTCATGTATAGACTGTACGAAATGCTTGCAACTGCATAACCATTTTTAGCCATGAATAAACCAAAATTTTTTTCGCTAGTGCGTTCTCCGCCAGAAAATCCTCCACCAAAAGCAAACATAATTAACGGGATTTTTTCGCCAGCTTTTTTCTTTGGCAGATATAAATCTAAATCAAGTTTTAAAGTGTCGTTTTGGAAATAAGTCAGTGTTTTGATTTCTTGTGCTTGAATCGAATTTAAGGTAAGAACGATAAAAAGTAAAAGGAGTTTTTTCATTGTAATGTGTTTTTAATCTCGCAAAGTCACAGAGACGCAAAGTTTTTCCACAATATTGTCATTTCGACGAAGGAGAAATCTCCACGAGAAGCTCTACAAAGGTTGGCGAAATACCGTGAGGAGTTACTTACGGAGATTTCTCCTTCGTCGAAATGACAAACAGTACGTTGTATGAGTCCTTCTGATAAACTTTTTGAGAAATATTTTAAGGATTATTTTCTCAAATATAAGCGTAAATTTTACAAAGAAATAATCTTCGATTGCATTTTTCTCTGCACCTTTGCGCCTTTGTAACTTTGTCCCTTTAAAACAAAGTTTTAAGTACAGAAAAAATCTAAAATCGAAACTCAAAAATCTAAATTCAAAAACCGTATATTTGCGTTTATTTTTAATTACGAATGGAGAACGATAAAGAAAAAAACACCGCCGAATTTTACGAAAGATTAAAAGTAGAACTTGATAACGCAAACACTTGGCCAGCAGAATATTTGTATAAGTTTATTGTGCCTTCTGTAGGTGATAATGTAGAGCGTGTTGAAAAAGCTTTTGATAGAATGGGAGCGGTTATTAAAACAACAAAATCTAAAACAGGTAAATTTACCAGTGTTTCTGTAGATGTTACGATGCACAGCTCAGACGATGTGATTAGTAAATACAAAGAAGTTTCTACAATAGAAGGTATAGTTTCATTATAAACTTATGATCGAAAAATATAAAAGAGAAGCCGCAAGTGACGTTGTGTATAATTTGGAATACAATTCTGAAAGACAACGTTTAATTATCCCAGAATATGGGCGTCATTTACAAAAATTGATCGATCAGGCAACTGCAATCGAAGATGATGAAACGCGCAATAAAGCCGCGAAATATATCATTCAGGTTATGGGAAGCCTAAATCCGCATTTGCGTGACGTACCAGATTTTCAGCATAAACTTTGGGATCAGCTTTTTATCATGTCTGATTTCAAACTGAATGTAGAATCGCCATACCCAATTCCGTCTCGCGATGTATTGCAGTTAAAACCTGAAACTTTGCAATATCCGCAGAACTTTCCAAAATATAGATTTTATGGCAATAACATCAAATATATGATTGAAGTTGCTAATAAATGGGAAGAAGGCGAAATGAAAAATGCGCTGATAATGGTAATTGCCAATCACATGAAAAAGTCGTTTTTGAGCTGGAACAAAGACACAGTAAAAGACGATGTGATTTTTGAGCATTTGTATGAATTATCTGGCGGTAAAATTAATTTATTACACAGTACAGAAGAATTGTTGAATACAACAGATTTAATGCGCACTAATAAACGCATGTCCAATAAAACAGCTTCTGGAACACAGCCAAAAATGCAGAATAACAAAAACAATAACAAAGGCGGTCAAAAAAAGACATTTCAAAAAAACAATAATCAAAAGTAAGAAAAAGCGACTAAGAGGCTAAGCTCCTAAGTTGCTAAGTTTTTTTTACTTAGATGCTTAAAAAATAAACAAAAACAAAAATAAAAAAAGGCGCTAAGTCTGCTAAGCTACTAAGTTGCTGAGTTTTTTTACTTAGAATCTCAGAATCTTAGAAACTTTGAAAGAACCTAAACAAAATCTATGGGAATTTTTAAAATCGAAGGAGGAACTCCTTTAAAAGGAGAAATCACTCCGCAAGGAGCAAAGAATGAGGCATTACAAATTTTATGTGCCGTGCTTCTAACAGGAGAGAAAGTAAAAATTAATAACATTCCTGATATTATAGACATCAATAAATTAATCACTTTGTTGGGGAATTTAGGGGTAAAAATTCAACGTAACGAACCAGGTTCAATTACTTTTCAAGCTGATGAAGTTAACGTTGGATATTTAGAAACTGAAGCTTTCAAGAAAGAAGGAGGAGCGCTTCGTGGTTCTATTATGATTGTTGGCCCTCTTTTGGCTCGTTTCGGAAAAGGATATATTCCAAAACCAGGTGGAGATAAAATCGGTCGCCGTAGATTAGATACTCACTTTGAAGGTTTTATTAACCTTGGAGCAAAATTTAGATATAACAGAGAAGATCATTTTTATGGAGTAGAAACTCCAAAAGAAGGTCTTAAAGGAACAGATATGCTTTTGGATGAAGCGTCTGTAACTGGAACTGCAAATATTGTAATGGTCGCAGTTTTAGCAAAAGGAACAACTACAGTTTACAATGCAGCTTGCGAACCATACTTACAGCAATTGTGTAAAATGCTGAACTCTATGGGAGCTAAAATCACTGGAGTTGGATCTAACTTATTGACTATCGAAGGTGTTGAAAGTCTTGGAGGTTGTGAGCATAGAATTCTTCCAGATATGATCGAAATTGGTTCTTGGATTGGTCTTGCGACTATGACAAAAAGCGAAATTACGATCAAAAATGTAAGTTGGGAAAACTTAGGTTTGATTCCAAATACGTTTAGAAAACTAGGAATTACAGTTGAGAAACGTAATGACGATATTTATATTCCTGCTCACAAAGATGGATATGAGGTAAAAACCGATATCGATGGTTCTATTTTGACAATTGCAGATGCACCTTGGCCAGGATTTACGCCTGACTTATTAAGTATCGTTTTGGTTGTAGCAACGCAAGCAAAAGGAGATGTTTTAATTCACCAAAAAATGTTCGAAAGCCGTTTGTTCTTTGTAGACAAATTAATCGATATGGGAGCAAAAATCATGTTATGTGATCCGCACAGAGCTGTGGTTATGGGACATAATTTCGAATCTCAATTAAAAGCAACTACAATGTCTTCTCCTGATATTCGTGCGGGAATCTCATTGTTGATTGCTGCGCTTTCTGCAAAAGGAACTAGTACAATTCAAAATATCGAACAAATCGATCGTGGATACGAGCGTATCGACGAACGTTTGAGAGCAATTGGAGCTAAAATCGTGAGAGCTTAAAAGTTTATAGCCACGGATTACAAAAATTGCACTAATTTTTATTTTTGAAATTTAATTTTGCGATTTTAATTTTTAAAAATTAGTAAAATAAAACACAAAGCTAATCTTCGTGTAATTTGTGTAATTCGTGGCTAAAAAAAATAGTCTAAATGACAAACGAACAAAAAGCTATAAAAGCTACTATTTTTAGTATAATAGGAAATACCTGCCTGGCCATTATAAAAGGTCTCGCAGGTTTTTTTGGCAATTCTTATGCCTTGATTGCCGATGCAATAGAATCAACGACAGATATATTTTCGTCTTTTTTGGTACTTTTTGGAATCAAATATTCGAATAAACCAGCAGATGAAAATCATCCTTATGGACACGGTCGTGCAGAACCTTTAATAACATTTTTAGTTGTTGGTTTCCTAATTACTTCAGCAACAATTATTGGATATGAAAGTATTGCCAATATTGGAAGTGATCATGATTTGCCAAAATCTTGGACGCTTTATGTTTTGGGAGCTATCATAATCTGGAAAGAGTATTCATTCCGTTTGGTTATGAAGCGAAGCAAGCAAACCAATAGTACCTCTCTTGCTGCTGATGCTTGGCATCATCGTAGTGATGCTATAACCTCTGTTGCGGCGTTTATCGGAATTTCGATTGCGCTGATTATGGGAAAAGGTTATGAATCTGCAGATGATTGGGCGACGCTTTTTGCGACTTTTTTTATTCTCTATAATAGTTATAAAATCTTTAGACCTGCGCTTGGTGAAATTATGGACGAAAATCTTCATGAAGATTTAGTTGAAGAAATTCGTGTAAAAGCTTTATTGGTTCCAGGAATTCTTGGAACAGAAAAATGTTTTATTCGTAAAGCAGGAATGAAATACCACGTAGATCTTCACGCAATTGTTTCTGCAAAAATTTCAGTAAAAGAAGGACATGATTTAGCACACGAATTAAAAGACACTTTGAGAAAAGAAATCCCAGAACTTGGGCACGTTTTAATACATGTTGAGCCAGATGATTATTCTTAAGATACTAAGGTTCTGAGGTGCTAAGATTCTGAGCTTTTCCTTTGTTAAAGTTCTAAAGTTTGACAAAGTTTAATTTAAAATCCGCTTAATTTATGATCTGCTTGAAACCAGATTTTAAATTAAGCTTTTTTTTAAGATTGAAAATCTTTGCTCAGTCTTCTCCTGAAGTCTGTAGATTGCTCAGCCTGAAAAAAATGCTGTCAAGTATTAAAAGAAAAACTTAGAAGCTTAGCATCTAAGAATCTTAAAACCTTTTTTAATCTAACGCATTTAAAATCTTCAATCCAAATACAACGCCATTTTGTTGGATGCCACCTTGGTAAGAATGAACATAATCGATTCTGAATAATTTGAATTTTCCGAAACCTAAATTGTCTAAACCAATTGTAAATTCAGAATATGGTTTTTTGTCTGGAATTGCCAAAGCATGAAATCCGATATTCATAGTTGATTTTAAAAGATTCAATAACGGAATTTTATTCATAATAAAGCCCGTATCATTGTATTCGGTATGCATTTCAAAATAACTATCGTTTGTGCTGTTAGAATAATACGGCATCATGTTGAAAACATTTAGATAGCGTTCACTTGTTCCAATATGAGTTTGGTTTCCGTTAAAATGTCTGTAATCAATAAACGAAATATTCTCAGCATTGAAGAATTTTCCTCCTCTAAAATTGGTTCCTAAAAGACCTTTATTACCAAGCGATAAATCATATTGAACGGAAGCTCCAATTCGTTCATATTCGTACTTTTTTTCGCTTGCCGCAAAGGTTTTTTCGAATGCTAAATAAACCGTCGGATATCTATCGTCTTTAAAATTAAATCTTCCGTCAGGTCTTGAAATATATTTGTTTCCAAAATTGATCTTCGTTGTCAGAAGCGCTTTAAACAAATGATGCTGATCAAAAGCTGGAGTTGTAAAATCGTTTGGCGCTAACGGATTATTTGAGGAGTAAATATCATCTTTTTTAAAGAATGAATAGTCGGTTGTATTCAAAAGCGGTTTTCGCTGCTCGTAACCAATTTTTCCAGTAAGATTTATTCCATTAGCAATATCTTGTCCGTAATTAATTTCAGCAAATTCTAAGTTATAAAGCTTCATGTAGTTGTCTTTAAAAAATAGAGAGCTTATAGAATTAATAAATTTTGAAATTGGTTCGGCACTATTAAATTGAGCAGTTTTTGTTCCTCCAGAACCCCAAATTGTAGCATAATTAATAGTGTTGAATCGATGACTGAATTCTCCAATTGCGCGAAAACGTTCGTCAGAAAATCCATAATTAAAAGTAGTACTTATCGAAGTGCTTTTTCCTTCTTCTTCATTCCATTTTTTAAAAGAGAAGCCAGAATCCAAATTAAAACCTTGAACAGTATTGAAACTTAATGAAGAAATATTCAATAAGCCTTTATAGTCAAAAGAATATTTCTTAAAAGTGTTTTTATAATCGTAACCCATTAAAATATCCCAAACCTTGAATTTGTTGTTTTTTGCATCAATAGAATCGGTATATTTTTTTGATTTTCTAATAGTCTGCAAACTGTCTTTTTTTGCATAATCACTGCTTTCTTCAATCGTTAACGGAATGGGACGAATTTCATTCCAGAAAGCATCATCTTTTTTATTGGCATTTAGATCAAAAGCTACGAGCTCGTTTCCAAAAGTTTTCTTTTCAAATGAGGCAGGAAATTCATAATTAGAATAAACATAATTGAAATTTCCAGAGAACTTTACACCAAAAATTCCAGCATTAAAAGAAAGTGTCTGTGCATTTTTTGACCAGATTTTATTTTTGGTGTTGTAGCTGAAACTCTGTTTTAAAGTCATTATTTCTGTAAATTCATTTTTCATTCGATACCCTTTGATGTCTAAATCAATGGCATAAATGGCAAAACTATCATCTACAATATAAATGTATCCTTCAAAAACAGGTTCTTTATCTCGTTTCGGAATGACTTTGATTTTATAAATCTGCTGATTGTTGTCGTCGTAAAAAGTGCTTTCTAATTTGTATTTGTAATAATTGAAAGCATTGTCAGCGATAGGTGAGATGAGTTTTACATCAAAATCTAAAGTGTTGTCATAAAAGTCGTAATTTGACAATGTTGCTGTATTATAACTATAACCACGATTGTTTCCAGAAACTTTAGAAGCAATAATGTTTTCTTTAAACTTGTTTGGTTTTTCAAGGCTAACTTTAGATATCGTTTCAGATAAATATAAGATTCCAGTTCCCGTAGAATCTAAATTTGAAGCCATATCATCGCCAAGTTCTACTTTTTTGCCCAGTATTTTTTTGGGAAGATCTTTTACTTTAAACATTCCTTTTGAATAAAAATCGGCTGTATATCTTTCAGTTTTATCCGAGTTTTCTTTTTTATGAGCTATTGCATTTTTTATGATGGCATTTGCTGGATTGTTTTTAGGATCGATAATTACTTCATTTAAAGCAAAACTTTCTTCTTGGAGCTGAATGTCTAAAGTAACGGTTTTGCTTCCGGCAGCGACGGCTATTTTTTGAGTTTTGAATCCTAAATATTGAAAAGTAATTTTGTTTTTTCCAATTTCTTTTACATTAAGCTGATATTTTCCCTGCTCATTTGAAGTGGTTCCTGCATAAGTGTTTTCTTCAAAAACGGATACAAAAGGAAGCGGATTTCCTTTGTCATCTGTTATAGTTCCTTTAATTTGTGAAAAGGTGGTAATAGAAAAAAATAAGAAGGAAAATAAAGTAAAGTTTCTCATGTAGTATGGCTTGTCTTACAAAAATATAATAAGTTAAATCTGAGCTTATTAATAATTTGTTAAATTCTAAGACATTAGATGAGATAACATATCAAGTTGAACGAAGTTGAAATTCTTTAGTTTTTGGTAATTCCAACTTCGTGCAATAAAATTGTTTTTTATAGAAAGGACTGAATAGCCAATTCGTAACTTTTAAGTCCGAAACCTAAAATAACACCTTTTGCATTTCCAGATAAATAAGATTGGTGTCTGAAACTTTCTCTAGCATAAGTATTAGAAATATGCACTTCGATTACAGGAGTTGTAACGGCTTTCATAGCATCTCCTAAACCAATAGAAGTATGTGTATAAGCACCTGCATTCAAAATGATTCCGTCAAAAGTAAAACCGCATTCTTGAATTTTTCCAATTAGTTCTCCTTCAATATTACTTTGATAATAGGAAAGTTCAATATTTGGAAATTTTTGTTTCAACGTTTCAAAATAATCTTCGAAAGTTTGGCTTCCATAAACTTCAGGTTCTCTTTTTCCTAAAAGATTCAAATTTGGTCCGTTGATAATGCAGATTTTCATAAAGTAATTTGTTTTTTAATTAAGCGATGTGAATGTATTTTACATTTTTACAAATGACATTTCACATATAAGTGTAAAAATAAAAAAAACCGCACTAATAAATAGAGCGGTTTTTGTAAAAGTATGTGATATATTTTTAGAACATGTATCCAGCTGAAAGTTGGAATACAGAGTTTTTAAAATCAGCTTCTTTTGAAATTTCTGTCAAACCAATACCATAACGAGCTTGAACGAAAAGACCTCCAACAACTTTTAATCCTAAACCTGCGTTAAGAGAAAAGTCAAATGTTTTTGGATCTGCAACATCAAATTCTTTTTTATTGCTAACAAGGAATGATGCCTGTGGGCCAAGTTCTAAACTAAGAGATTTAGTCATATAGATTTTTGCCATTACTGGAATAGCAATATATCCCATTTCATTTTTAAATTCTGAAACAGCATTTTTATAAGTTGCTCCTTGAGTAGTATATAAAAGTTCTGGCTGAATTGAGAATTTTTCTAATAATTTAAGTTCTGCTACAAGACCTGCGTGGTAACTTGTAATTCCTTCTTTGTCAACAGAAATTCCATTAAAGTCAGAACCTCCAGTTTGATTAGCAAAGTTAACCCCTGCTTTTACCCCGATTTGTACAAATTGTGCGTTTACTGCCGCTGATGTTGCGATAAACATAACAGTCGCTAAAAATATTTTCTTCATAAAAAGGTTTTTAAAAATTGGTATTTTAAATGTTATTTATAGATCAAAACTACATATTTAGCATTTTATTGCATTATATTTTCGATTAAATAATTAATAAAATTCCCACCGAAAAGTAAATTTTAAGGTTTTAAAGCCGTTTATAATCTTTTACTAATCTGAAAATCAGCTCTTTTTTTGGTAATTTTTTTCTGTCTTATTTTAATACTTTTTAAGCTTGTTGTGGAGTTTATTTTGTAAGTGTAATCTTAGTTTTGCGAAGTATTAATCAAATAATATTTTAAAAATTATGAAAAAAATTGTTTTAGTCGCTATTGCAGTATTATCTTTTGGATGGGCTAATGCTCAAGAACAGACAGCAAAAGGAAAATGGTTAATTGAAGCTAATACAGCTTTCGGTGGTGCTGATGCAAATGTTGGCAATACTAGTTTTCATTTGTCATCTAGAGATGGAGAGACTGAATGGGGTTTAGGAGCTGAAGCTGGTTACTTTGTTGCCAATAATTTAGCTGTTAAAGCTGGTTTAGGTTATAATGACTTTGGTCATAGCTCAAATGCATTTTCTTATAAAGTGGGAGCGAAATATTATTTATTAAATAAATTTCCTCTTGAAGCTTCTTACACAGGAGCAAGTATTAAAGATGCTAATGAAAATCCTTCTTACTTAGGTTTACAAGGAGGATATGCTTGGTTTGTTGGAAAAAACATATCTATTGAACCAGGTCTTCGTTACAATATTACTTTAAATGAAGATTACGGAAAAGATGTTTTCCAATTAAACATCGGTTTTGCATTACACTTCTAATATTTAGTTAATAGTGTTTTTTAAGAGCCTTTCCAGAAATGGAAGGGCTTTTGCTTTTATTTTAGTTTGCTTAATCTAAAATTAACAAATAATGTAATAGTTACTATTTTATTTGTTAAATTCCTAATATAGATTTATGAAGAATATTTTTATATTTGGCTAATTAAATTTAACCCAAAACAAATTTAGAATGAAAAAAATTATTTTATCTGCCATTGCAATTATGGCTTTTACATTTGCAAATGCTCAGTCAACAAGATTTGGAGTAAAAGGAGGTCTTAATATCACAACTTTTGCTGGTGGAAATTATTGGGATGCTAGCTCTTTAGTAGGTTTTCAAGTTGGAGGTTTCGCTGAGATTAAAGTTATTGAAAGATTAGCTATTCAGCCAGAGGTTTTGTTTTCTACGCAAGGTGCTAAATTGAAATTTGCTGGTGATAAGTATGATACTAAATTAAATTATATTAACGTTCCTGTTTTAGCGAAGTTTTATATCACAAAACAATTTACTGCTGAGGCGGGTCCACAAATAGGATTTTTAGTTTCTGCGAAAAGTGATGGAGAAGATGTTAAAGATGGTTTCAAATCTGTTGATACAGGATTTAACTTTGGATTAGGATATAACTTTACAGATAATTTCTCAGTTGGTGCACGTTACACAGTAGGTTTGTCTAATATAGCAGATAACAATGCAGACACTTGGGATGAATATTATGATAGCCCAAAAAATAGTGTTTTTGCTATAACTGCAGCTTATAAATTTAATTAAGAAATTAAAAAATATTTGAAGAACCTTCCTTTTTTAAGGAAGGTTTTTTTATGCCAAAAAATCACTTACTTTGTAGATATGAATTGGAGTAGATATATAAAAGATTATCAATCATACTTAAGGATTGAGAGAGGTTTGTCTAAAAATACGATCGAAAACTACGGCTTTGATATTGAACGTTTATGTCTGTTTTTAGAAACCAATCAGATTGATGTTTCTCCAATAAAAATTTCCGACGAAACTTTACAGCAATTTATTTATTCGGTAGCCAAAGAAGTTAATCCGAGGTCGCAGGCAAGGATTATTTCTGGACTTAAAAGTTTTTTTAATTATCTGGTTTTTGAAGATTATAGAAACGATAATCCGTTAGAATTAATTGAAGCTCCAAAGACTGGCCGTAAACTACCAGATACTTTATCACTTCAGGAAATTGATGCTTTGATAGAAAACATCGACTTAAGTACTAACGAGGGGGAACGAAATAGAGCGATGCTCGAAACTTTATATGGCTGCGGCTTACGTGTTTCCGAATTGATTTCGCTTAAAATTTCTGATCTCTTTTTTGATGAAGGATTTATTAAAATTACTGGAAAAGGAAATAAAGAAAGATTTGTTCCAATTGGGCCTCTAACTCAAAAATATATTGATATATATCGAAATGCGATTCGTTGCAATCTCATTATAAAAAAAGGAGCGGAAGATACTTTATTCTTAAATAGAAGAGGAAATCAGTTAACACGTGCAATGGTTTTTACTATCATAAAAGATCTTGCTGAAAAAGTGGGGCTTAAAAAGAATATAAGTCCGCATACGTTGAGGCATTCTTTTGCTACACATCTGCTTGAGAATGGTGCAGACTTAAGATCTATTCAATTAATGTTGGGACATGAGTCTATTACAACAACAGAAATCTATGTGCATTTGGATCGCAGTTTTCTAAAAGAAGTAATGCATAGTTATCATCCTAGGAAATAATTTTTGTAGAATTGTGTTTTTTTGTTCTATAAATTTATATATTGTGTTAAAATTTTGTTTTTAACTGGAGTAAAATAAAGCATTGCAGTTTGTTTTTGCTTTTCCAAATAAGTTCTGAATATTTTATTTACATAAAAAAGTAGCATATGGTTTTTGATTTGTATGGAAATGACGATTGCTTGGAGGTAAATAATTTTTATAAAAAATTGTTGGCCGAAATGCCCGACCTGCTTTTTCAATTTAGTATTGATTCCGATAATAATTATACTTTTCCTCTCGTAAGTAAATCGGCAGATGAGATATTTGAACTTTCTGCCGCGGATTTTAATAATGATATAAAGTTTGTAATCTACGATCGAATTCTTCCGCAGGATCGTGAACTTTTTTTTCAGTCTTTGGTCAAAGCTAGGAAAGAAATAAAGCCATGGGAAATTGAGTTTAGAGCTGTGCTTCCAAAAAAGGGATTCGATGGTTTAAAGTTACCTCTAAAACGGAATCTTCTATAAATGGAAATGTAATTTTCTATGGTCATGTTTCGGATATTACTGAAATAAAGGATAAAGAAGAAAAACTTAGAATTTCTGAAGAACGTTTTCAATTTGCTTTAGATGCTTCTACAGTCGGAATTTGGGATTGGGATATGGTTACAAATAGTGTCTTTTACTCTTCTTTGTCTCTTAAAATTTTAGAGTTAGAATCGACTGATATTTTTGATGATCCTGAGCGTTGGGATAAAATTGTACATCCTGATGATCTTCCCAAATATTACTCTGATATTCACGAACATTTTGATAATAAGATTCCGTTTTACGAAAATTATCATCGTGTAATGACTTCTAGTGGTAACTATAAGTGGATTTTAGATCGAGGAAAAGTAATTAAACGTGATGAAAACGGAAGACCTTTGCGTGTAATTGGAACTCATACTGATGTTTCGGCTCAAAAAGAGAAAGAACTCGAACTTGTGAAAACAATGAAATTGTATAGTGATCAGAACAGTCGTTTGCTGAACTTCTCTCATATTGTTTCTCATAATTTAAATACGCAGGCTGGAAACATAAAATCAATTTTAGATTTTATAGATGCTGATGTGAATAAGCAAACTGTTGCTGAAATGCTGGAACATTTGAGAACCGTTTCAAACGATTTGAATGAAACGATTTCAAATCTTACTCAAATTGTAAAGACGCAAAGTAATATTAATATTGCAGTTGTTCCGCTAAAACTTTGCGAGTATATCGAAAAGACGATATCGACTATTAAAGGTTATGATAAGCAGCGAAAAGTGACTATTGTGAATAACGTTCCAAAGTATCTCACGATTAATTTTAATCCGGCGTATATGGAAAGCGTTTTGCTCAATTTTACGACAAATGCAATTAAATATGCACATCCTGATCGAGATCCTGTAATTACTTTTGATTTTGCTATAGAGCCAGAAGGTTTTAAATCGCTTACAATTACAGATAACGGACTTGGAATCGATTTAAAAGTATATGGTGATTTAATGTTTGGAATGTATAAAACATTTCATAAGCATGAAGAAGCTCGCGGAATAGGATTGTATATTACGAGAAATCAAATTGAAGCCATGAAAGGAACGGTTGAAGTAGAAAGTGAAGTAGGAGTGGGGACCAGCTTTAAAATCATTTTTAATGATATGTAAAACTTGAAATAGAGATAAAAAACAAAAAGCTGTCAATTGACAGCCTTTTGTTTTATTTATGTTTTCTTAGATTATTTAGCAATATTTACAGCTCTAGTTTCTCTAATAACTGTAACTTTTACTTGTCCAGGATAAGTCATTTCTGTTTGAATTTTTTGCGAAATTTCGAAAGATAAGTTTGCGAGCATTATCATCAGAAACTTTTTCGCTTTCTACAATTACACGAAGCTCTCTACCAGCTTGGATAGCGTAAGCATTTTTAACACCGCTAAATCCGTAAGCAACATCTTCAAGATCTTTCAAACGCTGAATGTAAGAATCTAGAACTTGGCGTCTTGCACCTGGTCTAGCTCCAGAAATAGCATCACAAACTTGAATAATTGGAGATAGTAAAGATTTCATTTCAATCTCATCGTGGTGAGCTCCAATGGCGTTGCAAACTTCTTCTTTTTCACCGTATTTCTCTGCCCATTGCATACCTAAAAGTGCGTGAGGTAAATCACTTTCTGTATCTGGCACTTTTCCGATATCGTGTAATAAACCAGCTCTTTTTGCAAGTTTTACATTTAGTCCTAATTCTGCTGCCATGATACCGCAAAGTTTAGAAACTTCTCTTGAGTGCTGTAATAAGTTTTGTCCGTAAGAAGAACGGTATTTCATTCTACCTACAACTTTAATTAATTCTGGGTGTAAACCATGAATTCCTAAGTCGATAACAGTACGTTTTCCAACTTCAATAATTTCGTCATCAATTTGTTTTGCTGTTTTAGCAACAACTTCTTCGATACGAGCTGGGTGAATACGTCCGTCAGTAACTAATTTGTGTAAAGACAAACGAGCAATTTCTCTACGAACAGGATCAAAACAAGAAAGAATGATAGCTTCTGGTGTATCGTCTACAATGATTTCAACTCCGGTTGCAGCTTCCAAAGCTCTAATGTTACGACCTTCACGACCAATAATTCTGCCTTTTACATCATCAGATTCGATATTGAAAACAGAAACGCAATTTTCAACTGCTTCTTCTGTTCCAACTCTCTGAATAGTGTTGATGATTATTTTTTTAGCTTCTTGCTGTGCAGTCAATTTTGCCTCTTCAATAGTTTCTTGAATATGAGACATTGCTTTTGTTTTAGCTTCAGCTTTTAAACCTTCTACCAATTGCTCTTTTGCTTCTTCAGCAGAAAGACCAGAAATTACTTCTAATTGCTGTAATTGGCTTTTGTGAAGTTTGTCAACTTCAGCTTGTTTTTTATCTAAAACTTCAATTTTGTTATTGTATTCAGCTGTTTTAGATTCGTAATCTTCGTTTACTTTTTTAGCTTTAGAAAGTTCGTTAGAAACTTGAGATTCTTTATCGCGCACGCGTTTTTCTACTTCAGCAACTTTTTTATCACGTGCTAAAATAACTTGTTCGTGCTCAGATTTAAGTTCGATAAAACGCTCTTTTGCTTGAAGAATTTTATCTTTTTTGATATTTTCGGCCTCCAAATTAGCGTCTTTTAAGATAGAAGTCGCTTCTTTTTTAGCGTTTTTAATTAGGTTTGAAATATTACTTTTCTCGATAATTTTAGCTATCGCAAATCCTGTCGCAATACCTACAATACCAATAATGATCGTTATGATGTCCATGTTTGTTAGGGTTTATATATAAAAAAAGCCTACATTAATTGCTTGTATAAACTCGTAAAGACAAGTTTTGAGCTAACTCACTGTTCAAGTTTCCCAGCCAAATGGAGGGCATACTATAGTAGCGACGATTTGCTCATTCTAAATTGTTAGTGTTGAGTTTACCAATTGTGAACTAATGTAGGCAGTATCTTAGTTTCTGTAAAGAACGTTTATTTTTCGAGATATTGATCTAAAAGCGTATTTAATCTTTTAATTCTTTCGATAGTCTCTTCTCCATCGATTGTATTGTCAATCTGTTTTTGTTCTACTTGCGATGCAAATTGTAATGCACACATTGCTAGAACATCTTGTTTGTCACGAACCGCGTAATTTTCTTCGAACTGCTTGATCATGGCATCAATTTTTTTAGAAGCACTTCTAAGTCCTTCTTCTTGAGCGGGTTCAACCGTAAGTGGGTAAACGCGGTCGGCAATTGATATTTTAATTCTAAGCTTTCCGTCCATGTTATTAATCTGATAGTTGTGCTATACAGTAATCAATTTCGCGAATTAATGAATTTATTTTAAGCTTTGTCTCTCTCTTGTTATTGTCGCCGCCAAGCAACGAATTGGCTATCTTAAGTGTTTCATTTTGCTTCTTCAAAGCTTCCATTTCCTCAGATTGTTTCTGGATAATTTGCGCAGCTTTGGCTAATTCTAATCGTAATACTTGATTGTTTTGCTCCAAGCCTTTTGACTTCTCAAAAAGCTTTTCAACTTTATATTCAAGAGTATCAATTATTTCTGCAATTACACTCATTATACATCCTATTCATTACTTAATCATACAAAGTTAATATTCCTTTTTATTAATGCAATTTTTTATCGATTTTTTTACATTAAAATAGATAAATATATGTAATTCAATTAATTGTAAAATTGTAATTTTTTTCTTGCTTTTATTGGCTTATTTTTATTTATCTTAGCAAAAATGTTGCTTATGAGATTCGCTGTACTTACCCTTTTGATTTGTAATTCTATATTTGCTCAAACGCAGTATCCTAAAGACTATTTCCGCCCTCCGCTAGATATTCCAATGCAACTTTCTGGTAATTTTGGAGAATTAAGACCAAATCACTTTCATGCTGGTTTTGATTTAAAAACCAATCAAAGAGAAGGATTAAGCGTGCACGCAATTGCGGATGGATATGTTTCGAGAATCAAAATTTCGACTTTCGGAAACGGAAAATGCATTTATATTACACATGCAAATGGTTATACTTCTGTTTACGGGCATTTGCAAACTCCAGTTGGGCCAATTTTAGATTATGTAAAAAAAACGCACTACAAAGAAAAAGCGTATGAAATCGAAATGTTTCCAAAACCTGACGAGCTTCCTGTGAAAAAGGGAGAAATAATAGGTCTTTCTGGAAATACTGGATCGTCTGAAGGTCCGCATCTTCATTTTGAAATAAGAGACACTAAAACGGAGTTTGTTATCAATCCAATTTTCTTTGGCTTTGACCAAAATATAAAAGATACCAAAAAACCTACTTTGTCAAGTTTGTATGTTTATCCGCTAGATAACGCAACGGTAAATCTTTCGAAACAGCCTTTGTTGGTTAATATGACGCTTCAAAAAGACGGAACTTATTTGGCTTCTAAAGTAAAAGCTAACGGAAAAATTGGTTTCGGAATCAATGCGGTGGACACTGATGATGTTTCGCATAATAAAAATGGAGTTTTTAATGTTTCGACTTTTTTAAACGGAAATCAGAATTATAATTATCAGTTTAATACCTATTCTTTTGATGAAATGCGTTATGTAAACGCTCTGATCGATTATCCACGATATAAAAAATCAGGACAACGTGTGCAGAAACTTTTTATGAAAACGCCTTTTGCTTTGAGTATTATCAAAACAGATTCTCTTCAAGGTATTGTAAAAGCAGAGCCTAATCTGGCTTCAAATTATAAAATTGAGGTTTCGGACTATTTTGGAAATATGAATTCGATTACTGTTCCAATCGAGTTTGATGCTGCGACACCGCTTGTAGAGGCTGAATTAGTTAACGGAAAATATTTCATTAAGTATAATAGAGATACTAATTTCGAAAAAGATAATATGTCGGTTTTCTTTCCTGCAGGGACATTTTACGATGATTTCAATATGAATTTTGATGTTAGGAATAATAAAATTTTCATTCATGACGATACAGTTCCTGTACATTCCAATTTTACGATTACTATAAAAGACGACACTTATCCAGAATCTTTAAGAGATAAACTTTATATTGGTAAGGGAACAAGCTATAACGGAACAATTAGAAAAGGAGATGTTTTTACTGCTAAAGCAAAAATATTAGGGACATACGGCTTGGTTTTGGATACAATTGCGCCTGTAATAAAAATTGCAAAACCTGTTGAAGGAAAGTGGATCAGCGATCAAAATAAAATTGATTTTACAATTAACGATGCACTGTCTGGAATAAAATCTTATAACGGCTATTTAAACGGAAGTTGGGTTTTGTTTGAATACGAAAATAAAGCAAGAAGAATAACTCATACTTTTGATGATCAATATTTGGCAGAAGGAGAAAACGTTTTAAAAATTGAGGTAGTTGATAATGTAGGAAATACTGCTATCTTTGAAACACGTTTTTTTAGAAGTCAAAAAAATAAAACCCAAAATCTTTGAGTCAAAATAGGTTTACATTCGCTTTTCTTTTTTTATTTATCAGCTGTATTGCATTGGCTCAAAGCGCTCATATTAAGGGGCTGATTTTAGATGCAGAAAAACATCCTGTTTCTGGGGTTAATGTTTCTTCACAAGATGCTTTTGTTCAGTCTGATTCGAATGGCTTTTACGAAATTGTAATTCCGTCAAACAAAAAGGTTTCTTTGATATTTACTCACGTTTCTTTAAAAATGATGAGTTTGACTGTTAGTTTGAAAACAAACGAAGTTTTTGTTTTTAATCCGATTATGAATAATTCTGAGGAACAAATGGGTGAAGTTTTTGTTTCTTCTGGAAATAGAAAAAGAGTTCAAGGGATTACATCAGTAGATACTGAAACCATTAAGAAAATTCCAGGTGCAAATGCCGGAATCGAAAACATTCTAAAAACACTTCCGGGCGTTAATTCAAATAACGAATTAAGCACGCAATATATGGTGCGAGGCGGGAATTATGATGAAAACTTAGTTTATGTAAATGAAGTAGAAGTGTATCGTCCGTTTTTAATTCGTTCGGGACAGCAGGAAGGACTAAGTTTTACCAATACAGATTTAGTTCAGAATGTTGAATTTTCTGCTGGTGGATTTCAGGCTAAATTTGGTGATAAATTGTCTTCGGTTTTGGATATTACGTATCGCAAACCAACTCAATTTGGAGCTGCTTTTGAAGCAAGTTTTTTAGGAGGAAGTGCTGCAGTCGATTTGGTTTCAAAAAATAAAAAATGGTCTGCCGTAACTGGAGTCCGTTATAGAAATAACAGTCTTTTAGTAAATAGCCAAGATACACAGACAAATTACAAGCCAACTTTTGCCGATATTCAGACTAATATCAATTATGATATTTCTGAAAAATGGCAGATGAGCTTTTAGGGAATATTTCTCAGAATAAATATTCGTATGAGCCTTTGGTGCGCCAAACTAATTTTGGAACAATAGATCAGCCAATGGCGCTTTCGGTTTATTATGAAGGACAGGAAAAAGATCAGTACGATACTTATTTCGGAGCTCTAAAAACTACTTATAAAGCGTCGCCTACACTTACTTTAAAATTAATCGGTTCCTTATTTCATACCACAGAAAAAGAACATTTTGATATTTTGGCTCAATATCGTTTAGGAAATGTAAACGCTGAGAGTTCAGAAGACGCTTCGGCAATTGATTTTACACGTGGAATCGGTTCTCAGTTAAATCATGCTCGAAACGATTTAGATGCTTTAATTGCAAACATTGAGCTTAAAGGAATTAAAGACTGGAAAGAAAGCCAATTAGAGTTTGGTTTAAAATATACCAGAGAATCTATTAGAGATCGAGTAGTAGAGTGGGAAGTAATTGATTCTGCGGGATTTTCTATTAATCCGCCTTTGGTAGTTATTCCTAAAAATAATGAACCTTACACGCCTTATACAGGTCCGCTTTTACCTTATCAAAATATTCGCGCTACAAATTTTAATACTATAAATAGATTTTCGGGTTACGCACAATGGAACAAACAATCAGAAATTGGTTCAAGCCAAATCTGGTATCATTTAGGAGCGCGTTTTCAAGGATGGAATGTTGCGGGAGCGGTAGAAGAAGGAAAAACACAATTTGTCGTAAGTCCGCGTGCACAATTTGCAATAAAACCAGATTGGGATCGCGATATGGTTTTTAGAATTTCCGGAGGATTATATCATCAGCCTCCATTTTATCGAGAATTGAGAGATTTGGACGGAGTTGTGAACCCAAATGTAAAAGCTCAAGAAGCTATTCATATTGTTTTAAGTAACGATTATAACTTTAAAATGTGGAATCGTCCTTTTAAATGGGTGACAGAGCTATATTATAAATCGCTTTCAGATGTCAACGTTTATTCGATAGACAATGTTCGAATTCGATATGTTGCCAATAACAATGCAAAAGCCTATGCACAAGGTCTTGATTTTAGATTAAATGGCGAATTTGTACCAGGAACCGAATCTTGGATAAGTTTTGGATACATGAAAACCGAAGAGAATTACGAAAATAGAGGCTATATTGCTCGTCCGACAGATCAGCGATTGAAATTTGCAATGCTGTTTCAGGATTATATGCCGAATATTCCAAGTGTAAAAGTGTATTTGAACTTGGTCTACAATACAGGATTGCCAGGAGGAGCGCCAGCGTATTCAGATCCATATTTATATCAAAATAGACTGAATGATTATAGAAGAGCTGATATTGGTTTTGCAAAGGTTTTTGTAGATGCAAGTACGCAAAATACAAAAACAGGCTGGCTGAAAAAGTTTAAAGAGTTGTCTCTAGGGCTAGAAATTTTTAATCTTTTCAACAATCAAAACGCAATTACAAATACTTGGGTTCGTGATGTCTATTCAAAAAAACAATATGCGATTCCAAATTATATGACTTCGAGAGTTTTTAACGTTAAATTAAATGCGAGGTTATAAACTGCTTCGATGTTGGTTATAAAATTCAATAAAACTCAAAAATACAATCAAAAATAGTATATTTGATAATCGTATATAATCATTGTAGATGAAAAAGTATTTTAAATATATTGCCCTTATACTTGTCGGGACGGTTATAAGTTGCCGAGAAGAAGTTCAAAAACCAAAAGTAACTTATGGTGCTTCTAATAAAGTAAGCACAGGCGCAGTAAAAACAGACTCAACACAAATTGAAATTGCAGATCTTCCTATTCAAATGGAAGGTACTAATTATTTGATTCACCCCGTTGGAGATTTAAGAGTTTACGAAAGAGGCTCTAAAGCAAGATTTGGTTCTTCTAGTGTAAACGATGTAAGTTTTACAATTTCTAATTTAGGAGAATATGAAATTACAGGATTTCTTCAGAATTTAAAATTTCAAAAAGTAGATTCAGATTCTATCCGACCTTTATCTGATAAACCAGTTTTAATTTTAACAGCTACTTATTTAAAGACTGTTGCAGATAAAACGCATAATAATGTTATGGTTTATACACTAACAGATTCGGATACAAACAAAGATGGTAAAATAGATACCAGCGATATTAAAACTTTATATTTAAGCGATATAAGTGGAGAAAATTTCACAAAAGTTTCAGCAGAATTAGAGGAATTGGTAGATTGGAGTTTAATTGAATCTAAAAACCGTCTGTATTTTAGAACAATTGAAGATACCAACCAAAATGGTCAGTTTGATAAAAATGATGTTTTGCATTATAATTATATAGATTTAGCTTCTAAAAAATGGGAAGTGAAGAGTTATAAGCCTATCTAAGATTCTGAGTTTCTAAGATGCTAAGGATCTAAGGTTTTGCCACAGATTAAAAGGATTAAAAAGATTTTTATTAAAAAGAGAGGCTGTTTCAATAAGTTGATACAGCCTCTCTTTTTAAATTACTTTTATTAATTAAAACAGCGTTTTTCATTTTTATGCATCAGGTCATCATTCCGTAGGAATGTCTGGTCGGTAGAAAAAAATGACGTTCAACCAATTTACGTTCCGTAGGAACGTTTGATGCTTTGCATTGTTAAAAAAATATCTAAATCAAACGTTCCTACGGAACGTAAAATAACTGTAACTATATAATTTTCTACCAATGAAATGTTCCTACGGAACATAATCAAATCAGAAACGGGAAAAAATCTTTCTAATCCTTTTAATCCGTGGCAAGAAAAAAAAACTTAGAATCTTAGCATCTCAGAACCTTAGCAACTTCAAATCAATATATCACTTTCCAGATCAGATTTTTCGATTTCAAAACCAAATCCTAGACGTTCAACTAATTCTATTACCAGTTTTTTGTACCAGTTTTCAGATTTTGGATGAATGTATATTTTTTCGATCAATTGATTAATGTCGACGTTGATTTTTAATCCGTCGTTTAACTTGATGTCACTTTTTGAAGTGTCACTTAGAATTCGGACTTCTCTTTCGTACTGAAAACTTTTTCTTTTGAATAAAAAAGGAAAGAATAGATCGTCAAACGGAATGTATTCTTTTTTGTAATCAATATAGTTTACTTCGCCAATATATTGATCAAAATTATTCTCCGGTTTTACAGCTTTCTGTAGTCTTTTGATAGTAGACTGAATGGCTAAACCTTCATTGTTTTTGGTGAAAATCTGCCACATAGCAAACGATTCGTATTCGTTAATATGCCAACTGCTAATGGCTACTTTTTCACGATGCGTTTTGTAGTAATTTAAAAACTCCGGATTGTCTGCGGCAAGTTTTTTTATCTCTTCATAAGTTGGTTCGCTAAAAGTGCCTTCGTATTGGTCTTCAAACTTGTCTGAACGCGACATAAAAAGCTTCTTAGAGAGTAATAAATCAAGAAATTTAGATAAGTCCAGATATTTCCAAACAATAGTATCGGGATCATCGGGAAGTTTTATGTTGGGGTTGTTAAGATACATTTTCTCTAGATTAAATGATTTCAATCTTTAACTAACCTAAAGTTATAAAAATAAACACAGATTAAAGAAATTAAAATTGAGTTTTAATATTTCCTTAATCTGTGTGTATTAATTTGGATTTAATGATTTCTTACGATTCGAAAGATTGCATTGTTACCAATTTATTGTAAGTTCCGTTGTGTGCAATTAGCTCTTCGTGGGTTCCTTGTTCAACGATTTTTCCTTTTTGCATTACTACGATTATATCTGCTTTTTGAATAGTAGAAAGACGGTGTGCAATTACGATTGAAGTTCTGTTTTGCATCATGTTTTCTAGTGCGACCTGAACAAATTTTTCGCTTTCTGTGTCTAATGCTGATGTTGCTTCATCCAAAATCATAATCGGTGGATTTTTCAATACGGCACGAGCTATAGATAAACGTTGTTTTTGTCCTCCAGAAAGCTTGTTTCCGCTATCTCCAATGTTAGTGTAAATTCCTTGCGGAAGATCTTTAACAAATTCATAAGCATTTGCAATCTTAAGCGCTTCGATAATTTCGTCATCACTAGCATCTAGCTTTCCTAAAGAGATGTTTGCTTTAATAGTATCATTAAATAAAATGCTGTCTTGCGTAACTAATCCCATCAAACTGCGAAGCGATTGCAAATTCATGTCTTTAATGTTAATTCCGTCAATAGAAATAGAACCGTCATTAACATCATAAAAACGTGTCAATAAATTAGCGATTGTGCTTTTTCCGCTTCCAGATTGTCCAACCAAAGCAACAGTTTGTCCTTTTTTAATTTGAAGAGAAAAGTCTTTTAAAACGGTTTCTTCTTCATATTTAAAGTTTACATTTTGAACACTGATATTATTATCAAAAGTTGTTTTTTCAATTGCATTTTCTTTAGAAACGATGGTGTTTTCCTGTTCTAATATTTCAAGAACACGTTCTGCAACTGCGTTTCCTCTTTTACTCCGTAAGAAGCTTTAGAAATTGCTTTTGCAGGAGTTAGAATATTATAAGCTAATCCCATGTAGGCAATAAATGCTGCGCCTTGTAATGTTTTATCGATCAAAACCATTTGACCTCCGTACCAAAGTAAAATGGCAATTACAGTAATTCCCATAAATTCACTTGCAGGCGAAGCTAAGTTCTGACGGTTTCCGATGCTGTTTGATAAAGTGAAAAAACGCTCTGTCGAATTTTGGAAAACTTTATTAAAATAGTTTTCAGAATTATAGCCTTTTACAACTTTTAATCCTCCAATTGTTTCTTCGATTGTAGAAAGAAATCTTCCTTGTTCTTCTTGCGCTTTAGTAGATTGCTTTTTAAGCTGTTTTCCAATCAACGAAATAATATATCCAGAAACAGGAATGAAAATGAATACAAACAAGGTTAGTTTAGCACTAATGATAAGCATAGTGGTGATTGTAAAAATAATCGTTAAAGGCTCTTTTACGATAAGCTCTAAGATGGCTAAGAAAGAATTTTGAACCTCGTTTACGTCAGCTGAAATCCTAGAAATTACATCTCCTTTTCTTTTTTCAGAATAAAATGCCAAAGGAAGCTCCAAAGTTTTTTTGTACAATGCATTTCGCATGTCTTTTAAAACACCATTTCGAAGGAAATTAATAAAAAACATTGCCAAATAATCGGCTAAGTTTTTAAGCAAAAAGATCGAAATAATAATGGCTACCATTACCGATAAAACATAACCAGGTTCGTGGTTTTTTTGTGCCGTGGTAATGTAATAGGCCAAATAGTCTTCGGCATAATCTTTTATTTTAAAAATACCTTGATAAATTGGTTCTATTTCAACTTTTTTTCCTTTTTCGAATAATACCTGAAGCATAGGTATTAAAGCGACAAACGAAAGTGTGCTGAAAAGCGCATACAAAATATTAAAAAAGATATTTAAGAATGCGTATTTTTTATACGGATATATAAAAGGAATTATTTTTTTGAAATTACTCATTTATTTTTTTTGATATTGTTTTCTTTTAATGCGATAACTCATTTCTAGATTAAAGTTATTTTGAGCAAGCAAATTTTATTGCACAAAATTAATCCAATTGAGGTGTTTTCAATTTCTTTTTAGTTTTTTTTATAAAAGAAACTCTGATTTACTTTAGAGATTGTAAATCAGAGTTCAAAGATATCTAACTTGTTAATCTTGCATGTTAGGTGCAAAATTGTACAATTGAGAAAAGCAGATTTAATTTAACTGCATGTCTGCAATGATGTTTTGTATTTTGCTGTCTAAGAATTTCTCTGCTTCATCAAAATCTAAAACCGATTCGATTTCAGCATTTACGCTGATATAGAATTTAATTTTAGGTTCAGTTCCACTAGGTCTAGCGCAAATTTTAGATCCATCTTCTGTGTAATAAATCAATACGTTTGATTTAGGAATATCCATTGTTGATTCAGATCCATCCAATAAATTTAATGCGATAGAAGATTGGTAATCCTCAACCATGATAACTCTTTGTCCGTTTATTTCTTTTAAAGGATTTTCACGTAAATCAATCATCATTTGGTTGATTTCTTGTAAACCTTCCATTCCTTTTTTAGTCAATGAAACTAAGTACTCTTTGTAGAAGCCATTTTCTACATAAAGCTGTAAAAGTTCTTTGTAAACAGAGCTTCCAGCAGCTTTAGCTTGAGCCGCAACTTCGCAAATTAATAAAGTAGCGACAACAGCATCTTTATCTCTCACGGCATCTCCAACCATAAATCCGAAACTTTCTTCACCACCTCCAATAAACTCAAGTTCAGGAAAATCTTTAATCATTTTAGCGATCCACTTAAAGCCGGTTAACCCAACTTTGCACTCAACACCGTAACTTGTCGCCAATTCCATAATCATTGGAGTAGAAACGATTGTTGAACCAATGAATTGTTTTCCGTTTAGTTTACCTGCTTTTTTCCATTGTTTCAATAAGAAAGAAGTCATTAAAACCATAGTTTGGTTTCCGTTCAACAAAATCATTTTGCCGTCATTGTTACGAACAGCAACTCCTAAACGGTCGCAATCAGGATCTGTTCCAACTACAATATCAGAATTTGTTTTGTCTGCCAAGGCTAGAGCCATTGTTAAAGCTTCTGGTTCTTCTGGATTTGGAGATTTTACAGTTGGGAAATTCCCGTCTGGAATAGCTTGTTCAGGAACAATGTGAACATTTTTATATCCTGCTTGAGATAAAGTATCTGGAACTGATTTTATAGAAGTTCCGTGCAATGAAGTGAAAACAATTTGAAGATTGTCTTTAGCTTCAGCTGGAGTGTCAAAACTTGCATTTTCGATAGACGATTTTATAAAAGCTTTGTCTATTTCGGTATCAATGTACTGAATCAAATCTTCGTTTGGGCTAAATTTGATTTTGTCATAGCTTAAGTTTTCAATTACATTAACAATTTCTTTGTCTTGTGGAGGAACAATCTGTCCGCCATCTTGCCAGTATACTTTGTAACCATTGTATTCTGGTGGATTATGAGAAGCTGTTAAAACAATTCCGCACTGACATTTTAAATATTTAAGAGCAAAAGATAATTCTGGAGTTGGTCTTAAATCAGAAAACAAATAAACCTGAATACCATTTGCAGAGAAAACATCAGCAACCACTTTTGCCAAAGTGTTGCTGTTGTGGCGACAATCGTAAGCAATAACTACTTTTAAAGGCTCGTTTGGAAAAACCTCATGCATGTAATCAGATATTCCCTGAGTATTTTTTCCAAGCGTATATTTATTGATTCGATTGTTTCCAATACCCATTACACCGCGCATTCCTCCAGTTCCAAATTCTAAGTTTTTGTAAAAACTCTCTTCAAGTTCTTTTGGCGAAGTTGTCATTAATTCTTTAACGGCAGCTTGCGTTTCCTGGTCAAAGGTTGGAGTCAGCCATTCGTTTACAGCGTTTAATATGTTTGGTGCTATGTTCATTGTAAATTTTGTTTTTGTATAGTTAAAAGGTTTTAAAGATGATTAAAATATTTTTAGAAATTAACCTCTCGAGCTACTTTATAACGAGCTTCATTGTTTTTAGTTCTTAGAATAATTTCGCCTAAGAAGCCTGCTAAAAATAATTGAGTGCCAAGAATCATTGTGGTTAAAGCAATATAAAACCATGGATTATTGGTAACCAAAGTGTATTTCATTCCAGTATACATATGGTATAGTTTAGAAACCCCAATGTATCCAGCAGATAAAAATCCGATGATAAACATTAAAGAGCCCATAGCGCCAAATAAGTGCATAGGTCTTTTTCCGAATCTTGATAAGAACCAAATCGTAATTAAATCTAGGAAGCCGTTTATAAAACGCTCCATTCCGAATTTAGTTTCACCATATTTTCTAGCTTGGTGAATTACCACTTTTTCGCCAATTTTTCCAAATCCTGCATTTTTAGCTAAGACAGGAATATAACGGTGCATTTCGCCAGAAACTTCAATGTTTTTCACTACGACATTTTTGTAGGCTTTCAATCCGCAGTTAAAATCGTTTAACTCAACGCCAGAAGTTTTTCTAGCGGCCCAGTTAAATAATTTTGACGGAAGATTTTTTGCTACAACAGAGTCGTAACGTTTCTTTTTCCATCCAGAAACCAAATCGTATTTTTGATTTGTAATCATTTCATACAATTCAGGAATTTCATCTGGACTGTCTTGCAAGTCGGCATCCATAGTAATAATGACATCGCCCTTTGCTTTTGCAAAACCAGCATGTAAAGCTTGAGATTTTCCAAAGTTTTTCATGAAACGAATTCCTTTTACATTTGGATTTTCGTTAGAGAAACCTTCAATAATTTGCCAAGAATTATCTGTACTACCATCATCTACAAAAATGATTTCATAAGAGTAATTGTTAGATTGCATCACTTTAATGATCCATGTATAGAGTTCTTTAAGTGATTCCTCCTCGTTTAGAAGCGGTATAAGTATAGATAAATTCATTTATATTTTATTATGGACTTAAGGTTTTTCATTTTTTACTATTCCTCCAATTATTAAGGAATATATTAATCCAATTAATGCATACATAACAAGTGTTACTGGAAAAACAATAAATGGATTCATAAATTTTTTAACCATCCCAAGTCCCATTTCAAGTTCTTTTGATGTTATATTTGGATTTTGTTTAATCATTTGTTCTTTGGTGATATCCATCATTTCATTTATAAAATCAGGAAAAATGAAATTAAAAATAACACTAAAGACGGCATATGTTAAGCCAGCAATAACCGTAATAGAAACGCCGGTTTTTAAAGATTCAGAGAAGGATATAAATCCATTGTTTATATTTTTTTTGTAATTTGTGCAACCTAAATATATAAACAATAGTGGCAAAATCAGATAATTTGCAATGTTTACAATTGTTCCTACGCTTGTATTTACTAGCGATTTCATGCCTATAACGTACATGATAACAAATTCTAAAATCATAATAACACCGAACAAAATACCATAAGGCGTGCCTGACTTTGCAGGAGATACTTTTACATCCATAAACTTATGTTTAATTAATCCACAAATATAGTAATTCCCACTATAATCGAATATAAAAAAAGCTTTTCGAAATAAACTAAAAAAAAGTAAGCTAACTGTTTGTTTATTAAAAAAGAATTGTAAATTTGCACACTCAAAAATAATTAAATTTTTAAACAAAAAAGAGTAGTATTTGTTTACACCTTTTTCTAGCCATGAAAAAGCTTCAAAATGAAAATGCTCTAAAACAATAAATAAAAGAAAAGATGAAAAAAGGAATTCACCCAGAAAATTACAGATTAGTTGCATTTAAAGACATGTCTAACGATGAGGTTTTTATCACTAAATCTACTGCAGATACAAGAGAAACAATTGAAGTTGACGGAGTTGAGTATCCAGTTGTAAAAATGGAGATTTCTAGAACATCTCACCCATTTTATACTGGTAAATCTAAACTTATCGATACTGCAGGACGTATTGATAAATTCAAAACTAAATACGCTAAACACGCTAAAAAATAATAGCTGTTTTACATTATACAAAAGCCTTCCAAACTCTGGAAGGCTTTTTTTATGCGTTAAATATTACTTTCCGTTAATATGGTTTTGAATTAAAACAGTAAAATATTTGTAACTTTGAAGCCAGGTAACCAAATCAAATTTTAACAAACACTCAATTATTTATGAACTACATTCTTTTCGACGGTCCCGTTCGGAATGCTTTATTACCTTTTACTTTTACTAGACCTGTAGCTGATATTTTAGTCGGAATTATGACGATTCGCCAGAAATGGGAAAAATACCTAGGTTCGACAATCACTACCATAACAGAGGAATATTTATCGGAGAAATTTCCAATGGTCGAATTAGAAGAAAACGTAATGATCAATGCAGCGTATTTGCCAAATGATGCTCTTGCAGAGATGGTTTCTAATTTAACAGAAAACCAAGCAATCTTTAAAGGCGAAGATGTAATTGCATTTTTTGCAAGCGAAAATCAGGAAGAAGTCGATTTTGATTCTTATGAAATTATTCAATACAACGAAGATTGTATAACAATCGAACATACTTGGGATATTTTCTCTAAAAATGATGCCGCAATCCGTCAGGATTTTAAGTACTTGACTGAAGATCGCACTTCGCGACCAATTCCTAAAAGTGTAAATGTAATAGCACCAGAAAATATTTTTATCGAAGAAGGAGCAAAATTAGAGTTCGTAACTTTAAATGCTTCAACGGGTCCTATATATATAGGTAAAAATGCTGAAATTATGGAAGGAACTGTAATTCGAGGGCCATTTGCTTTATGCGAAAACGCTATGGTAAAAATGTCGGCTAAGGTTTATGGGGCAACAACTGTTGGGCCAGGATCTAGAATAGGCGGCGAGGTTAAAAACTCAGTTCTTTTTGCTAATTCTAACAAAGGACACGAAGGGTTTTTAGGTGATTCTGTTTTAGGAGAATGGTGCAATATCGGTGCAGATTCTAACAACTCGAACCTAAAAAACAACTACGAAGAAGTAAAATTATGGAGCTACGAAACAGAAGGTTTTGCTAAAACAGGACTTCAGTTTTGCGGTTTAATGATGGGAGATCATAGTAAATGCGGAATCAACACTATGTTTAATACAGGAACTGTTGTTGGTGTAAGCGCTAATATTTTCGGAAGCGGATTCCCTCGCAATTTTGTTCCAAGTTTTTCTTGGGGTGGCGCGGCAGGATTTACAACTTATGTGACTAAAAAAGCTTTTGAAACTGCAAGGTTGGTGATGAGTCGAAGAAATATAGAGTTTGATGCAACAGAAGTCGCAATTATGGAGCATATTTTTGAAGAAACTAAAAAATGGAGAAAAGACTAATTAGATAATTGGTCAATTTGACAATGAGATAATTTTTGTAACCCGACAGGTTTTAGAGACTTGTCGGGTTTATTTTTTTCAGCCACAGATTAAAATTAAAAAGATCAAAAAATCTGTGGAATCCTATAATCTGTGGCTAAAAATTATTTGTCAATCTTAATAAAATCTTCTTTCAGGTTGAATTTTAATTCTAAACCGTTAGTAAGTTTCGCTTCATAACCAGAACTTCCAATTTCTAATTTGGTTACTTTTTCCTTAGGAAAGTTTGATTTGATGTAAGAAGCAATTTTTTTAGGAACAATAGATTTTGGAATTTTAGAGCTATTGCCGTCAACTTCTTTCCAGTTTCCTTTTTTATCGAATTCAATTTTTATTTCATCTCCAAACTTAACTTTGTATTCTGTAGAAAGAATTTCTTTGTCTTCTAATATGTAGCTCGGTTTTTTTGAGCCAAAATGCGTCTTTAAAAAAGCTTGAGCATTTGCTGGTAAAGCTTCTTTTTTGATTACAGTTTTTTGTGCATTTGCAGAAAGTCCAAATATTAATCCTGCAATTAAGTAAATAGTCAGTTTTAATTTCGTTTTCATATTTTGCTGATTTTTAAAATTATAGTACAAGGTAAGATTAAAAAATTGAAATATGAGAAAACCATTTGGGTTTCGTTTGTCGCGATTTAGGTATTATTTAAGAGGTCAGATTATCTAATTGACACATTTTCAAAATTATCTAATTTTCAAATTGCCTAATTATCTAATTAAATTATCTTTGCAAGACGAAAAAAATGGGTAGTCTACTAAACGATTAACCGATTAAACAAATTAACAAAGACAAATGATTACAGTTAACGATATTTCGGTTCAGTTTGGCGGAACTACACTTTTTAGCGATGTTTCTTTTGCTATAAATGAAAATGATAAAATTGCCCTTATGGGTAAAAATGGTGCGGGAAAATCTACACTTTTAAAGATAATTGCTGGTGTAAATAAACCTTCAACAGGAAGCATTTCGTCTCCAAAAGAAGCTGTAATTGCTTACTTGCCACAGCATTTGCTTACTGAAGATGGCGCAACAGTGATGGAAGAAGCATCTAAAGCGTTCAGTGAGATTTTTACAATGAAAGCAGAGATAGATGAAATCAATGAGCAATTGACAGTTCGTACTGATTATGAAAGTGATGAATACATGAAATTAATCGAAAGAGTTTCTGACTTAAGCGAGAAATTTTATGCTATTGAAGAAGTGAATTACGAAGCTGAAGTTGAGAAAATTCTAATTGGTTTAGGTTTTGAGCGTGAAGATTTCGCACGTCAAACTTCAGAATTTTCAGGAGGATGGAGAATGCGTATTGAGTTGGCTAAGATTTTGTTGAGAAAACCAGATTTGATTTTGCTAGATGAGCCTACTAACCACATGGATATTGAAAGTATTCAATGGTTAGAAGATTTCTTATTGACTCAAGCAAAAGCAGTTGTGGTAATCTCGCACGATAGAGCGTTTGTAGATAATATTACAAACCGAACTATCGAAGTTACGATGGGAAGAATTTACGATTACAAAGCGAAATATACTCATTATTTAGAATTAAGAAAAGACCGCCGTATCCATCAGCAGAAAGCGTATGATGAACAACAGAAAATGATTGCTGAAAATCGTGCTTTTATTGAGCGTTTCAGAGGAACATTTTCTAAAACAGATGCAGTTCAGTCTCGTGTCAAAATGCTTGAGAAACTTGAAATAGTAGAGGTTGATGAAGTTGATACATCTGCATTGCGTTTAAAATTCCCGCCAGCGGCACGTTCTGGTCAATATCCTGTTATTGTAAAAGAAATGTCTAAAGCTTACGGAGATCACGTAGTTTTTAAAGATGCAAACATCGTAATCGAACGCGGACAAAAAGTGGCTTTTGTTGGAAAAAATGGTGAAGGTAAATCGACAATGATTAAAGCAATCATGAAAGAAATTGGCGTTGATTCTGGAAGTGTTGAAATCGGTCATAATGCGCAAATCGGATATTTTGCTCAAAATCAAGCGGCATTATTAGATGAAAATGCTACAATTTTTGAAACAATTGATAGTATTGCGGTTGGAGATATTAGAACGCAGATCAAAAATATTTTAGGCGCTTTCATGTTTCAAGGAGATGATATTACAAAGAAAGTAAAAGTGCTTTCTGGAGGTGAAAAAACGCGTTTGGCAATGATTAAATTATTGTTGGAGCCAGTAAACTTGTTGATTCTGGATGAGCCTTCAAATCACTTGGATATGAAAACCAAAGACATTATTAAAGATGCTTTACGTGATTTTGATGGAACTTTAATCTTAGTTTCTCACGACCGTGATTTCCTTGACGGATTAGCTACTAAAGTTTTCGAATTCGGGAATAAAAGGGTTAAAGAGCATTTTGAGGATGTAGCTGGTTTCTTAGCACACAAGAAAATGGATTCTATGAGAGAAATAGAGAAATAGTATCTTTTCAATAAAAAAATTAAAGGGCATAAGTTTCATTACTTGTGCCTTTTTTTTTGCTGTAATATTAATAACAGTATTTTAATGCAATTTTTTTTACATAAAATCTCTTTTTTTGTTATTTTAGTATTCCCATTTCGCATTGACTATAAGCAGTTAAGTTTTTTGATCTCAAGAATAAAGAGCTGATTTTTAAATCACTATATAAGCATTACTGTTTCATTTAATTTAAGCCTATGAATAAAAGTCTACTAATGCCATTTTTGTTCCTTTTCCTTACAGCTCCATTTTTTTTGCATGCCCAAGGAGATTTGAATCAGGGAGCTGATAAAAAAGAAACCGAAGAAGTAAAATATCCGCAATTTCAATTAAAAGGCCTTCTTCAAGCAAGATATTTAGAGAGTTTTGGAGATAATGTAGACGTTTTAGGAACGCATCATTCAACAGGAGATGCAGTTCAAAGCTCTTTTGATATAAAAAGAATGCGTGTCGGATTGAATACCAAATTAAGCGAAACTACAGAAATTGTAATTCTGGTCAATTTAGCCGATTTTAAATCAGATCCAAAAGGTAAAGTTCTGGAGAATGCCTACGGAAAATATACTTTTAATAAATATATAGCCTTAACAGGAGGGCAGTTTCGACCTGCCTTTGGTATTGAGGAGCTTGTTCCTGTAGATATTATTAAATCTTTCGATTTTTCAAATCAGTATTATGAATTTGGAAAAAATGGATGGACAAGTTTTCAGATAGGAGCATCGGCAACAGGAGCTTTTGATGTAGGGAAAATTCCAGTGAATTATGCTGTTTCGATTTTAAATGGAAATGGAAAAAATACGGAAATGGATAAAGACAACGGAAAACAGTATTCTTCAAGATGGGTTTTTGGTTTGTCAAAAGAACATAAAATTAATCTAGGTTTAAATGGAGGTTTCGGAAAAGTCTTTAAAGAAGATGTTTTTGCATTTGGAGCCGATATTACCAGCGATTTTAAATTGACCGATAAACTTAGTTTTGATTTACAGATAGAATTTAAGCAAGGAACAAACCATAATTTATATTATTCTTTACCAGTTGAGGCTCGAACAGACAATGTAGCCGATTATCAAATGCGAGGAATATATTTTCTGCCAAATTTTAGATACGAGATAAATTACAATAAACTTACAGCGCTTGAAGTATCTTGTCGCTATGAATCTTTTGATCCGAGTTACAAAATCGATTCAAATGTTCGAAAAACTTACACGCCAATGGTTAGTTTAGAATTCGGAAAATCGTACACAGGCCGTATCGAAATGGGATTTGAAATTGACAGATTTGATAAAAGTATTCCAGATACATCAACCTATAACGATAACCTGTTTTTAATTCAATTGCGACTTAGAATTTAATTCACTTAATTTTTGTTTTTATGAAAGAAGTAAAAATTCCTCAGACTTTAATTACGCTGGCAGTTTTAGTTGCCATTTGGTTTATTCCAGCGCCAGAAGGTGTTGTTCCAGAAGCTTGGCATTTATTTGCCATTTTCGTGGCTACTATTTTAGGAATCATCTTAAAAGCGGCTCCAATGGGAACTATGTGTATGATAGCAATTGCTTTAACGGCAATGTCTCAGGTTTTGGCTCCTGGAGATCCTGGAAAGTCGATAACAATGGCATTAAGAGGATTTGGCGATAAAGTAATCTGGCTGATCGGAATTTCGTTTTTCATTGCACGAGGATTTATAAAAACAGGTCTTGGAAATAGAATTGCTTTTCTATTCATAAAAATATTCGGAAAAAGTTCTCTTGGACTAGCTTATGGTTTAGGATTGGCAGATTTGGTTTTAGCGCCAGCTGTTCCGAGTAATACCGCTAGAGGAGGAGGAATCGTTTATCCGATTATGAAATCAATGTCGATGAGTTTTGGCTCAATGCCCGATAAACCAGAAACACATAGAAAGCTCGGAGCATATTTAACTTTGAATAGTTATAATATGAATTTGATTGCATCTTCTATGTTTTTAACAGGAACGGCAAGTAACCCTATGTGCCAGAAATTTGCACTTAATTTAGGGATAAAAATAACTTGGATGTCTTGGGCAGCAGCAGCGATTGTTCCAGGATTATGTGCTTTTATTGTAATTCCTTTTGTTTTGTATAAAATCTATCCGCCAGAATTAAAGAAAACCGGTGATGCGCCACAGCTTGCCATGCAGAAATTGAAAGAAATGGGTGCCATTACAAGAGACGAATGGATGATGTTGCTGACATTTTTTATTCTGCTTTTCTTGTGGATGACGGGAGATTTGTTTTCTATTGATGCTACAACAACAGCTTTTATCGGATTAGTGATTTTGCTCTTAACTTCAGTTTTAACTTGGGAAGATGTAAAAGCCGAAAAAGGAGCTTGGGACACTATTGTGTGGTTTTCTGTTTTGGTAATGATGGCGAGTTCGCTTAACGAATTAGGTTTTATAGCGTGGTTCAGTGACTTGGTAAAAGCGCAAATTGGCGGATTAAGCTGGCAAATGGCTTTTCCGATTATTATATTGGTTTATTTCTTTAGTCATTACCTTTTTGCAAGTGCAACTGCGCACGTTGCGAGCAATGTACGCAGCCTTGCTTGGTGTTGGGGTTTCGCTTGGAATTCCAGGACTATTGCTCGCATTTATGCTTGGTTTTGTCGGATCTCTTTACGGAACTTTAACTCATTATGGTCACGGTCCGGCACCCGTATTTTTCGGGAGCGGCTACGTTGACCTAAAGAGCTGGTGGGTCAAAGGGCTTATAACCGGTTTGGTTATGCTCTTAATTTATATGGTAATTGGAGGATTATGGCTCCGACTTATTGGATATTTTTAAATTCTAATTCCAGGAGGAAGTAGTTCTTTATATCTAGGATTTTTTTTAAAAAACGAAACAATTTTTGGGTGAATAGGAACTACTCTGTAATTTTTTTCAGAACTTAAGTCTAAAACATTTTTAAGTAAAGTGTTAATTGTTTCTTCGTTTTCGTACGAATCAGGCTTTTTGATTTTGGTTAAGAAGATTTTTTTCTCTTGAAATTGATACTCAACTGCTAACATTCCTTCAGGGATGACAGTTTCGAATTGGCGTGCAAATGTGTTGTCTTTGATTTCCATAGTTACAGATGTTTCCATAGTAATTTCTTGTTAGGTTATTGGTAAATAGTGAATTTGGGCCCCAAAACATTCTTGAAAGAAAATTCTTTATAAGGTTTAAAATCAAAAAATATTTGGAAATGCAAAGGTAATCATTTGATTTTCAATATTGAATTATTTTTTGCAACTATAAAGTTTAAGTTATTGTTTCAAAGTTTTATTTTTTTCGAATCTCTGTAAAATAGGTCTGAAATTTGATTATCATGATATTAAAAAAAGTAACTTTATTTTTTTAGAATAAATGTATTAATGGTAATTTCATTTTAATGTTATGAGTAAAATTCCAGTTTATTTTATGCCAGGTTTGGCGGCGAGTTCATCTATTTTTGAAAGAATAAAATTGGATGAAACTGTTTTTGAAATGCATCTTTTGGAATGGGAAATTCCGAATCCGAAAGAATCTTTATCTGATTATGCGCTTCGAATTAGTAAAAATATAAAAGATGAAAATCCTGTTTTAATTGGAGTTTCTTTTGGCGGAATTCTAGTGCAGGAAATTTCTAAACATATAAAAACACGAAAAGTAATTATTATATCGAGCGTTCGAAGCAATCTGGAATTTCCGAGAAGAATGAAAATAGGAAAGACTACTAAAGCTTATAAGTTAATCCCGATGCAATTAATTTTAAATATTGAAAAATTGGCTAAATTTTCTTTTGGCGAAAAGGTTAATAAGAGGATTAAATTATACGAGAAATTTTTATCTGTGCGCGATTTAGGTTATCTGCAATGGGCTGTAGAAAGTGTAATTCTATGGGATCGCGATAAAATTGATGAAAATGTAGTACATATTCACGGAGATAAAGATGATGTTTTTCCGATTAAATATATTGATAAATGCATTTTAGTTAAAGGAGGAACTCATATTATGATTCTCAATAAGTATAAATGGCTGAATGAGAATTTGCCTTCGATAATTTTGGAATAAAATTCCAATTTTTAAATTCCAAATTCCAATACTTTGAGGATTTGTAATCTTTGTTAAAGTTTTAAACTTATACAAAGATGTATTTAAGAAAATGTGCAAGCAATCTTGTCATTTCGAGCGTAGCGAGAAATCTTCGCAAGTAGCTCGACAAAGATTGGTAATTTACTTTGCGGAGTTTCTTGCGGAGATTCCTCGTTCCTCGGGATGACAAACTATATGGAAAATCTTTAGTGGAGAATAAATCTGAAATCTAAATTCAATAATCTACAATAAAAAAATCCCAAACTCCTTTTGGAATTTGGGATTTTTAATATTGTAATTTAGAAAATTAGATTTTCTTCATTTGTTCTTTCATCATCGTGATTTGCTCTTTCAGCATGCCTTGCTTGTCTAATTTTTTAGCTTCGTTAAGTAAATTAGTCGCTTCCAATTTTCTTCTGCGTGACATTGCAACTCCCGCAAGGTTTAATTTAGCTACTGCTAAATCCATATCCATTGATAGTCCAAGTTCGATTGCTTTTTTGAAATGTTTCTCTGCTTGGTTAATATTGGTTTGAGATAACATAATGCCTTGTAAGTAATTTAAGTATCCTTGCTGTTTTCTTACTAATGCACCTTCTGGATTTTTGATATATGATAACCATTTATTAGCCCCTGCAAAGTCTTGTTTTCTTAATTTAAGGAAAGCTAAAAGGATAAATTCGTTTTTAAAATAAAGAAAAATTGGAATTGCAGTCAGTAAGATAAGGAATATACCATTCCCAATATTACTCTCTGTAAATTGCCAAATGCCCGCCACTACAAGAAGTCCGGCCAAAATAAGTTTAATATTCTTGTGAAACATAATTATTGTAAATTTGTGATTGCAAAGATAGTAAAAGGAATTAAAAATATTTTTATAAAAGTGCTTGCCAGAAAAAAAAGTCTTTGTATATTTGCACTCGGTTTTTGAACAACGATATCCAAAACCAAATAAACGAGTTAATAGATACCATTTTTAAAGATACAAAGCAATGAGCAAAAGAACATTTCAACCATCGAAAAGAAAAAGAAGAAATAAGCACGGATTTATGGACAGAATGGCTTCTGCGAATGGAAGAAAAGTTCTAGCGCGTAGAAGAGCAAAAGGAAGACATAAATTAACTGTTTCTAGCGAGCCTAGACACAAAAAATAATGTTTGTATAAACATACATAAGGCGATTACTTTTTTAGTATCGCCTTTTTTTATACCTTGTCGGTAAAAATTTTCTCAACTTTCTAGTTTTTAACGCACTAGAACAGTTTTTTAAAATCGTAAATAACTACACAATACATACAAAATGCCTAAAGACACATCAATAAAATCAGTTTTAATTATAGGTTCAGGACCTATTGTTATTGGCCAAGCTTGCGAATTCGATTATGCGGGATCTCAATCTGCACGCTCGATTCGTGAAGAAGGAATTGAGGTTATCTTGATTAACTCGAATCCAGCGACGATTATGACCGACCCATCTATGGCCGATCATATTTATTTGAAACCTTTAACGACAAAATCGATTATTGAAATTCTTAAGGAACATCCACAAATTGATGCAGTTTTGCCAACAATGGGAGGACAAACTGCTTTGAACTTGTGTTTGGAAGCTGAGGAAAAAGGAATCTGGCAAGATTTCGGAGTGAGATTAATCGGTGTTGATGTAAATGCTATTAATATTACTGAAGACAGGGAACAGTTTAAACAGCTTTTAGAAAGAATTAATGTGCCAACTGCACCTGCAAAAACAGCTACTTCTTACCTTGAAGGAAAAGAAATTGCTCAGGAATTTGGTTTCCCGCTTGTAATTCGTCCTTCGTTTACATTAGGAGGAACTGGAGCAGCTGTGGTTTACAAAAAAGAAGATTTTGATGAGCTTTTAACTCGTGGACTAGAAGCTTCTCCAATTCACGAAGTTTTAATTGATAAAGCTTTGATGGGATGGAAAGAGTACGAATTAGAGCTTTTAAGAGATAAAAATGACAACGTTGTAATTATCTGTTCTATCGAAAATATGGACCCAATGGGAATTCATACTGGAGATTCTATCACGGTAGCACCAGCGATGACATTATCTGATACAACTTTCCAAAAATTACGTGACTACGCTATCTTAATGATGAGAAGTATCGGAAATTTTGCTGGAGGATGTAACGTACAATTCGCAGTTTCACCAGACGAAAAAGAAGATATCGTAGCAATCGAAATTAACCCTCGTGTATCTCGTTCTTCTGCATTAGCATCAAAAGCGACTGGATATCCAATTGCTAAAATTGCTTCTAAACTAGCTTTAGGATACAATTTAGATGAATTGCAAAACCAAATTACAAAATCGACTTCGGCTCTTTTCGAACCAACTTTAGATTATGTAATCGTAAAAATACCACGTTGGAACTTCGATAAATTTGAAGGTTCAGACAGAACTTTAGGTCTTCAGATGAAATCTGTAGGTGAGGTTATGGGAATTGGACGTTCTTTCCAAGAAGCACTTCATAAAGCAACTCAATCTTTAGAGATTAAGAGAAATGGTTTAGGTGCTGACGGAAAAGGATACAAAAATTACGAACAAATTATCGAAAAACTAACTTATGCAAGTTGGGATCGTGTATTCGTAATCTACGATGCAATTGCAATGGGTATTCCATTAAGCACAATTCACGAAATTACAAGAATCGACATGTGGTTCTTGAAGCAATACGAAGAGCTTTATACTTTAGAAAAAGAAATCTCAAACTACAAAGTTTCTGATCTTCCAAAAGAATTATTACTTGAGGCAAAACAAAAAGGTTTTGCAGATAGACAAATCGCTCACATGATGAGTTGTTTAGAAAGTGAAGTGCACACTTTACGTATGAACATGAACATCAACCGTGTATTCAAATTGGTTGATACGTGTGCGGCTGAGTTTAAAGCTAAAACACCATATTACTACTCAACTTTTGAGGCAGAAATCGAAAAAGCAAATGGAGAGCGTTATGTAGATAACGAAAGTATCCTGACAGATAAAAAGAAAGTAATCGTTCTAGGTTCTGGACCAAACAGAATTGGACAAGGAATTGAGTTTGATTATTCTTGTGTACACGGAGTTTTAGTCGCAAAAGAATGCGGTTACGAAACAATCATGATCAACTGTAATCCTGAAACGGTTTCTACAGACTTTGACACAGCTGATAAATTATACTTCGAGCCAGTTTTCTGGGAGCATATTTATGACATCATCCAACACGAAAAACCAGAAGGTGTAATTGTACAGTTAGGTGGCCAAACAGCTCTTAAATTAGCAGATAAATTATCTAAATACGGAGTGAAAATCATCGGAACTAGTTTTGATGCACTTGACTTAGCAGAAGACAGAGGAAGATTCTCAGATTTATTGACTGAATTAAATATTCCTTTCCCAAGATTCGGAATCGCTGAAACGGCTGATGAAGCTTCGAAATTGGCTGATACTTTAGATTTCCCACTTTTAATTCGTCCTTCTTATGTATTAGGAGGTCAGGGAATGAAAATTGTAATCAACAAAAAAGAGCTTGAAGAGCACGTTATCGATTTGTTGAAAGCAATTCCAGGAAACAAATTATTACTAGATCACTACTTAGCTGGAGCAATCGAAGCTGAAGCTGATGCAATCTGTGATGCTGATGGAAATGTTTACATCATCGGAATTATGGAGCACATTGAGCCTTGTGGAGTTCACTCTGGAGATAGTAACGCAACATTGCCTCCTTTTAACTTAGGAGAATTTGTAATGCAACAAATTAAAGATCATACGCATAAAATTGCTAGAGCTTTAAAAACTGTAGGTTTAATCAATATTCAGTTTGCGATTAAAGATGATACAGTTTACATCATCGAGGCAAATCCAAGAGCTTCAAGAACGGTTCCGTTTATTGCAAAAGCTTACGGAGAGCCTTATGTAAACTACGCTACAAAAGTAATGTTAGGTCACAATAAAGTAACTGACTTTGATTTCAATCCACAATTAAAAGGATACGCAATCAAACAACCAGTTTTCTCTTTCAGCAAATTCCCGAACGTAAACAAAGCGTTAGGACCAGAAATGAAATCGACAGGAGAAAGCATCTTGTTTATTGATGACTTAAAAGACGATCAATTCTACGAATTGTACTCTAGAAGAAAAATGTATTTGAGTAAATAATCTCAGATTTTAATATAAAAGAAAAGCTCCAATGAAAATTGGAGCTTTTTTTGTTTTATACGTTTTGATGTTCCGTAGGAACATTTTGTTGGTAGTAGAAATATTGTGTTGTTGTCGTTGTTACGTTCCGTAGGAACGTAAATAGTGCTATTAGCTGTTTTTTTTCTACCGATGAGACATTCCTACGGAATGAAAGCTAGATATAAAAATACAAAGTTAAAGTTGTGTTTCATTAAAAGGATAAAATAACAAAGGGGCTGTCTCAGTATTTGAAGCAGCCCCTTTAGTATTTTAATTATAAATCCTATTCGTTTTGATTAAAGTTCATGTTGTCTCTTGTATTTTTTTGTACTGAAATAGCACCAAATAATGCTAGTAGAAAGGCAAAGGCATAAAAACCTTTTTCGCTTGGAAGAATCGTTGCATTCCATAATCCAACAACTAGAAGAACGATTGATAATAATGTTCCAAACCAGCAGATTCCGTAATAAATATCAGTAACAGGAAGTTTTTCTAATCGATCTCTTACGCTTTTTTGTAAAGAGACAACGGCAAAAAGTCCGAACATTAAAACAGTGAAATAATATCCTTTTTCGTTTAAAAGCATTTCAGCTCTGGCAAGTCCAACAATAAAGCCAACTGTTCCTGCTCCAAGGGCAACCCAAGATGCCGCGATAAAGGCATTTGATGTTTTTTGTATCATAATTTATTATTTTGGTAAGAAGCAAATATAATTAAATTAGATTCAGGACAAAACAAATAGCAATTGTTTTGTTCAGTAAAATCTCTCAAATAAGCAAAAAGAAAAAGCTCCAATTATGGAGCTTTTCTCATTTAAAAAGTAAGATGTTTTTATTTTTTAAGCAATTGTTCTAAAGGTTTTAACTGTTCCATGTCTATTTTAGATTTCTGTAAAACAGACATTAAAGTCATAATGTTATTTGGATTCATATTTTCGCCTAAAACACGAACTACTGCAAAGCCATTTTCTTTTCTGTTGGCGAAAATAACAAACTCTTTAATATTGTCATCACTTCCAACATAGCTTACAGTAGCACCATCTTTGCCGGAACCAATTTTCATTAATTCTTGATATTTCGGATCTTTTAATATGGCTTTTACTTTGTTTCTTTCTGTTTCAAATTCTGCCTGATTGTTTTGGTCGGCTTTAAAAGCGAGAATATTCATTTTGTCAAATGAGTTTAAAGCTTTACTTTGTTCTGCTGATAAAGACGTTTGATCAACATTTAGAATAGTTGGCGAAACATCTAATGCTATGAAATCTTTTTTCTCCGAATTCTCAACAAAATATTTTTGTAATGTTGGTTCAGAATTACAGCTTCCTAATGTTAGGAGAGCTGTAACTGCTATGATGAAAATATTTGTTCTCATGTTATTTTTTGCCTTTAGAAGCTTTCTTTAAGTCTGTTCCTCCAGGAAGTTGCATTTTATCTGTTAATACTGAAATTTCGTTTAAATCAAAATTACCAGTTAAAGATAATAAAACAGTTTCATCGTTTTTTGCACCGTCAACATACATTAAAAGCTCTTTTATTTGAGTGTCTGTAGCTCCAGATTTTACCATTATTCTAACGTTTTTCCCGCTATCATTTACACGCATTAATTCTTCTAAACCAGCAGTTTTTACATACTTATCGGCAGTAGCTTTCATATCGGCTTCGATTTTTGGGTTTTTAGTGGTAAAGACTTTTAAGTAATCTAACTTTTTGATTAGAGCAATATATTGTTGCGTCTCTTTATCAGAAGCGTCAACTTTTACTTTACTCATTAAATCAAACATTTTTTTATTTACAATTACCGAAGTCACATCATCTTGACCGTCAAATTTGTCAAAAGCACCTTGTGCGTAAAAAGTTGTGGTAACAAATGCGAATACTAAAGTTATAATGAAATTTTTCATGACAATTTTTTGTTTAATTACTGTTTAAAAATTTTGTTTTTTGATTGTTCATATTCGTTAATGTATTGCACACTTTCAATACCTACATTAACATGTGTTGATAATAAGGCCAAAGCTTTTTGCGTAGCTTTCAAGGCTTCTTCAGGATTGTTATAGGTTCCTAATTCTGTTTGCGAAGCTACTGCAGTTGTATCTTTTTGCTCGCTCATAAAAAAGTAGGTTCCAATTCCTAGCAAAACAACAACTGATGCCGCAATCGATAACCACGCTACATTGCGTTTCTTAGATTGTAGTGGAATTTCATACGTTGATTTTTGTTCTTTTGCTTGAGAGAAATAGTTAAACATAGGTTTGTATTGCTCCAAATGCTTGCGCAACATTGGATGAAGAAAAATATTCTTTTAATTGATTTTCTTCGGCAATAGAAGTTTCTCCCTGAAAGTATTTTTCTAATATCTCTTCTATTTTATTTAGTTCCATAAAGGTGTGTATTTGTCATTGATTCTCTAATTTTTTTCTTGCTCTCGAAAGCGCCACTCGTATTGCCGTTTCGTTCATATTTACGATTTTGGCTATTTCTTCAAATTCATATTGTTCTACATCTCGAAGCTGAATTAATAATTGCAGTTGTTCTGGCATTTCATTTATAATTTTTTCGACCCATTCTAAACTATCTTGATCTTCTAGTTTTTTATCCAATTGTGGCTGCCGATCGGTAAAATTGTTATGAACAATCTGCAGATTACTGGCTCTTTTAGATTTTAATTGATCAAGACAATAATTTTTGGTCATGGTCATTGCCAATGCTTCGACGCTATTATAGTTCTCTAAATTGTCTTTTTTGTTCCATAATTTTACCATTACTTCCTGAGTTGCATCTTCTGCTTCTTCAGTACTTGTAAGCAATCTTTTTGCCAGACGAAAAACTTTGTCTTTAAAAGGATTTATTAATTCTATAAATACAACTTGGTTCATTAATCTGATGGTTAATCGTTAGCTTATATATTCAAGACGAGGTGTAATTATATTTGTTACAACAAAAAAGAAAATATTTTTTATATAAAAAAATACTGCTTGATCGATGAAGCTAAAACTAAAGATACTACTTTTACGTTATTCATAATATAGATAACCTACACGATATGAAAACAACTTTAAAGAGCGTTCTTTTTCTCTTTTTATTCGCATTTTCCTTGCAATCTTGTGAAGATCAGGATGATGTTGCAGCTCCAGCAGACTTACAGATTAATAATTTTATTTGGAGAGGATTAAATGAAGTCTATTTATGGCAACAAGATGTGCCAAATCTAGCCGATGGCCGTAATCTGCAACCCGATTTTAATCAGTTCTTAAGAGGGTATTCTAAGCCCGAAGATTTATTTGAAGCTTTATTGAACAAACCGGTAAGTAAATATCCAAATGGAGACGCAATTGATCGTTTCAGCTGGATTGTTGAAGATTATACTGTTTTGGAACAGGAACTAAGCGGTGTCACAAAAAATAATGGTGTAGATTTTAGATTGAGTCGCGTATCTTCAGGATCGAATGATGTGGTAGGTTTTGTGCGATATATTATTCCAAATTCAGATGCTTCGACTAAAGCAATTAAACGCGGTGATTTATTTACAAGTGTGAATGGAGTAAAACTTACTGTTTCTAATTATCAAGATTTATTGTTCAATAAGGATAGCTATACGCTAAACTTGGCTGATTATAATGGTAGCGGTTATGTTTTGAACGGAAAATCGGTTGATTTGACAAAAACTGTTTTAGAAGAAAACCCGATTTTAATTAGCAAAGTGATTCCTTCGGGAGGTCATAAAATAGGTTATTTAATGTATAATGGCTTTTATTCAAGCTATGACGATAAATTAAATCAGGCTTTTGGCGAATTGAAAACACAAGGAGTTACCGATTTAATTCTAGATCTTCGATATAATGGAGGAGGAGCCGTTCCTTCAGCAATTAGACTTGCTAGTTTGATTACAGGGCAATTTGATAATCAGGTTTTTGCTAAAACGCAGTTTAACACAAAGTGGATGAAAGATATGACTGCTGATGATTTAGAAAGTCTGAATTACAGATTTGTAAATAATATTGATGGTAAAGCTTTAAACAGTTTAAATTTAAGTACGGTTTACATTATTGCCACTGCAAGTACAGCATCTGCAAGTGAATTGGTTATTAATGGATTAGCACCTTATATTAATGTAGTTCAGATTGGAGAAACTACAACAGGTAAAAATGTTGGTTCGTATACTATTTATGATTCTGAAACTTTGTTTACTAAAAAAGGAATCAATGCAAATCATAAATATGCAATGCAACCTTTGGTTTTTAAAATCTCAAATTCTGCCGGTTTTGGAGACTATACTCAAGGTTTACAGCCTACTTATCCGCAGAAAGAATATTTGGATACTTATGGTGTTTTAGGAGAAACATCTGAGCCTTTGCTTAATTTGGCTATTTCAAAAATTACGGGATCTACTGCTAAAACAATTTCTAATGATTCTGGACTGGATCTGCCTTATTTAACTGATTCAAAAATCATAAACGGATTAAGACACGGAATGTATTTTCAGAATGCTCCAAAGAATTTTTAATAAAAATCTAATAAATAGAAAAGGCTTTCATTTCTGAAAGCCTTTTCCATAAAAAACAAAAACTAATTCTAAGGATAAAATTAATCGTTAAAGTAGAATCCGTTCGTACCTATTCCAGTAGTCAATTCTTTTTGTAGAGTTCCCGACAAATTGTAGATGTAAGCTTTACTGTCTTGAGTAAATTTCCCATCAGCAAAGAAAGCACGGTTGTTTTTTACTGCAAATCCGTAAAGGTATCCAATCTCTGGATTAGCTGTAAAAAGCGGAGTAGTAGCTGCTGTTGTTGCAGAAGTTGTAATTGAATACACAGAGCTTCCTACTGTATAATAAACTTGGTTGTTTTCTATGTCTAAAAACCCAGCAACCCCTTGAGATTCTGGAATTGTAATTTTAGAAACAGATTTGTCAGAGATTTTAACTTTTATAATTTCGCTACTTTCAGTAAAAGAAGGACGTAAGATAAAAAGAGTTCCATTTTCTTCTTCAATAGAATCTGAACCAGAACCAATTGTTATTGGAGTTTCTAAAGTTTTTGTGTTCAGATTGTAAATAGAAAGTTTGTCAGTTCCTATTGGATCTGTAATGTATAATTTTCCGCCTTCTTCTACAATTCTGTTTGCCGTTGTGTTTAATGAAATTTTGGATTCAACAACATTAGTTGCCAAGTTAATTACAGCAATATAATCATCTGTAACAGAATCGTATGAATTTGCATTTGTTACATAAGCTTTACCGTCTTTTATAACACCATATCTAGGATTAACTAAGCCGCTGTCAATTTTAGTAATTAACTTAAAAGTATAACGATTTACAATGTTTATTACGTTTGATCCGCCAGCAATAATATATGCTTTGTCTCCATCAAAAAAGATATTCTGAATAAATTTCCCAAGTACATCAGATCCGTTTTCTGTTTCATAAACGTCTTTTGTAAATATGCTGAAATCATTGCTAGAGAAAGATACTGTTCCAGAAGTAGAACCGCCTTCATTAACAATAAAAAAACCATTGTCGTAAGCGCCTTTCGGACCATCGTTGTCATCACTTGAACAAGAAGCGAATAACGAAATGCTTAACGCTATTAAAAGTAATTTGCTAAACTTCATATTTTAAAATTTTAAGGTTAAATACATATTGAAATTTCGACCTGGCATTGGTCTGCTTTCTAGACTTTCGTAGTTTTTATTTAAAAGATTCAAAACTTGAAAACCTATTTTGAAAGAATCTAAAAATTTAAGATCATAATCGATTCCGACATTAGAAATTGTATAATCATTAATGATTTCATCAGGATTATTATCGGCTCTTGTATAAACAAATCCGTTGTAAAGAATTTGATAATAAGCGCTTATTTTATTTCTAGAATATGAAACTGCTCCTGTTGCTTTGTTAAACGGAACAAAAAAGATCTGATTTTTAGTTTTTTCATCCTGAGAAACCGTGTAAGCATAAGTAGCATTTGCGGCAAAAATGTTTTTGCCATAACTTTTTTTCCAACTCAGCATGGTTTCGGTTCCATAACTGTTTACTTTATCTTGGTTTTTAGGAGTCCAAATACCGTTTGCGCCTGGAACCCATTGCAGCATATCGGTAATTTTCATATAATAAAAATTCTGCGTCCAAGTCAGGTTTTTGAATGTAAAAACATTACCAATTTCTCCCTGATAAGAACTTTCGGGTTTTAAGTCTAGATTTCCTCCTGGATTCCAATACAAATCATTGTAAGTTGGAATTCTAAAGTTTCTAGAAACATTCAGTTTTAAATTGTACCAATTATTGAATTTATAAGAAGATCCTAAATTGAATAAAACTGGAGATTTGTAATTGTCTGTAAATTCTTTTCTAACCCCAAGTTCGTTCTTCCAGTTAGCGCCAAAATCTTGTCTAACCAACAAAGCGACAGAACTGATTTCACGAATATGGCTTCCAAAACTAGTTCCGTAACCATTTGTTCGACTGTAATCTACAATTCCGTTTATATGTGTCTCTTTAAATAAATGATAATCGACGTCAAGCTTAGTAATCAAGTTCTCCGTTTTTCCGTATGTATAATTTTTTAAAGAATTATCGGCAAAATATTGATAGTTTTCGAAAATGTAAGCGGTTTTGAAATTAGTCTTTAATTTTCCAAAATTTCCGTCGTATTCCAATAAATTTCGGTTAAAACCATTTATGTATTTGCTTTTCGTTTCAGATTCTGTAACCAAAGAAGTATTGCGGTCAGTGTTTGAAGTCTGGCTGTACAGTTTTAAAATATGATTTTGATTGAATTTATAACCCACATTGGCATTTAACGTAATAATATCGTATTGCCCATTTTGGTTCCATCGCTGTTCACCTCTCCATGTATAGCGATCTAAGTATTTATAATCGTTTGTTGAGCTGTTTTTAGAAAAGCCAATTTGGGTACTCCATTTTTTATTTGAAATAGAAGTTTTGTAATTAATCCCAATTGTATTAAAACTGCCATAATCTAGTCTTAAATTATTCTCAAAACGATTAAAAAACAACAAATCGTTGTTTAAATGCACAGTACCTCCAACTGCGCCGCTTCCGTAAATTACACTTCCACCACCTGCTTTTACACTTATTGAATTATAATCTGAGCCCGAAATAGTATTAAAATCGGTACTTCCGTTCATTTGAGAATTAATGTTTATTCCGTTCCACATAACAGCTGTTTGCGAAGAAGTTGTTCCTCTAAAAGAAACCGTAGAAAGCATTCCTCGTCCATATTCTTTAAAATATAAAGTCGAATTAAAGTTCAATAAATCGGTTAGGAGCGCCTCGTTTTTATTGATTATAGAATCATTCAGTTTTAAAACAGATTGTGAAGCCGAATAGGTTTTTAAATTCTTATCTGAAACAAAAACTTCTTTCAGACTGGTAATAGAATCGTTCTGCGCCGAAATAATCTGGCACACAACAAATAAACAAAAAGTAAAAAATCTTTTTAAAGTCATAATTTCTTCACTCTTTTTCCCGAGAGTTTGATATTTGTTATAAAGGCAGGTCTCCTGGCTTGCGTCTTGCTGTTTACCTTCCCATCGCGCGCGGCGTGACAGTGGTTTGTAGTTTACAGCAAGCGTTCGTTTTTTTGAACTTAGCTTACAGTTGCGGGTACAGCTCAAGAATTATACTTGATTCCCTTTTAATGTATTTTTTAAATTAAAAACACAACCTTAATTTGTCGCAAAGATAAAGTTAAAAATATTGATTATTCAAATTTGTTTTAGGTTTCATGAAAAATTATAAATAATTAGCATTAAAAACTGATTTTTATAACTTCTCCGAAATCAACTTTATTATTGAAGGCGTCTTTTAATGGAAGCGAACTCTGATGGCATAAAATGCTTCTGATGATTCCTGCATGTGCAACAATTACAGTTGGCTGATTTATTTTTGAAAGTGTTTCCGACAAAAAATGGCCAACTCTTTCATGTAATTCAATAAAAGATTCTCCGTTTGAAACCTTGATATTCACGAAATCTTCCATCCAAGGATTGAGCTCTTCTGACGGAATTTCGTTCCAGCTTTTCAATTCCCAATCACCAAAATTCATTTCTTTTAAGCGTTCGTCTTCCTGATACGAAATGGTTTTGATATTTTCTTGAATGTGCTTGGCTAAAATAACACAACGTTTTAATGGACTAGAAAAGATAATCGCCTCTGAAGGTAATTCTGAAATGATTCTGCTAAAAATTTCCTCAAAAGGTTTTGCAATATCAACATCTGATTGTCCGTAACAAATTCCTTTTTCACAAACTGTTTCGGTATGACGAACTAGATAAATTTCCATAAAAATAAAATGCTTAAGTAAAATACAACTTCGCAAACTTGCTGTGTTGCGCCAAGGCAATCTCCAGTATAACCATCAATCCATTTCTGAAAATAGCGCGCTAGAAAATATCTCGTTATGAAAACAGGAATAATAGCAAGCAGAAATTTCAAATCGAAATAAGAAAATACAATTAACGGAACTAAGCCAAAAAAGAAAGATCCAAAAACTTCTTTCCAAGTATATTGTTTTGCAATTGGTTTGCTTTTGCTCGAAGCATCGTCACGAGAATATTCGTGTGTGAAAATAATGCTTATTGCGGCAAGTCGACTCAATGAATGAGCAGAAATAAACAAAAGGAAAATGAGAAGAATATTATTTGCAAAAAGTAAAACGGATTCTGCAAGCAATTTAAATTTTAGTAAAAAAAGCAAAACCAATCCGATTGCTCCGTAGGCTCCAATTGCACTGTCTTTCATTATCATTAAGATTTTTTCTTTAGTCCAGCCTCCGCCAAAACCATCACAGACATCTGCAAAACCGTCTTCGTGAAAAGCGCCTGTGGTTAAAATAGAAGTAATGATTGCTAGTATGACAGCAATTTCTGAAGAAAGAAAAAATGAAAAAAGATAAAAAGCTAAAAAAGAAATACCGCCAACAATCCATCCAATAAATGGGAAATATCTTGTGGCTTTATTTAAATAATCTGGATGATGCGTAATGTTTTTTGGACATGGAATTCTGGTGTAGAACATTAAACAGGTGAAGAAAATGTGTAGTTCTTTTTTCATTTGATTATGATTGTTTGGCTAAAGCCCTTTTTGGGAGCAAATTTATAACCTCCAGATAAATCTGGAGGCAATTCAAAATAAAATTAAAAAAAAGATTTCTATGAATTGCCAACATCTTTAGATGTTGGTTTGTTTATAGTTACTAATAAAGGCTTTAGCCAAATTTTTTTAGGATTGCTTGAATCCAAATTGACTATAAATTCTTCATATTTCATTTGATTATGATTATTTGGCTAAAGCCCTTTTAGGGAGTCAATATTAAACCAATATCTAAAGATGTTGGCAATTCATTTTGTATTTGTAAATCTAAATATATTAGAATTTCTTTTTCAAAATTAAATCATATTATTTTTTTGAATTGCCTCCAGATTTATCTGGAGGTTGAGAAAATGTCAAAGAATGAGGCTTTAGCCAAACTTTAGAGATTAGTAAATCCAAATTTGATCATAAATTCATTATATTCATCTTGAAATGTTTTTTTTATGATGTTCTTCTTGATTTTTAATATAATCTCGAACTTTATCTACAATAGATTCTGAAACTGAAACAGCAAAATACTCATCCTGCCATTCAAATTTATCTTTCGTTAATTGATTTTTATTAATCCAGTATGAAGATTCTCCTTTCAAAAGCTGTATTGTTTTCTGAATAGTCTGATTATTTCCTAATGAAATTAAACAATGACAATGATCAGAATATCCGCTAATGAAATCAAGATAAATTTCTTTCTTTATTGCATTTTCTTTTATGTGATCCCACACTTTTTGGCGAAGATGAATTGAATTTAAAAACGGAAATCTGTTTTTGGTACTCCAAACACAATGAATATAAATTTTGGTAAAAGGCATTTTTAATAATTTCAATTAGAAATTCAAAGTTATAAACTTTAAACAGCAAAAGAAAGTTATTTCCTACTTACTCCCGCGCTCTCAAAACTAGCCATTTCATTCAAAAAAGCTTCAGCTGATTTTAAAATTGGAAAAGCAACAGCGCAACCAGTTCCTTCGCCTAAGCGCAAATCGAGGTTTAAAATAGGTTTTGCTTCTAAATAATTTAATAATTCTGAATGTGCTTTTTCGGCAGAACAGTGACAAAAAACAGCATTTTGCTGTATGTTCGGATTTATTTTAAAAGCAATCAGATAAGCAATAGTACAGATAAAACCATCGACTAGAATTAGCATTTTGTTTTCAAAAGCTTCTAATATTGCTCCAGACATTTGAATAATTTCAAAACCACCAAAATAGGAAAGTTGCGCTATTAATTCGGTTTGACCGGAATAATTATCAATTGCTTTTTGAGCAAATTTTGTTTTAGAAGCAGTTTTTCATTTTCAACTCCAGTTCCCTTTCCGATGCATTCTTCAATAGGAAAACCTGTTAGAATACTCATTAAAACAGAAGCAGTTGAAGTGTTTCCGATTCCCATTTCGCCAAAACCAATACAATTCGAACCAGATTTTACAATATTTTGAACAATCGATTTTCCTTTATCCAAACACAACCAAACTTCAGATTCGCTCATTGCAGGAACATGTAAAAAGGATTGAGTTCCTTTTGCAATTTTTGCATCGATTAATTTTGCATTGGTTGGAAAATCGTAATTGACGCCTGAATCTACAATTGATAATTCAATATTATTCTGATTGCAAAAAACATTTATGGCAGCGCCGCCATCTAGAAAATTATTGACCATTTGGCGTGTAACATCTTGCGGATAATCACTTACACCGTGATTGGCAATTCCGTGATCGGCTGCAAAAACAACAATGTTAGGTTTTTCGATTTTCGGATTCAAAGTTTCAAAAACAGTTGCCATTTGAAAAGCTAGAGATTCCAGCATTCCTAAAGAACCAACGGGTTTTGTTTTTGAATCTATTTTTTCTTGTAAACGTTTATTGAAATCAGATTTGTTTTTGATTTCATTTTCTGATCTTAAATCAAAATCTGGAACATTTATTTGATGAATTTCTTTGATTTCATTACAAATGGGAGCTTCCGATTTTTGTTTCCAATGCAACTGTTGCAACATTGGCTGATTGTTATAATTGGTGGCTGGTTTTCCGATGCAGAAATAACCAAGCGGTTCTATATTTTCGGGTAAATCAAGTATTTTTTTAAACTGATAATAATTTAAAATCGAAACCCAGCCCATTCCGTAACCTTGTTCTGTAAGCGAAAGCCAAATATTTTGAGCCGCACAAACTGAACTGAATTTTACTGCTTCGTTACTCCCAATTGTTCCAATCGTAAACTGATTTAAAACGGAGCGATCATAAGCAATAATAAGTCCGATTGGCGCTTCTTCGATCGCTTCTAGTTTTAGCGATCTGTAAAGTTCCTTCTGTTCTGCATTATCGGTACGCTCTTCGGCTTTTTTATTGTAATCTAAAAACAGTTTTTTAATAGACGTTTTTACTTCATCCGATTTAATGAGATAATATCGTGTAGCATCAGTAAGCCCAACAGAAGGCGCCCAATGTCCAGCCTGTAAAGCTTTCTGAATTACTTCGTCTGGAACTTCATCGTTTGTAAAATGGCGTGTGTCTCTGCGGGATTTTAATATATCGTCTAAATTACTCATGCTATAAAATTACAATTTTTAAATTCCAAACTCCAAGATCAAACTCCAAAAAAGAAAAATTCCAAATTGCAAAACTCACTATGTTTTGCAATTTGAAATTTTTGTATTGAAATTTATCCTTTGATTTTAACCGAATTCCAGAAACCATAAGTACAACTTGATCAGCATTGGTTGCAAGAAATTGATTCATCCAACCTTGCAATTCAACAAATTTTCTGCCTATGTGCGTTTCTGCATGAACTCCCATTCCGATTTCATTTGTTACAATAATTATATTAGCATTTTCATGTTTAGCAATGGAAAGAAATTCTTTTTTAGCCTCTTCCAAACTTAGTTCGACGTCATTTTTATTATCGATAAAAAAATTAGTCAGCCAAAGCGTTACACAATCTATTAAGGCAGTTTTTTCAGAAAAATCAATTTCACTTAAATATTTTTCTTTTTCGATATTCGTCCAATGTTCGTCCCTTTCCTTCTGATGACGATCGATTCGGTTTTGAAAATCAGCATCCCATTTTCGTGCAGTTGCTACATATAAAGGAGAATCGGAAAGCTCTAAAGCAAGTTTTTGAGCATAACCGCTTTTTCCAGAACGTTCGCCGCCAGTTACCAAGTAAATCATTATATAATGGTTAATTATTAATTGTTAGTTGTTAATTTTTTTGCTTCTGATTGGTTTTTAGAAGTTTTAAGGATACTAGTTATTAATTTTAGTATCGTAATTGCATCATTATAAATGTTTTCAAATTCTTTTTCGTTGAGATAGTCAGTAGCTTTCAATAATTCTAGCCAATAAACAGTTTCATTGGCTTCTTTTTGAGCAATTGCAAATTTATGAATAAAATCGCTTTTACTCTCAGCATGTTCAGCTTCTCGAATCATTGCGCCAATACTAGTGCCAGATCTTAAAAGTTGTTTTGCAAGGATGAATTCTTTTTTAGTATTGTTTAAATATTGATAAAGTTTAACAATCCTTATGGCAAAATCAAAGCTTTTATTTCTAACAATGTTATTTTTCATAACTAACAATTAACAATTTATAATTAACAATTAATAGGGGCAATGTCGGCAGTTATTTCCGCAGCAGACTCCTCTTTTTAGATGAAACCAAGCTTTAAAAACATAGTTGCCATTTTCGATGTAGTAATCGATTCCTTCAATTAAATTATCATTTTTGGGCAAAAACATGGCCTTGTTATTAAGAGCCTTTTTTGGAGTTACAGTTTCGACATAAGCATCAATTTTATCTTCACAGGCTTCTTTAAAGCATATAGGGCAAAGGCAATCGCCTCCTTCTGATAGATTGAAAATAGGTGGATAATCATTACACCAGCACTTATTTTCGGGCGAAGTGTCGCCACATAAAAAAGCAGTTTCACAACTGGAGCAGATTTTTGTTTTTGGTACATTCATCAAATAAAAAGCGATTTGTTTAAATTTGTACGAATAAAGGTAAACAAAAAAAATAGAATTTGATTTACCTTTGTTGCCATACAAAACATAAAATATGAAATATTTTTTCCATAAATTACCAGTCGTTTTTGTGCTTCTTATCTTAATTGGATGTAAAAAAAATGAAGCGCAAGAGGTTGTAAAATCTGCTACTGCCAAAGAAAGTATCGAGTTTGCTTCTGGACTTTCGATCATAAAAAACGAGGGCTATTCAATTGTAAATGTGAGTAATCCGTGGCCAAATGCTAAGGGGAGATTTACTTACATTTTAAAAGAAAAAGACGTACAAATTCCTGATAGTTTAAATAAATATATTTCTATAAAAGTTCCTCTAGAAAGTGTTGTGGTAACTTCAACTACCAATATTCCTTTTTTAGAAATGTTAGAAGTTGAGAATAAATTGGTCGGATTTCCGCATACTGATTACATTTCTTCTGAAAAAACTAGAGCATTAATTGACAAAGGTTCTGTGAAAAACGTTGGACAAAATGAAAAACTGAACATTGAACAATTAATAGAATTGTCACCAGATTTGATTGTGACATTTGGTGTAGATAACAACAATCCTATGCTAGATAATCTTAAAAAAAGCGGTTTAAATGTTTTGATTCAGGGTGATTGGATGGAACAGTCTCCACTAGGAAAAGCAGAATGGATAAAGTTATACGGTGCTTTATTTGGAAAAGAAGAAAAAGCAAAAGAGCTGTTTGATAAAATCGTTGAAAGCTATAATCAAGCCAAAAAATTGGTTGCCGATAAACCTGCAACTTCAAAGGTTTTATACGGTTCTATGTACGAAGATGTTTGGTATGTTGCCAAAGGAAATAGCTGGGTTGCACAGTTTATGAAAGATGCAAAAGCGAATTATTTATGGGCTGATCTTGAAGGAACTGGAAGCGAAGGTTTGTCTTTTGAAAAAGTTTTAGATAAAGCAAAAGATGCAAATGTTTGGATTGCTTCTGGATCTTTTAAAAGTTTGGATGAATTGCAGAAAGCAAATCCGCATTACTCAGAATTTGATGCTTTTAAGAATAAAACTATTTACAATTTTGAAGGCAAAGTAGGAGCGACAGGTGGTACAGTTTATTATGAATTAGCACCAAGTCGTCCAGATTTGGTATTGAAAGATTATATCAAGATTTTTCATCCTGATTTATTGACGAGCTACGAATTTACTTTTGCTTCTAAACTGAATTAATTTTGGTGAGTAAAACACGAAATACCATTTTATTTACCGTTTTGGGCATAGGTCTTTTGTTAATGTTTTTTGCGAGCATTAGTTTAGGATCGGTTACAATTCCGTTAAAAGATGTTTTTGCAAGTTTAACAGGAGGGCATGCGGCAAAATCAACATGGGAATATATTATTATTAATTACCGTTTGCCAAAAGCAATTACCGCAGTTTTAGTTGGAACGGGACTTTCTATAAGTGGACTTTTGATGCAGACGCTTTTTAGAAATCCGCTTGCGGGACCTTATGTTTTAGGATTAAGTTCTGGTGCAAGTTTAGGTGTTGCTTTTGTAATTTTAGGAGCAGGATTTCTTCCTTCTTTTCTAAGTGTAATTGCATTGTCTTCTTACGGAATTGTTTTGGCATCAACTTTAGGAAGTACATTGGTTCTTTTTTTAGTTCTTATCGTTTCACAACGATTGAGAGACACAATGGCAATTTTGATTGTCGGTTTAATGTTCGGAAGTTTTACAACTGCAATTGTAAGCGTACTGACTTATTTTAGTACGGCAGAACAGCTTCAGAAATTCACTTTCTGGTCAATGGGAAATCTAGGTAATCTTTCTTGGACAACAATCGGAATTTTGACATTTTGCGTTGGAATCGGTTTGCTTTTAAGCGCCAAAAGTATAAAACCTTTAAATGCCTTGCTTCTTGGTGAAAATTACGCCAAAAGTATGGGATTGAATTTTAAACAAGCAAGATTAGTTATCATCTTTGCTACCAGTATTTTGTCAGGAGTGATTACGGCATTTGCTGGCCCGATTGCTTTTGTTGGTCTGGCAGTTCCTCATATTGCAAAACTGACTTTTCAAACTAGTAATCATACGATTCTATTTTGGAGCACTTTATTTTTTGGTTCGATAATAATGCTATTTTGTGATATTGTTTCTCAAATGCCAGGCTTTGAGGTTACACTTCCAATAAATGCTGTTACGTCTATAATTGGTGCGCCTGTTGTAATTTGGTTATTAGTTAGAAAAAGAAATTTTTAATATTTTTTTGCCACAGATTAAAAAGATTTACACAGATTCTTTAATTATTAGACAAAGAAAAAACTTAGAATCTCAGAATCTTAGCACCTTTAAAAATGAAAAACATTCTATCAACTTCAAGTTTAAATATTGGATATAAATCCAAGAAAGGAGTTACGGCCATTGCTGAGAATCTTAATATTAATCTTGAAGCAGGAAAACTCATTACTTTAATAGGAGCAAACGGAATTGGAAAATCAACTTTACTGCGAACGATTACTGGAATTCAGAAACCGTTGTCAGGAAATGTTTATTTGAATGAAAAAAAGATTTCAGATTATCAACCTTTAGAATTGGCGCAAAATTTAAGTTTAGTTTTAACCGAAAAACTACCACCAAGCAATCTTTCTGTTTTTGAATTAGTTGCTTTAGGAAGACAACCTTACACCAATTGGGTTGATAAATTATCTGATGAAGATATTGCTAAAGTTCATGAAGCTATGCAATTGACACAAATTGAACATTTGGCTTCGAAAAAACATTTCCAGATTAGTGACGGACAATTGCAGAAAGTGTTAATTGCAAGAGCTTTGGCTCAAGATACTCCCCTAATTATTTTGGACGAGCCAACAACGCATCTTGATCTCCTTCATAAAGTTTCGTTATTCAAGCTCTTGAAAAAGCTTACACAAGAAACTCAAAAATGTATTTTGTTTTCGACACACGATATCGATTTGGCTATTCAGTTAAGTGACGAAATGATCATCATGACCCCAGATAGTATAGTGCAAGACCAACCGTGCAATTTAATTTCTAACGGAAGTTTCAGCAATTTGTTCAAAGACGAACATATTATCTTTGATGCTCAAAAAGGGAAGTTTATTGTGAGTTAATATTTCGGCTGTCCTGCAAGGTTTTCAAAACCTTGTGGGTATAAATATTTCTAAGTTTTAAAGAAAATCTTGCAGAAAATCGAGATTATTTCTTCAATCCAATTTGTCTCTTAGCTTCTCCAACCACAAAAGCAACCGAATTGGCAATATTAAAACTGCGAATAAGCGGTGACATCGGAATCGTTAAATGATTTTCGAATCTTGACATAAACTCTCTGCTCAAACCAACGCTTTCTTTTCCAAAAACTAACCAGTCGCCATCTTGAAATTCGTTTTCTAAATAAGATTTATCAGAATGCGAACTCATTAAAAACACGCGAGAATGATCTGGAATTTGCGCAATCCATTCTTCGACATTTTGATATTCGGTTACATCAAGATGAACCCAATAATCCAATCCTGAACGTTTTAGGTTTTTGTCATTAATAACAAATCCGAAAGGATGAATTAAATGAAGACGGCTTTCTGTGCCAACGCACAATCTTCCAATATTTCGGTATTATTTGGTATTTCTGGTTCTACAAGAACAACGTTTAACATCTTTTTTTAGTTATGAATTATGAGTTATAAGTTATGAGTTTCTGGAAATTATCTAATTTCCATATTTTCTAATTTTCTAATTCGAAATCGGAAACTTCCAAAACTTCACCCGCTTTTAGGTTTTGCAAATATACATTTCCTATTCGAACGCGAACTAAACGCAATGTTGGAAAACCAACAGCCGCAGTCATTTTTCTAACTTGACGAAATTTTCCTTCTCTAACCGTGATTGAAGCCCAAGAAGTTGGACCATGACGTTCGTCTCTTATTTTCTTCGCTCTTGCTCCAAAATCAGGAATTTCAGTTACGATAGATGCTTTGCAACGTTTTGTTTTGTATTTTCCACCGTCAAGTCCAATTTCTACCCCATTTTGTAATTGTTCAATTGCTTCTGGCGTAATTAATCCGTCAACCTGAACGTAATATTCTTTTTCAACCTTTTTACTTCGAACAAGTTCGCTCATGTTTCCATCAGTCGTCAAAAGAAGTAATCCTTCAGAATCTTCATCTAATCTTCCAATTGCCATTGTGCCTTCTGGGAAATCGTGCAATTCGCCCAAAAGCTTTTTCTTTCTTTTTAATTCATAAATAAATTGACTTAAGTAGCCGTAAGGTTTAAAAAGAATGAAGTGTCGATGCATTTTTAATTTTTTGCAAAGATAGTTCTTTCCTAAAATTAAAACCCATTACTGCTTTTGCGATTTTATTTTTTGAGCCATTGATAAACAAACCAAATTGCAGTAACAATAAAAATGCCTATTAAAATGGAATAATAATTTTGAAAAAATTCATGAAAATAACTTCCAACAAAAATATAAATAGAAGCCATGCAAAGTTTAATCAAGATAAATTCGGAATTGGACCAGCTGGTTTTGATTTTGAAGAAATTCATAATAGTTAAGGTTGTTAAGTTGCTTTGAATAAAGGTAATAAAATAAAAAAACAGATGGCAATTATAAAAGAAAGCAATCTTAAGCCATAACTTTTTTGCGATTAGAATTTGTAATATTATAAACTAAAAGATAATGTTATGGAAACGAATAAATTAGGAACGAAAAAGATAAACGGAACGCAAAAAAATATAGACGAGTCTAAAGGAAAAAACGTTTCGCACGATAAAGAATTAAAAGATGCCAAACTGAATAAAGAATTGATTACAGATGCAGATGGCGATAAAAAGATTGTTGAAAGAGCTAGAAACGAAAATGAAGATATAAATGTAGCGAAGCATCAGATAAATCCAAATAATCCAAATGCAAATCGCGGAGTAGAAACAGAGGAAGAAGCAAATAAAACAGTAGAGAATAAAGATCGTAACTCTGATATAATTCCAAATCGATATTCAAACTCACATCCAGATAATCATGAAGATCGTGGAAACATGAAATTGGACGAAGAGAATTAGATAATACAAAATTTTAAACAAAATCTTGTCAATTTAATGTCAAATAACATAACATTAGCGCTTAACGTTAATGTTGTTTTAAACTCTTTTGAAAGCTTCGCCAATGCTCAAGTTCTTCGTAAATTAGAAGAATCAATTTAAAAACATATATAAAATGGCACTTTTAGAAAATAAAGTAGCTTTTGTATCTGGCGGAGGTTCAGGAATCGGACGTGCAGTGGCAGAAGCATACGCTCGAGAAGGAGCAAAAGTAGTAGTAGCTGATATAAATGTAGAGCACGGTGAAGAAACCGTAAAAATAATAAAAGATAAGGGCGGAGAAGCTTTTTTTGTAAAAGGAGATTCGTCGAGTGCCAATGACAATAAGCATATGGTTGAAGTTACGGTTTCAAAATATGGTCGATTGGATATTGCCTGTAACAATGCAGGAATGGGAGGGCCGGCAAAACCAACTGGAGAATATGAGCCAGAAGCTTGGGATAAAGTTATTGCACTTAATTTGAGCGGTGTTTTTTATGCCTGCCGTTATCAACTAGAACAAATGGAGAAAAACGGAGGAGGGAGTATTGTAAATATTGCTTCGATCCACGGACAAGTTGCCGCTCCAAATAGTGTCGCGTATACTGCAAGTAAACATGGTGTAGTTGGTTTGACAAAAAATATTGCGGTAGAATATGCTCAGAAAAATATTCGATGCAATGCTGTTGGACCAGGTTATATAGAAACAGCACTTTTAAAAGATAATTTGAATAAGGAAATGATGCAGGCTGTTGCGGCAAAATCTGCAATGAATCGTTTAGGGACAGCAGAAGAAGTTGCCGAATTGGTAACATTTTTAAGTTCTGAAAAATCTTCTTTCACAACAGGAAGTTATATTATAGCCGATGGAGGTTATACCGCAGTCTAATTATTTTTTAGAGTAAATAACATGACGATTGAAAAAGCAGTAAGCGAAAGTTTACTGCTTTTTTTTTGCTGAAACTGCTGTATTTGTAGGAAACATGGAGTTTTTGTTAGTGTTTTTGAGATGCTTATTATTTGAGTAATGTTTTGTAATAAGGCTTTTTTGTTATTTTTATTTTAGTATCTTTAAGTATGTGTTAAGCTTTATTGAATTATATTGATAAAAAAGCAAACATTAAGTTGATGGTTTTGTAACATTCCCTTAATTTTAAAGAAGATAAATTTGAACTCTAAAAACTCTATTCTTTAACGTATGAAAAAACTTTACTTTTCGCGCCTTATTCTGGCTCTTTTGTGTTTTTTTGCTTGCTTTTCTGGAGATCTTTTTGGTCAAACTAATCCAGAGGCGCAAGAACCATTACCTTACAAACAAGATTTTGAATCATGGCTAGCTACAGATGCACAGTTTCCAGCAGGATTTCAAGGTTGGACACTTGGTGGTAATGATGGTGGAGTAACTCAATACTTGACTTCTCCAACTTTTACAGATTATAATACTATACTTATTGGCAAAGGTGCAAATACTAATTCAGGAGGTTTTTATAATTATGTTGGTAAACTAGGTTTTTTAAACACAGGAAGTGTCAATCTTACAATTGGTTTTGCTTTTTCAAGTGTTGGAACAACAAATGTACAGGTTACATATAATGTAATGACAATAAGAAATCCTTCTGATGCTACAAATACGAGAGTTAATGAAGTGATTTTGCAATATAGAGTTGGTACTACGGGAGATTTTATTTCACTTTTAGGAACGGCATATAGAAATAATTCTAGCAATCAAATTAGTAATACTACTGCGCCACAAAATCCTCAACTAAGAAAAATTACTTTACCTGCAGAATGTGATAATCAGCCTGTAGTTCAAATACGTTGGGCTTCAAGACAAATTTCAGGCAGTGGAGGGCGTCCATCTTTTGCAATTGATGATTTAGATATTAGAAAAGATACTTTCGCTCCAGCTAATATTTCAGGTTACCCAAAAGCGGCAAATGTTTTAGCAGAAAGTTTTGATTTTATTAATAAAATTGATGAAATTGGAAAAACGTATTATGTCTTACTACCAGGTGGTAGCGAAGAACCAACAATTGCACAAATAAAAGCAGGGCAGGATTCTAATGGAACTGCAGCTTTGCAAGCAGGAGTTTTTGATGTAACAAATTCTTCTCAAGAATATGTAGCAAGTTTTACAGGGTTGCCTTTAAATACAGCATATTCTATTTTTTCTATTTCAGAAGACATTGCAGGAAATATTCAAGCATCAGTTAATAGAGTAGATGTAACAACGCTAAGTGTTATGCCTCCTGCTATATCTCCTTCTGTTGCGGTATTAAATTTAGGTGGTACCGAACCAAATTTTGATCCCTTAGTTAAAAATTACCAGATAGGAGCTTCAGATCTTACTGCAAATGTAGTGGTTACTGCTTCAGGAGATTTCCAAATTTCAAAAGATAATGCAACATATTCATCATCTTTAACTTTTGTTCCAACCGATTTTGATTCTAATGCCACACCAACAGTTTATGTAAAATTCACTCCTACTTCAGTTGCCAGTTTTACAGGTTCAATAATTCATGAAACAACAGGTGGGACAACTAAAACGGTTAATTTAACAGCGCTTGGAGTAAATCCTTTAGTACAAAATTTTGACGATGCAAATGTTTTTGTAAACAGTAATTGGGTACAATATAATGAGACGGGACCTTTAAACAAATGGTCTTATACTAACCAATCACGAAATGTTAACTCTGGAACTGGTGCAGTTTTAATGAACGGATATTCAGATGCTGGAGCTAGTAAAGACTGGTTAATTTCTCCAAGATTACGTTTAGATAGTTTTAACCACATTCCGTTATTATCTTTTTATTCTCGTCAATATTATGATGGACCATCTTTAAAATTAGTAGTTTCTACAAACTACGACGGAGTAAGTGATCCCAATACAGCCACATGGACGCCACTAGATGGTAAATTTCCAGGTAATACAGGAACTTACGAAAAATCAGAATATATAAATTTAATAGCTTATAAAACAGATCATACTTATTTGGCTTGGGTTTACGAAACGACTTCTGGTGGGCTTGATAATGCTGCAGAATGGTCTTTTGATGATTTTGCTATTATCGATGAATCAAAATATGTGGATTCAAACCCATTTTTAGATTTTGCAGATGTAAGTCCGAATTCGGTTTCTGCTAGTCAGTCTTTTGTTTTTAATGCTGCAGGTTATGACGATATTACTATTACTGCTCCAGCGTCTTACGAGTTATCATTAGATAATGTTTCATTTGCATCAAGTGTTATTGTTACTTCTGCCGAATCAGAAGCAGGAAAAACAATTTATGCAAGATTTGTTCCAACGACAAAAGTACCAACAATCTCTGGCGTTTTAACCGTTACAGGAAGCTCTCTAACTAAACAAATTGGTTTATTTACAGGAGCTTCTATATTAAAAGCAAATACTTACGATGTAGTGTCTTATAATTTAGAGTTTTTTGGAACCGATGTTAGAGATGCTACTGGTAAAGAATTTGGCCCAACGAATGATGCACTACAAATAGAAAACGTCTGCTAAAGTAATGAACACATTAAACGCAGATGTTTATGTAGTTCAAGAAGTTTCTGATGACTTGGCTCTTGAAGAATTAATTAAAAAAATTAGCATCAACGGAAAAACATTCGATAAAACAATCTCAACTTCTTGGTCGTATTCATTTAAGCCTTTAGATCCTTATTATCCACCACAAAAACTAGTTGTGATTTACAATACACAAACAACTACTGTAAAAAGTACAAAAGTATTGTTTAAAGATTTATTCGATCAAATTCTTGCGAATACGGTGGTTTTACCAAATTATCCAGGAACAAAAACTCCAGAAGAGAATGATGATAGTTTTTTCTCATCGGGACGTCTTCCTTATTTGGTTCAAGTTGAGGCTAATATTGGCGGAATTAAAAAAGAAATTAACTTAATTGATCTTCACGCACGTGCAAACAGCGGAACTGATATTTCAAAATACAATCAGCGCAAATACGATATAGATTACCTTAAAGATGCATTAGATACAGAATATCCAAATTCAAATTTAATTCTTTTAGGAGATTTTAATGATGATGTAAAAGCTTGGGTTGGTAATGCAAATACACCGTCATCTTATCAGAAATTTGTAGAAGATACAACTGGTTATAATGCTTTGACATTAGGCATTAGTCAGGCTGGAGCTTATAGCTTTTTAAGTTCAAAAGGATTTTTAGATCATATTTTAATTTCTGATGAATTGAATGAAGATTACATAGACAACTCAATCGCAGTTTATGACCCAAGAAATTTTGTTAAAAACTATACCACAACAACTTCAGACCACGGACCGGTAATTGCTCGTTTCTATTTGAAAGAAGACGTACTTTCTACACCTGATTTTGGAGCGAAAAACAAATATTTCGTAAAAGCTTATCCAAATCCTGCAACAGATGTTTTAAATTTTGATATCAAAACAGCACAAGCAAGAGATTTGAAAATTAGATTATACGATTTTAATGGACGTGCCATTGGAAATCCAATTAACGTTAAAAATGAATCTGAAGTTAGTACTGCAGTTGTTGCTGTTAATAATCTAGTCTCTGGAGTTTATTTTTACACGGTTACCGAAAACAATAAAGTTATTTTTAAAGATAAAGTGATTAAAAAATAAGTGCTTACTATTAATTGGAAAAGGCAGTCATTTTAAGACTGCCTTTTTTTTATGCAAATATTTTTCTGATTTCGTTTAAATCAATATCGTCTAGATTGGTAAAAAGAAAGAAATAATCTAATTGCCATTTCTGTGTTTTTTGAGCTTGTTTGCTTGAGGTTTCATCCCAAGGTGGATATACTCTTGTCGCTCTAATTCCTTCTTTGTTTTGGGTAGAAAAAATACCTTTCTCTAACGCTATCTTTTTTGGAAAAATAAATTGTCCCCAATTCTGATCTTTTCGAACAGTGATAATTACAAAATCTATATCGTCAGAATAGGCGAAAGGTTCAATGATCCCAGTTTGATTGCGTTTCCATAAAGTAACAAACTGTCCTGTTTTGGTTGGAGTAACTTTTGCTTCTCGATAACAAATCTTCTTATTGTTTATTAGAAAACGATGCGCCTTATATTCGTCGCTTTCACTTTCTTTTTGCAAAGAAGCAAGCAATAATTCAGCCTTATCATAAACGCTTTCTTTGCTTAATAGCAAATCAGCTGGAGCAGTAGTAAAATTCATAAAAATTCAATTCTCAAGTATTCTTGAAAATTACTGCAAATTCTCGTTAGAAAGCAACATTAAGGCCAAAATTTAATCCCCATTGAAACTGGTTGAAAGACTGGCTGTTTAACGGATTGACATAATAATTCATAGCAGGTTCAACAAAAACATTGGTTTTTTTGTACACACGATATTGAACCGTACTGCTTAAAGTAGAACCATAAACGTAATCGTTAGCATTCATATTTTCTCCAATAGAATGTCCATCCAAATTCACATTGTTAGAAATTAGTTTACCAACAAAACCTCCAGTGTTTAAATTAATGCTGGCTTTATTTTTATTAAAAATAGAATAAGAAACCTCAAGTGGCATCTCAATATATCTTAAGTTTTGATCCAATTTACCCGTTTGCACGTTTTCATTCTTCAGAGCTTCTTTTGTGCTATTAGAAATCAAAAGATAATCCTGACTTGGTTGATTGCCAGCAGCAGCAACTGGATAAGAGTCTGGAGCAAAAAAAGCATTGTTTTTGGCACTTAAATACGATACATTGGCAACGCTTTGGCCTAATTCGTTAATTTTTAAACCAGATCCAACAGCCCATTTTTTATTAATGCTGTATTTTGTTTTAACTCCATAAGAATTAGATTGTTTAGAATCGTTTACGTTGCCCAGAGTTTTTTCGTTTTTAGTGTTTTCAGAACTTGCAACACCAGCAAAAACAGCAACTGCCCATCTTTCTTTTTTATCAATCAAATTGTCTTTTTTCTCTTTTTCTTCTTTTGTCTTTTCAGGAGTTAAAATACCTTTTTCCAAATTCTGAAGTTCAGCCAATTGAATAGAGTCTGTTTTGCTTAAAGTGTTATTAAGCTTTAGATCGTCTTTTATGATAACTGCTTTATCGGTACGGTTATTTTCAGTTTTTCCTGAAATAGAAGTATTCGATTTATATACATTGTTGTTTACAGAAGAACTTTGGCTACTGAAAGCAATATTTTTGTTGTTTTTAGCTGTCAATTGATCGTCAAAAATAGATTTTGAGAGCGATTTGTTTGCTGTCGAGTTAAATTTACTTTGTTTGCCAAATGCAATACGTTCTTCAGAAATTCCTTTATTAGAAGTTTTTAAATTATTTCCTAAGATAGATTTGCTAGAAGATTTCACAAGCGATTTATCTTCTGAAATACTAGAATTCTGAAATGCAACCGATTCGTTTGGAGTATTGGCAACATTTGGAGTGCTATATTTAGAATCTTTTTTATTCGTTTTGTTGTTAGAATTTGTTTGAGCTACAGAAGTCTCTTGAACTTGAATTCCAGATTTGGTATTAAATTGATTTTTTCTTACTGAATTTTCATTTAAAGAATCTACCGTTTTACCAATATTATTATTTTGATCTAAATTTTTGTTGCTAGAGTTGTCATTTGTTTTTTTATCAAGAACAACACTATTGTTGCTGTTTTCTAAACCGCCTTTGTTGAGGTTGATATTTTCAGGCGAAGCAGTAAAATGTAATATTGAAGGCAGAAGCAACCCTAATAATAAGCATGCAGCAGCCGACCACCAAAGAACAACTCTCTTCTTCTTTTTAGGTTTGTCTAATTTTTCTTCAATCTGACCCCATAATTCTGGAGGCGGAACACTCGAAAAGTCTTCCATTGATGAAAAAATATCTTCTATTTTATGCTTCTTCATGCTGTTTTAAAATTTTTTATGCTCAAAATTCGCTTTTGTAATATATGTTTGGCGCGATTTAGATTTGATTTTGATGTCCCTTCGGAGATCTTTAGTAGTTCGGCGATTTCTCTGTGTTTCATTTTTTCAAATACATACAAGTTAAAAACCGTCCGATATTGATCTGGCAAATCCCGAATGTATTCTAGTAGTTTTTCCTGTTCTAGCGGAATAACTTCTAATTCCTCTTCTTCTATAAAATCGGTGTCAGGATCAAAAACATCCAAATAGAAACTTTCTTTTTTCTTCTTATTTAAAGTCTCGATGAGTTTGTTTATAAAAATCCGTTTTAGCCAGCCCTCAAAACTTCCTTCAAACTTATACTGGCTTATTTTCTGAAAGGCAATTACAAAAGCTTCCTGAAAAACATCTTTCGCATCATCTTCGTTCTTCATATATTTCAAACAGATGCCATATAAAACAGGAGAGAACAACTGATAAATTTTCAGTTGTCCCTCTCTGTCATTTTTAATGCACAGTTTGATATATTTTTCTAACTCGTCTTTCAAGAAATGGTTCAAATTTGATTTTGCAAAAATAGTTTTAAATAGCTTACAAAACTATCTTTTAAAAATAGTTCGAGTACCATCTTGATGGTTACTTACTATTGTTAAGTTTTGATTGTCAAGGTTTTCTATTACGTAGGTTTTGCCTTCGAACGTAATTAGATCACGTTCTGATTGGTCAAAATATGCTTTTCCTTTTTCTATCTGATAAACACTGTTTCTTATTTCTACATTGTTTTTATAAGTAATAACTCTTCCGTTTTGGGTGAAGATAATTTTCTTAGTAAACCCAATTGATTTTGGGGTAGCCACATAAGGATTGCTAGAACCTCCTATAGATTTTTCCCAAATCCAAGTATTGATTATTGATCCTGTAATTTTTTCTTTAGAAGAATTTACAGAAATCATTGATGTAAAAAGAAAGCAGGCAATAAAAGATAAAAAGAGATGCTTCATGATTTAAATTATTTTAAGCTTGTAATTTTGTCTTGAATCTTTTTCTTGAATTGTTTTACGTCAGCACTTTGATCTGCTGTGTCATTGTTGTCTATATAAATTTTTGTAGTGTTTCCTGCTTGACGCAATTCAAAATAAACTCCGCCTTGATCTCCTGCATCTGGAGTACCGTATGTTTTAGTTTGTCCTTTTAAAGCTAAAATCTCTGCAGGAACTTCTTTTAAAAGTAAAGTATATTCGCCTCTTTTAATTGTTGGAGTATATCTGTATTGCCCAAAATCATATTGTTTTGCACCAACATTTAAGAATTTTAAAGTATTGTAATCGTTAATTTGGTAGAATTTTTGGCAATCTGAACTAGCACATTGGTTGTTAAAACTTCCAATAACAATATTATCTGCATTCTCTGTTGTTTTGTTGAAAATCATTCCTTTTGATGTTTTCGGAATCAAAACAAAATTAGTTGGGTAAGTTGGGGTTTGAGTTACGTTTTCGCCAACAGCCGGAGTTTTTTCGTAATAGTTCACAACAATTTCGCAATTGTTTTCTACAATAGAGCTAATTACAATTTCGTAACCGCTTGTAGGTTTAGCGCCAGCAAAAAGTCCAACCAAATATTCTTTTGTAAAATCAATATTTGGATCACTTGCAACAGGGCAATTGTTAGTATGTTTTGTAAAATATTGATTCATTTTTTCCTGAGATCCAACAACAATTGCGGCAGGATTATTTTGCAATGTTTTTTCGCTATAATTACATGAGAAAGGAAAACCAGTAAAATTTACAACAGTATTAGAACCACAATCTACATAGTTATTTCCATCATTAAGAGAACAGGCACTGAATCCGAAGGCTACAAATAAGCCAAGCATTATTTTTTTCATAATTATTTTGATAGGTTTATATTTTAGTAGATAGCAGTTTTAAAAAAAGGTTGCGTTGAGGTTCTTATTTTTTTGAAAAAATAAAATGTTGGTTTAGTTTGAATTGAGAATGAATTAGTGAAATTTCCGTTTTAAAAACTAAGCACTACGTATTATTGCGTACTTTTACGTAAAATAAACTTAGTTATGTCTGATTATATACCGTTTTTATTAGGCTTTGTTGTTGCACTTTTTATGGGCATATACGTAGGTAGAATGCTTTCTGCATCAAAATTTCAGTCAGAAAAAGTCATTTCTGAGGAAAGATTGAATGCGTTAAACGGTCAATTGCAAATGCAGAAAGAGCAGTTTGAAAACGAAAAAAATAATTTTCAGAAACAATTGCAGTTAAATATTGCTGAGAAAGAAAACATCCGAACCGAAAAAGATAGTTTGGCAATTCAGCTTTCTAAAAAAGAAGTTGATTTTGAAAATTTATGGGAACGTCATAAAGAACAAAAAAGCGAAATCAATGAACTTCAGGAAAAATTCACTAAAGAGTTTGAAAATCTTGCGAATAAAATCTTAGAAGAAAAATCGGCTAAGTTTACCGAACAGAATACCGTTAATATGAAAAATATCCTAACTCCTTTGCAGGATAAAATTTTGGTATTTGAACAGAAAGTAGAACAAACACATAAAGAAAGTATAGATTATCATGCAGCACTTCGTCAGCAGATTATTGGTTTGAGCGAAATGAATGCGCAAATGAGCAAAGAAACCTTAAATCTTACTAAAGCTCTAAAAGGCGACAGTAAAATGCAGGGAAATTGGGGAGAATTGGTTCTAGAACGTGTTTTAGAAAAATCGGGATTAGAAAAAGGAAGAGAATATGAAGTCCAGCAAAGTTTTACCAATAGCGAAGGAAATCGTGTTTTGCCAGACGTTGTAATTAATCTTCCGGATGGTAAGAAAATGATTGTTGATTCTAAAGTTTCGCTTTCAGCTTACGAAAAATGGGTAAACGAAGAGTCGGAACTTTTAAAAATAGAATTTCTTAAAGAACATGTTATTTCTATAAAAAGGCATGTTGAGCAATTGGGAAGTAAAAACTATCATGATTTGTATCAAATGGAAAGTCCCGATTTTGTACTGCTTTTTATTCCAATGGAACCCGCTTTTGCAATTGCTTTAAACGAAGATCCCTCTTTATATACAAAAGCATTTGATAGAAATATTGTAATTGTTACGCCAAGTACGCTTTTGGCAACTTTACGAACAATTGACAGTATGTGGACGAATCAAAAACAGCAAGAAAATGCGTTAGAGATTGCAAGACAAGCAGGAGCTTTATATGATAAATTTGAAGGTTTTGTGTCCGATTTAGTCCGAATAGGAAATAAAATAAAAGACACTAAAACTGAATACGAAAGCGCCATGAATAAACTGGTTGACGGAAAAGGAAACCTGATTTCGAGCGTAGAAAGATTAAAAAAAATGGGAGCAAAAGCAAAGAAATCGCTTCCAGACAATATTATTGCAAGAGCGATTAATTCAGATGAAAATGAGTTATTGAATTAGAAGGGTAAAGAAGCAAGAAGAAAGACTAACGTAATATATAATACAATACAACTAATCAAAAAAATACCAAAAACAAAAACATGAGTACAGATTTTAAACCCGTTTCATCATCAAAAGTTAGTATATCAGAATTAATGTTGCCTTCGCATACCAACTTTAGCGGGAAAATTCACGGAGGATATATTTTACAATTGTTAGATCAAATTGCCTTTGCATCAGCATCAAAATTCAGCGGAAATTATTGTGTGACTGCCTCTGTAGATACGGTAAACTTTTTGAAACCAATCGAAGTTGGAGAATTAGTAACAATGAAAGCTTCTGTAAATTATGTTGGAAGAAGTTCTATGATTGTAGGTATACGTGTAGAAGCAGAAAACATTCAGACAGGAGCTATCAAACATTGTAATTCATCTTATTTTACAATGGTTGCCAAAGATAAAGACGGAAAAAGCGTTCGGTTCCAGGATTGATTTTATCTAATTTGGAAGAAGTACGCCGTTTCAGAAAAGCAATAAAACATATCGAAGTTCGAAAAGAAGTAGAAGAACACGAAAAATTGACCAATATTAATTCTATCGAAGATTTGGCGAGCCTTGAAAAATATAATGTTCTTTTAGAAATTAGCTAAATTTTCTTATATTTATTGAAATCATTAAATATTTAGAAAGCATGGTCAAGTTTGGATATACAATTTTATATGTTGAAAATGTCGAAGAAACTATTTCGTTTTACGAAAACGCATTTGGTTTTTCGAGAAAATTTGTCACCCCAGATAATGATTATGGCGAATTAATTACGGGAGAAACAACACTTTCATTTGCTTCAAAAAAATTAGCTTCAAAAAATTTACCCGATGGTTTTATCGAAAGCAGTTTAGAAGACAAACCTTTTGCCATAGAAATTGGCTTTATTACAGAGAATGTTCCAGAAGTTTTGCAAAAAGCTACTTCTTTTGGAGCTGTTATTGTTTTAGAACCTGTAGAAAAACCGTGGGGACAAGTTGTAGCATACGCAAGAGATTTAAACGGATTTTTGATTGAGATTTGTACAGAAGTAAAAAGTTAAGTTTTGACAGTATTTGGCATCTCATACCTTTTATTTTTCAATTAAAACATTCACAAATATTTAGCATAAGTTCTAAAACTTCGCATACAAAAATTCCGTAACTTTAAGTGTAATTATTGGGTTACGGAAATTTTTCACTGAGTATTGCCGTTCGATTTTTTTCAGATTAATTAGAATCTGATTTTATTTTCTCTTAGTCAGAATAAATGGAATGACATAATTGTTTAAATGAAGACGATTATGAAAACAACTACTTTATTATTTTTACTTTTTACTGCTTTTTCTGTCATTGCCCAAGACAAATTTTTTACAAATACAGGGACAATAAATTTTGAAGCGTCTGTTCCGCTATTTGAAGAAGTGAGAGCTGTAAATAGACAAGTTGCCATACTTTTAGAACCTAAAACAAGTACTTTTATCTGTACTGTTATTATCAAAGATTTTCGTTTTAAATTAGATTTGATGCAAGAGCATTTCAATGAAAATTATATGCAAAGCAATCGTTATCCTAAAGCTGTGTTTAAAGGAAAGATCGAAAAATTTGATTTGAAAGATATTAATGAGGTTGAAAAACAATACCAAATAAAGGGGAAGCTTAATTTGCGCGGAAAGTCGAAGGAGATTATCGTAAATGCTTTGATAAAAAGAGTTCCAGAAGGAATTCAGGTTATTTCCGATTTTCCAATTGCAGTATCTGATTTCAATATTAGTATTCCAACTACTATTGCGGCTAAAATTGCAAAAACGGCCAATACAGAACTCACGGGTGTTGTGCGCAGTGATGACACAATGCTAACACTTAAGTAAAAAACTACTTTATACAGTTTATAAGTGTCTTTTCTAGATCGGTAAACTGAAACTCAAAACCTGTTTTCTGAATTTTTTCTGAAGAAACACGTTGTCCTGTCAAGACAGCTACACTCATTTGCCCAAGTAAAATCTTTAGCACAAAAGGTGGAACTTTTGGCGACCATATACTATAATCGTATAGTTTTGCCATAGTTTTAGAAAATCGAGCATTTGTGGTATTGTCAGTAATACAAGCATTGTAGGCGCCTTCAAGTTGGTTGTCTTCAATGCTTTTTAAATAAATCTGACATAAATCTTCAACATGAATCCAAGGTAGATATTGTTTGCCTGAACCTAATACGGCACCAAAACCGGACTTAAAAGTAGGAATCATTTTTTTTAAGAAACCTTCATTTTTGCCCAAAACAATGCCAGTCCTAATTTTGACTGTTCGAATATTTAAAGAACTAATTTTATCGGCAGCGCTTTCCCATTTTTGACATGTAATGCCAAGAAAATCATCAGCTGGCGGAGTATTTTCAGTACAGATTTTATGACTTGTAACAGCACCATAAATTCCAATGCCAGAAGCAGAAATAAATGCTTCCAGTTTTTTATTGTTCATTTCTAAAACAGAATAGATCATTTCTACTGGTCTTACGCGGCTTTCTATAATAGCTTTTTTGCGTCTTTTGGTCCATCTTTTTTCTACTATTCCTTCGCCTGCAAGGTGAATGATATAATCGGCATTTAGAATTGCATTTTTATCAATGTAGTTTTTCTTTATGTCCCATTTATAATAAGTAATTCTTGCACTGTCTTTTTTATCAGAACGACTCAAAACGGAAACAGAAAAACCTGCTTCGATCAGAACATCTGTCAAATATTTTCCAATGAAACCAGTTCCGCCTGTTAATAGAACATTTTGAGCCATAATAGTTTATAATATATTTAACAGTGTATAGTGTTTAAGGATTAGTAAAGGTACTTAAACAATGTTTACCTTTATGGCAAATTCTAAATTTTAATAAAATGGCGACTAAAAAAAAGGTAATTACCAAGGATGATATCGTTTCAAAATATATGGATGAGGTTCTAGAAAAGGGACAAAAACCAAAATCGGTTTATCATTTTGCCAAAGAAAATGATTTTACTGAAGCTGAGTTTTATACTTTCTTCGGAACATTAGAAGGTTTAGAAAAAGAAATATTTCGACTGTTTTTTGAAAACACAGTAAATCTTCTTCATAAAAACGAAGAATATCAAGGATATGACATGAAGAATAAAATGTTAAGTTTTTATTTTACTTTTTTCGAAATCCTAACAGCAAACAGAAGTTATGTTTTGCAATCGCTTAAAATAGATAGAAATCCGCTTAAAAATTTAGTTCAGTTAACGACGCTTAGAAATAGTTTCAAAGATTATGTTGCTGAAATTTTAACCGACGATTATAGATTAGAACAAGAAAGATTTCAGAAGTTTCAGGAAAAAACGATTCAAGAATCTTCTTGGTTGCAATTAATGCTAACCATTAAATTCTGGATGGAAGATGAATCTCCTGCTTTTGAGAAAACCGATATTTTTATAGAAAAGTCGGTTAATGCCTCATTTGAATTGATGAATGTAGCTCCGATGAATCATTTGCTTGATTTCGGGAAATTTTTGTTCAAAGAAAAAGTATACAGTAGATAATGAAAACGATAGATTATATCCCAACTTCAAAAATTGAAAGAGCGGGAAAATTGGTTCAGACCGGTGCTAAAATTGGTGTAAACTACGTAAAGCATTATGCTGAGAAAATGGTAAATCCAGATCTAACCCGTGATAAACTAAACGAGAACAATGCAGAAGATATTTATGACGGACTAAAAAGCTTAAAAGGAAGTGCTCTTAAAGTGGCTCAGATGCTGAGTATGGACAAGAACTTTTTACCTCAAGCTTATGTAGAGAAGTTTTCTTTGTCGCAGTTTTCTGTTCCGCCGCTTTCTGCTCCTTTGGTTTTAAAAACCTTTAAAAGCAATTTTGGAAAAACTCCATATGAGATTTTCGATGAGTTTAATCCGAATTCTGTCAATGCAGCAAGTATTGGTCAGGTGCATTTAGCAAAGAAAGGAGATAAAAAACTAGCCGTTAAAATTCAATATCCAGGCGTTGCCAATAGTATTTCGTCAGATTTGGCTTTGGTAAAACCAATTGCGATTAGAATGTTTAATCTTCAAGGCAAAGATTCTGATAAATATTTCAAAGAAGTTGAAGATAAACTGATTGAAGAAACTAACTATTTGTTAGAATTGAAACAAAGCCAAGAAGTGGTTGATGCTTGCGACAAGATTGAAAATATAACTTTTCCAAACTATTATCCTGAGTTTTCATCTGAGAGGATTATCACAATGGATTGGATGACAGGAATTCATCTTTCTGAGTTTACAGCTAAAAATACCAATCAAGAAGTAGGAGATAAATTAGGTCAAGCACTTTGGGATTTTTACATGTATCAGATTCACGTTTTGAAAAAGTTCATGCAGATCCACATCCTGGAAATTTTTTGGTAGATGATCAAAACCAATTGATTGCTTTAGATTTTGGATGTATGAAACAAATTCCAGACGATTTCTACACACCATATTTTGAGCTAATCAACAAAAATGTAATTACCGACGAAAAGCTTTTTAACGAGAAATTATTCGAATTAGAAATTCTTCGTCAAGATGATACACCTGCAGAAATTGAATATTTTACCGAAATGTTTCATGATTTGTTATCGCTTTTCACGAAACCTTTCCAAAACGAAACTTTCGATTTTGCCGATGAAAAATTCTTCAATGCAATTGCCGAATTAGGAAAACGTTTCTCAGAAGATACAAACCTTAAAAAAATGAACGGAAATCGAGGTTCTAAGCACTTTATTTACATGAATCGTACTTTCTTTGGTTTGTACAATTTAATGTTTGATTTGAAGGCTAAGATTGTAGTTGATAATTATTTGAAGTATTAAAGTTTTTATTTCAAGTTTCAGGTTTCATGTTAACCGAACTTTACGCATAGAACTTTGTCAAAGTTTAAAACTTTGACAAAGTTCTTTTTGTTTAGTTTGTCATTCTGAGGAACGAAGGATGATAAAAATGAATATAAATCTGCTTAATTTGCAAAATCTGCGTGAAATAAAATTAAGTATCCAGTGTAAACTTGAAACAAAAACTTTATTTCAAAATCCCAGCCTTGTAAGTAGAAATCGCACGATCTCTAGCAAAGGCATGATCAACCATTGGTTCATTATAACCAAAATCAAACTCAGGAATCCATTTTCTAATATATTCTCCTTTTTCATCAAATTTCTTTTGTTGTATCTCGGGATTGAAAACTCTAAAATAAGGCGCTGCGTCGCAACCTGTTCCTGCTGCCCATTGCCAGTTTCCTACGTTTGATGCCAATTCGAAATCTAGAAGTTTTTCTGCAAAATAAGCTTCGCCCCATTGCCAATTGATGAGTAAATGTTTGCAAAGAAAACTTGCCACAACCATACGGACACGATTGTGCATATAACCAGTCTCATTTAATTGGCGCATTCCGGCATCAACCATTGGGTAGCCTGTTGTTCCCGAACACCAGCGTTTGAAATCTTCCTCATTATTTCGCCATTGAATTTCGTCATAATTGGACTTGAAATTATGATTAACACAATTCGGAAAACTAAACAGAATCTGAATGAAGAATTCTCTCCAGATTAATTCACTCAAAAAAGTCTGATTTTTTCTGTTTGCCCAATTTACTAATTTTCGAATACTCACTGTCCCAAAACGCAAATGTGGAGAAAGATATGAAGTACTGTCTAAAGCTGGAAAATCTCTCGTTTCTTTATAATTAGCAATTTGAGTTAAGTTGTGTGGAAGTACTTTTATAGCGCTTCTTTCAAAACCGATTTCGGCTAATTCAGGAAACTTGAATTTATTCTTCGCAAAATTAGACTGATATGAAGCCGAATCGTATTCTGGTGCTGAGCCTGAAAGATGATATTTCTCCAGCCATTTGTTTTTATAAGGCGTGTAAACGGTATATGGAAGTCCGTCTGCTTTTGTGATTTCTTTTTCTTCGAAGATTACATGATCTTTAAAAAAGAAAGATTCAATGTCATTTTCTTTTAATAAAGATGAAATTAAGCTATCACGTTTAATGGCAAAAGGTTCATAATCTTTATTGAAGAAAACAGATTGAATGTCAAATTCTTCAATGAGTGATTTCCAAACGTCTTTTGTTTTTCCTTTTTTGATTAAAATGGAAGAATCTAATTTGCTTAATTCTGTATTTATTTTTTCGAGTGAATCATAAATGAAAGTTACTCTGGCGTCATTTTTTGGAAGATGTTCTAAAATATCATCATCGAAAATAAAAAGAGGAACAACAGGAAAGTCTGATTGCAAGGCATGAAATAAACCTGTATTATCTTCTAAACGCAAATCGCGTCTAAACCAAAATAAAATAACTTTTTGTTTTGTCATTGTTTTTGTTTTTTTGCCACAGATTATTAGAATTTAAAATGATTTTTTTATCTGTGCTAATCTGTGAAATCTGTGGCTTATTTTTTCAAATTAAATAATTCTTCGATTTTATTAAATCTATAATCGAAAATGCTTTTCAATTTGTTTTTTACAACCAAGCGATTCATGATTCTGCCTAAAATTCCAAAAGGGAGAGCGTAATGAACAATATCTGTCATTTTGGTTCCGCCATCTGTTGTTGGTTCAAAGAAATGTTTGTGATGCCATAGTTTATAAGGCCCGAATTGCTGAATGTCTACAAAATACTCGTTTTCTTGGCAAGCTGTAATTTCGGTAACCCAAGACATTTTGATTCCGAAAAGTGGCTTTAAGGTATAAGTGATAATCTGTCCTTGATACATACGTTTTCCATCATAATCCTGAATTTGGAAATTCATGTTATCGAGTGTAATGGTTTGCAAATTTTTCGGACTTGAGAAGAAATCCCAGCAATCTTCTGCGCTTGCATTGATATGTTGTACGGTTGTTATTTTGTATAATTTCATAATCAAATCGATTTTAAAAATGCCCAAATAATGCTACATTTTATAATATTTGAATGGTACGAATAACATTCCGAAACATTCTCCTTTTTCTTTTTGTAAATGTTTGTGGTGTATTTTATGTGCTTTTCTAAGTCCGATGAGGTATTTATTTTTGGTGTTTTTAAACCATTTAAAACGCTGATGAATCAAGACATCGTGAATTAAAAAATAACAAGCACCATAAAGGGTAATTCCGCAGGCAATAAAAAACAAATAGTTAAATCCGCCTTGAACGCCAAAGTAGAATAAAATAATACTCGGAGTAGCAAAAATGACGAAGAAAATATCGTTGAGCTCAAAAGTGTTTTCGTATTTCGGCTGATGATGGTCAGCATGAAAATACCACATAAATCCATGCATAACGTATTTGTGCGTAAGCCATGTCACACATTCCATGAAAAGAAAAACGCCTAAAAAGATTAAAAAAGAAATCATTTTATAAATATTGATGTTTTAAAATTATCGTTTTATTGGTTCTGAGTTTAGCTTTAAATTATAAAAGATTGACTCAAAAGGTTGTTTTTATTAATGATTTTATCATTTTTTTGTTATCCTGAGCGGAGTCGAAGGAAAGCAAGTAACTCCGCAACGAAAATTCAATCTTTGTCGATTTGCGAGTGCGATTCCTCGTTCCTCGGAATGACAAAACGATGCGATGATTATACCAACTTCAATTTATAAGTCACAAAAGACTGCGCCAAAAGTCCCGCTTTGGTATAATTAGAAACTCTAATTCTAGAATTTCCGATCTCGTAATACGGTGTGTTTTTTAGCTTTTGAAGCAGTTTTTTATAATAAACATAAGCAGTATAAACTCCAAATTTTGCTTCGATTGGTAATTTTACAATTCCTTGATAGGCAATTCTAAAATCTTCTTCGATTTCTTTGATGATTTGGTTTTTCGAATCTTCATTGAAATTATTCAGGTTGATGCTTGGAAAATAGGCCCGATTTAAAATCGTATTATCATCTTTTAAATCTCTCAAGAAATTTACCTTCTGAAAAGCAGATCCCAAACGCATGGCTTCGTTTTTTAGCTGTTCGTATTTGTGCTCTTTTCCAGAAACAAAAACTTTCAAACACATTAATCCCACTACATCGGCAGAACCATAAATGTAATCGATGTACTCGGTTTGTGTTTGGTAATTTGATTTTATGAGATCCATTTTCATGCTTTTTAAAAATGCCTGAACCAAATCGTCTGTAATATTATATTCTTTGACAGTTTGCTGAAACGAATTCAAAATCGGATTTAAGCTAATGCCTAATTGCATTGCTTTGTAATATTCTTTTTCAAAATCTTCAATAAGATATTCTTTTTCATACTCATGAAATGAATCTACAATTTCGTCAGCAAAACGAACAAATCCGTAAATGCTGTAAATGGCATCGCGAATGCTTGGAGAAAGCATTTTTACGGCTAGCGAAAATGAGGTGCTGTAATTTTTGGTTACCAGTTTGTCGCATTTGAAAGAAACGGCGTCAAATAGTGATTTCATTTTTTAAGATCTAAAAGATTTTTGAATTAATTCAGCTGCGAGTTTTCCTGAAATTAAAGCAGGCGGAACACCTGGGCCTGGAACAGTTAATTGTCCTGTAAAATATAGATTCTTGATTTTTTTGCTTTTTAATTTTGGTCTTAAAAAAGCCGTTTGAAATAACGTGTTGGCCATTCCGTAAGCGTTTCCTTTATAGGCGTTGTAATCGGCTACAAAATCATTTTTACAGAATGATCTCTTAAAGATAATGCTATTTTTTATCTTTTGCTGTGTCAGTTCTTCAAAACGCGTGATGATTTTTTCGAAGTATTCTTCTCGTAAAGCTTCATTGTCTTCAATTCCAGGCGCAAGCGGAATTAAGAAAAATCCAGATTCCATCCCGTCAGGCGCCGCAGTTGAATCTGTTTTGGACGGAAAATTGGCATAGAATAACGGAGCATTCGGCCATTTTGGATTATCGTAAATATCGGCGGCATGCTGATTAAAATCGACATCAAAGAATAAAGCGTGATGTGAAATATTTTCTATCTTTTTATTGAAACCAACAAAAAATAGAAGAGAAGAAGGTGCAAAAACTCTACTTTTCCAATATTTTTCAGAATACATTCTGTGCTCTTTTTCTACTAATGTTTCAGAATGATGATAATCGGCTCCGCTTAAAACGATATCTGCATTTAGGATTTCGCCATTAATTACAATTCCTTTTGCGGTTTTGTTTTCAACGATTATTTTATCAATTTCCGAATTGGTTTTTATGGTAACGCCAAGTTCTAATGCCAGTTTTTCGATTCCTCGAATAACATCAAACATTCCCGTTTTAGGATGCCAAGTTCCTAAACCGAAATCGGCATAATTCATAAAATTATAAAACGAAGGTGTTTTGGTTGGTTTTGCTCCGAGAAATAAAACAGGAAATTCTAAAATCTGAATTAGTCTCTCGTTCTTGAAATTTTTGCGAATATCGGTGCTTACGTTCTTAAAAAACTGATTGAGTTTTAATGCAGTTTCTTTTGTCACTAATTCTAGCGGCGAAATTCCAGGACGATAGACCAAATCCTTAATTGCAATGTCATAATTGCTTTTGGCTTGATCAATAAAGTTTTGCAGTTTTTGACCGCTTCCTTTTTCGATGGTCTCAAAAGTGTATTTTATTTCATCTAGATTATCGTAAATGCTAATAAAATCATCGATTCCAAAATAAACCCGATAGGCTGGATTTAGTTTTATCAGTTCGTAATAATCGGAAGGTTTTTTATTGAAATCTTGAAAAAAGCGTTCAAATACATCTGGCATCCAATACCAGCTCGGACCCATGTCAAAAGTGAAACCATCTTCTTTAAATTGTCTTGCACGTCCGCCAATTGTACTGTTTTTTTCGTAAACAGTAACTTTATTTCCTTGCTGGGCAAGGTAACACGCGGCTGCCAAAGAAGAGAAGCCTGAGCCTATTATTTGGATAGTTTTTCTCATTTGTTTAACAAATATAAGAAAAACTTAAACAAAAATAAATTAAAGCATATTAATAGTTTCTTCGATTGAATCAAAAACTCGAATTCTGTCTGTCAGAACCTTTTCATCTATGTATTCAACCATTTTACCCATAAGCCAGATTTCATTGTTTTTCTGTAATAATTTCTGCCCCATTGATTTTACATATTGATTAATTACGCTTCTGTCTGGCTGAACGGTCATGAAAGAGATGAATGTAATGTTTTCAAAATGTTTCGTTAAATCCTGTAAGTTTTCAATAGGCATACTTTCTCCCAAATAAATGGTTTTGTAGCCTTTGTCAAGGATTTCGTATTGCAAGTATAGTAATCCGATTTGATGAATTTCGTTTAACGGAAGTGATAAAACAAAAATTCGATCGGTTTTGATTGGCTTTCTAATTTGAAGGCTTTCTGTGTAAATCAATATTTTCTGCTTGATTAAATGACTCATAAAATGTTCATTTGCAGGCGTGATTGTTTCAGATTGCCATAATAACCCAAGCTCTTTTAAAAGAGGTAAAAAATGATCTTTAAAAACTTCTTTAAACGTTTTCTCAGTAATAAGCCAATCGAAGGTGTTGAAGAATAACTCTTGGTCAAAGTTCATCATTGCCATTTTGAAAGATGTAATGGCATAGTTTTGAGAATTTTTTTCGAAATTATTTCGCGTACCAGTTGTGGTATTTTTTCTTCAGGATATGTTGCGATTTTAGAAATCTTATAACCGTATTCGTGCAGTAACGTAATATTTAATAGTTTCTGCAGATTATGAAGATTGTAAAATCTAATATTAGTATCGGTTCGCATTGGTTCAAGGATGTTGTATCTCTTTTCCCAGATGCGTATGGTATGCGCTTTTATTCCAGATAAGTTCTCAAGATCTTTAATGCTGAAAACAGTTTTAATATTGTTTATCATTTTTCGCGATTAAGTCAACAAATGTAAAATAAAATCTTATACTCGGCATTAAAACTAGATTAAAAAGATAGAGAATTAGAGGTTTACGTATTAATAATATATTTTTTACCTAAAATCAGGTAATTTTTTCTTAAGAAATATATTACTTTGATAAAAACAGAACAGCCTGCTAGATTAAGAAATCTTAACAGGCTGTTCGTATTTTTTAGTTTTGTACTATTTGCAGAAAGTTGCTCTGTTTTTTGCGACGCTCTGACTTCCTAATTCAATTGCTTTTGTAAAATCTTCGCATGACTTTTTTTATCGCCAATGCTCGCTATATGCTAAACCTCTTAGATTATAAGCAATGTAATCTTTTGGATTTAAACCTAATGAAGAGGTGCAGTCATCAATTGTTTCTTGATACTTTTGTAATTTGTAGTTAACATTGGCTCTGCCAGTAAAAGCATCGGCATTCATGTTGTCTAGCTCAATTGTTTTGCTAAAATCGGCTTGAGCTCCTTTGAGATCGTTTAGTTTGAATTTTGCGACACCGCGATTCTGATAAGCTTCAACAAATTTAGGGCTCATTTGAATCGCTTTGTTGTAATCGGCAATTGCGCCTTTTGTGTTGCCGGCTTCAGCTTTTTTCATGGCTTTGTCAAAATAGCCCGTTGCAGATTGTGCCCAGATAGAGCATGTCATCATCATAAGTGATGCGAATAGTAGGTTTTTCATAAAACTAATTTGGGATTAGTAATTTAATTATTTCAAGACGAATTTAAGAAAGTTTTTATTTTGTAAGAGAATTTCTTTTTTTTATTATGCGACAAAAAATGAGACAATTCAGTTAGAGAAATTAAAAGATTTTTTAAATCTACTTTTAAGGATTGGAATAGGAGGAAAACAAAAAAAGGCCAAGTAAAATAATTACTTGACCTTTTGTGACCCGACTGGGGCTCGAACCCAGGACCCCATCATTAAAAGTGATGTGCTCTACCGACTGAGCTATCGAGTCTTCATTTCTTCAATGAGGGTGCAAATATAAGGACTTTATTTAGCTTCACAAGTCTTTTTTGAATGAATTTTGAAATAAAGTTTAGAAAGATCGGTAAGGTGTTGTTTTATAGTGGAATAAAATTTATTGTTTTTAAGTGTATAAAAATGATGATAGATTTTAATCGTATTTGTCTTGCAATCTAAATTTTGTATTGAAATTATTTACCGTTAAAAAGTTGTATCCGATGTCGATAGTTTTGTTTTTAAATTTAAAATACCTTCCATCGGTATGAACTATTTCTTTTCTGTCTTCATCATTCCAAAATTCAATATAGTATTTGTACTCAAATGTGTCGTTTGTTTGTTTGCCTTTGAAAATTTCTGTGAATAAATAATAGCTTTCAGATTTTGTCAAATCACAAATTTGGTTTCCTTTTTTGAAACTGATTCGCCATATCGGAAATAGAAGTTCTTCTGTTTTTATAGGAGACAGTTTTATTTGCTGGTATAAATATCGAATAGGAGTGTAAGCCCAAACGAAAGTGGCCGGGATTGTCTTCCGTAATCACTAATCGACTTCGCGATTTTATTGTTTTTTACAAATGTTACTGTAATAGTTTCGTCATCTGTCCAGCTTCCTTCATAATTATCTTTAAGATTCATTATGTCTGCTTTTTTAAGATTGGTTTGGACTTTTTGATACTGACTCTTGGTGATATGAGATTTATAAAAGCCATTTTGTGTGTTGTAATGTTGGCCAAAATAGATAATATTGCCATTATTGTCAATACTTATATTTAAAACAGGACAAGAACCATAACAACCTGAAGAAGAAAGGATAATTTGATCGTAATTCTCATCTGGATTAATCTTGTAATTTGTTCTTGCGTATTTTGCAAAGATACTATCATCTATTTTTGTTGTTAATGTATCTCCAAGAATAGATTCTATTTTCTGATTTTTCCAGGTTTTGCTTTCTAAATCAAAAATTTTCAGACTATCATTTTCGATTTTATATTTAGTTTCAGTACCTAAAAAATAAGTCTTTCTATTTTCTCTTTCTTGAGTTTTAATCATTTTAAAATAACCAGATTTATATTCGGTAATATTGTTTTCTAAAAAAGTATATCCCTCTTTGTGCGAACCAAATGGAGGAGGTGGTGGAGGAATATTATGGTTATTATTTGTCAGTGGTTTTCGCTGATCATCTGTCTTAATGTAGATCCATTCTCCAAGAATATCTTTTTGTAGTTTTTTATCATTATTCGTCTGACAAGAATATAGAATGAAAAATAGTATGAGATATAATACTGGTGTTGGCTTCATAATATTTATTTCGATTATTGTAATTTTTGGTTTGTAGTAATGTAAATATAATCGATTTTGAAGGAAGTTTTTAAAGGAAGTTTTTAAAGGAAGTTTTGAAATAAAAAAAGCGGAAATCTTTAACTAATAAAGATTTCCGCTTTAAGTGACCATGGAGGGATTTGAACCCTCACGCCCTTACGAGCACCACCCCCTCAAGATGGCGAGTCTACCGTTTCTCCACATGGCCTCAAAAGAAAAAAGGTCGAGTAAAATAAATTACCCGACCTTTTGTGACCCGACTGGGGCTCGAACCCAGGACCCCATCATTAAAAGTGATGTGCTCTACCGACTGAGCTATCGAGTCATTGCTTTCAAGAAATTTAATTTGTTAATCACAAAATTTGTGACCCGACTGGGGCTCGAACCCAGGACCCCATCATTAAAAGTGATGTGCTCTACCGACTGAGCTATCGAGTCATTTAATTTCTTGAATGCGGGTGCAAATATAAGGAGTTTTTTTTGAAGTTTCCAAGCTATTTTATCATAAATTTGTCTTTTTTTTAGAAAAATTCTCAAATGCTTAGTTTATAAGGTTTTATTAATATGAAAAAAATTGTGTTGTTAGGTTATATGGGCTGCGGAAAGTCTACTATTGCCCAAAATTTGTCAAAAATTACAAATATTCCGTTCTTAGATTTAGATAAATGCATCGAAGAAAGAGCAAATTTATCCATAAATGAGATTTTTGAGAAGCATGGAGAAGTGCATTTTCGAAAATTAGAGCACCAAATGTTCGTCGAATTGCTAGAATCTTCAGATAATAATATTATAGGTCTTGGAGGAGGTACTCCATGTTATGCTAATAATCATGAATTGTTAAAAGGAGACGATGTTACTTCTATATATTTAAAAGCATCAATTGATACCTTATATAATAGATTGGTGCATAACAAAAGCAAACGCCCTTTGATTGCTAATATGAATGAGGAAGAAATGAAAGAGTTTATCGCGAAACATTTATTCGACAGAAGTTATTATTACAATCAGGCAAAACATAAAGTTTCAGTTGATGATAAATCTGTCGAAGAAACGGTTCAGGATATTTTAGAAATATTAGCTTAAAGAAGCATAATCGCCATTTTCTGAATTGAAAACTACTTGGACATGCTCTAATAAAGAAGTTGAAAGCGAGATTCCTTTAAAATCTGCTTTTACTGGATATTTTTTATGATTTCGATCAACAAGTACAGCTGTTTTGAATTTTTTAAGCGGAACGTCTAAGAAATGACGAACAGCATAGATTAATGTAGTTCCTGAGTTTAAGACATCATCAACCAGAACTAACCCTTTGTTTTTGTATTCTTCAGTGCTTAATGAAGTTTGTATCGCTTCTTGCGGATTTTGTTTGTTTATTTTTACTTCGCAGATTGAAACCTTTAGGGTAGAGATGCTTGCTAAGTGCCGAAGCAACTTTTTCGGCAAAAACAAATCCGTTAGAAGCAATTCCTGCAATAACAACTTCTTCTTCGTCTACAAAAGTCTCGTAAATTTGATAAGCGATACGTTTTATTTTATGTTCGATTTCTTGATTAGTTAAGATTATATTGTTGCTCATGATATATTTTTTTGCTAATGTACAAATTTATTGAAAGTCCTATTTTTTATTGCAATTACTATTTAAAGATCGTCATGGTCTTCATCATCTTCATGAACATCATCTCCGTAATCGTCAATGTCTCTTCGGTCTTTTTTAGTTGGACGTCCGGCACCAGTTCTTCTAGAATGTTCTTTAGATAGTTTTAACATCTCTAAATGGGCAAAAGCTTCTGGTGGAGTTTCGTTTTTTTGATAAATATCTACCAATTTTGCGCCAACTCGATTTTGCGGAATATCTAAAACCGTTATAATTTGTGTAATTTGATCTTTTCTAAAGGTGATTCGGTCTGTAGGAAAAACTTCTTTTGAAGGTTTTGCAACTTGCCCATTTACAGTGATCTGATTCTTTTTGCAAGCTTCAGTAACCATGTTTCTGGTCTTGTAATAACGAACGCACCACAAGTATTTATCTATTCTCATAATTTTTCTAAAATCCAAGTTAAATTCTTTACAAAAATAAATCAATATTGTATCTTGCGCACCTAAAAAAATGATAATAATGAATAAATTTAAATATTATTTTGTTTTGTTACTTGCTGGCCTTGCCATCGTTTCTTGTAATAAAAATGATGACGATAATGTAGTGGTTGTTCCTTTAAGAGATTATGCAGAGCAGTATAAGGCAGATAATGATTCGATTGAAAAATTTTTAAAGACTAATTATATTGTTGTAGATAAGACTACTTTTGATGTTAAAATAGAAAAAATTCCTGCTGGAGGAACTCAAGTTTCGATTTGGGATCAGAAAGAGTATCCCTTACAAATTAGACCCGTTTACAATCATGATGTAAATTATAAAGTTTATTATTTATCCTTAAATAAAGGTATTGGTGATGCTCCATGTAATTTTGATGAAGTTACCGTTTCATATACAGGAAGTTTTTTAAATGGTACTCAATTTGATAGCTCCTACGGCTTGGCGCGTAATTTTAATTTAAATATTTACGTTGCAGGGCCAGTTATAGATGGTTGGGGAGAAATTATGCCGCAATTTAAAGTAGGAATCCGTAATCCAACTGGCGATGATGGGACTTTTAGTTATAAGGATTATGGAGCAGGAGTAATGTTTCTGCCTTCAGGTTTAGGGTATTATGGTAATCCGCCAGAAGGTATTCCTGCGTATTCGCCTTTAGTATTTAGTTTTAAATTATTAGCTTTAAAACGATCTGATCTTGAGTATAGTTCTTCTTCACAAGCTACAGTAGGTGATGGTGTGCCATCTTATCTAGAAGATATTAATGGTGATGGATATTTATATGATCAAAGAGATACTGACAGATATCCTAATTTGCCAAAAGAGTTAATAGACGATACAGATGGAGACGGAATTCCTGATTTCATGGATTTTGATGACGATGGAGATGGTTATACGACGAGATTTGAAATTTCAAAACCTAGTGATCAGATTGGTTGGGGAACATTAAATGGAGAGCCTTTTAATTATGGTATTAGTTTGTATTACCCTTACAATCCAGTAGTGGATAATCCTGATACACCAAATGTAGACGAAACAGAAATTTGGGCTATTCCAAGAAGACCAACTGGAGCACTTACAGATCCAACTAAGCCTGAGTCTATAACAAATCCTCGTAAGTTTGTTCCTGAGGATTATACAGCACCAGGACGTTTGAGAATTCATCTTGATAAAACATATCCTTATCAGAAAAATTAAAATAAGATTTACATAAAAAAAAGACCTTGAAATCAATATTTCGAGGTCTTTTTTTTATGTAATATCCAAAGCTGTATAGGTTTGTTGCAATTGATGATATGTTAAAGTTTTTTTGCTTAGGTATTGTTTATTAGTTAGTTGTATTTATTGTAAGAATTATTATTGTGTTTTACGGAATGACGTAAGGAATTTATTTCTTTTGGTTTTAATTTTGAAAGAATAATATTAAAATTTACAAAATGAAAAAATTAATTACATTATTTTTAGGGCTTACTATTTTGTCATGTAGTAGCGAAGATCAGGTAAATCAAGATGTTGCTTCTTCAAAAGAAACTTCAGCTTCAGTTTTAGATGGTAAAATGTTATCATTTAAAAATGAAGAGTCTTTTATTAAAGAATACTCAGATCTTGCTTTACTAGATAGTAAAGGTCTTCAGGACTGGATTACTTCGAAAGGAGTAAATTCATTATCAAAAGTTTCTGATGAATCAACTGCTATGGAAGACGATGTTCTTTCAGAAACAAGAGTTATTTATTCAGATGCATTAGAAGCAGTTCTAAATACTGAATCAAAAGTTAAAATTGGGGGTAAGGTATTGTGGCTTAATGGGCGTGATTTCTATATTCTATCAGAGAATGAAATTAATAAGAGTCCAAAGGAACTTATTAGTATTAAAGAAAATTTAGTAGTTTATGGTCAATTATTAAGTGTTTCGAAATCTACTAAAGATTTAACAAGTAGATATGTTATTCCAAATGAAAATAGAATTAAAACATTTGTTACAGACGAAGGTAGTTTTAATGTGCCAGGAATGAGGTATAGACATGTATTGGATTTGTATAATGAGACAGTTCTTTTAAATAATGTTGTTTATTCAAGTAAAATGTTTTTAAGATCATTAATGCAATATCGTTCATGTTCAACTTGGAGATGTACATGGAAAACAGAATCAACTCCTATGCAAGTAGATGGTAGCAATATATCTGCAAATTCTTTGTTTTGGAATGCATCATTAGTTATGGATAGTTCGGTGTCTGGAAGTAAAACGTTTCTATTGGCTACTTGGACTCCAAAAGCGCCTTATGGTGAGCAAACTTGGTATCAAAACTTTGAAGTTTCAGGAAATTTCAAGATTTATGTAGTAAATGCTTGGCATGAAATTCCTCTTTCTTGGTATTAAAAGCCTAAGATGGTTGATTAAAATAAAAAGCCTCGAAATGTAAATTTCGAGGCTTTTTTTATAAAGTAAGAAAACGTAAAATTATTTTCTTTTGATTACTCTTTCTACAGCTTCAACAATCGCTTGATTGTTTAATTTGTATTTTTCCATCAATTGTTCTGGTGTTCCAGATTCTCCAAAACTATCTTTAACTGCTACAAATTCTTGTGGAGTTGGATTGTTTAAAGCTAATACTCCAGAAACACTTTCACCAAGACCTCCAAGGTAATTGTGCTCTTCTGCAGTAACAACACATTTAGTTTTAGCAACAGATTTTAGAATAGCTTCTTCATCAAGAGGTTTAATTGTGTGGATGTTGATTACTTCGGCAGAAATTCCTTTTGCTTCTAATGCTTCAGCAGCAATAAGAGCTTCCCAAACTAAGTGTCCTGTTGCAATAATAGTAACGTCTGTTCCTTCGTTTAACATAATTGCTTTTCCAATTACGAAAGGCTCGTCAGCAGGAGTGAAGTTTGCTACAACTGGACGTCCGAAACGTAAATAAGCTGGACCGTGATGATCTGCTAGTGCCAAAGTTGCGGCTTTAGTTTGGTTGTAATCGCAAGTATTGATTACAGTCATTCCTGGTAACATTTTCATTAAACCAATATCTTCTAAGATTTGGTGAGTTGCTCCGTCTTCTCCAAGAGTTAAACCAGCGTGAGAAGCACAGATTTTTACGTTTTTATCTGAGTAAGCAACAGATTGACGAATTTGGTCGTAAACTCTACCTGTAGAGAAGTTAGCAAAAGTTCCAGTAAAAGGAATTTTTCCTCCAATTGTTAAACCTGCGAGCAATTCCAATCATGTTAGCTTCAGCGATTCCGATTTGGAAAAAACGCTCTGGGTGATTTTTTTGAATTCATCAAATTTTAATGATCCAATTAAATCAGCACATAATGCAACAACATTTTCGTTTTTTTGACCTAATTCAGTCATTCCCGCTCCAAAACCAGAACGAGTATCTTTACTTCCTGTATTTTCGTATTTTTTCATTTTGTTTTTTGCTATACGCAATAGGCTGTAGGCAATAGGCTTAAAGCTTAATGCTTACTGCTTAAAGCATTTTTTAATAATCTGCTAAAGTTGAAATGTTTTGAGCTAAAGCACTAGCCAATTGGTCATTGTTTGGTGCTTTACCATGCCAAGCGTGAGTGTGCATCATGAAATCTACACCATTCCCCATTTCTGTATGTAATAAAATACAAACTGGTTTTCCTTTTCCTGTTCTTGATTTAGCGTCAGTTAAACCAGCAATGATAGCATCGATGCTGTTTCCTTCTTTAATTTCTAAAACATCCCAGTCAAAAGCTTCAAATTTAGCGCGAATGCTTCCCATTGGCAAAACTTCGTCAGTTGTTCCATCAATTTGTTTTCCGTTTAAGTCGATAGTTGCAATAATGTTGTCTACTTTCTTAGCAGATGCATACATGATAGCCTCCCAGTTTTGACCTTCTTGCAATTCTCCGTCTCCGTGTAAACTATATACAATATGATTGTCTTTGTTTAATTTTTTAGCTTGCGCTGCTCCAAGAGCTACAGATAAACCTTGTCCTAATGAACCAGACGCAATACGAACTCCAGGTAAACCTTCGTGTGTTGTTGGGTGTCCTTGTAAACGAGAATCTAATAATCTGAATGTAGCTAATTCTGAAACTGGAAAATATCCGCTGCGTGCTAAAACGCTATAGAATACAGGTGAGATGTGTCCGTTTGAAAGGAAAAATAAATCTTCTCCAATTCCGTCCATGTCAAAACCTTCTTTGCGGTCCATTATATTTTGATATAGTGTAACCAAAAATTCAGTACAACCTAAAGAACCACCTGGGTGTCCAGAGTTTACAGCATGTACCATTCTAAGAATATCTCTTCTTACTTGGATCGTTAAATCGCTTAATTGTTGTGTGTTAGGCTTCATTTTATATGTAAAAGTTAAACTGAAGCAAAAGTAGGCGTTATTTTGTGTGCAGACAAATGATTTTTTGCTTTAGTTTTACTACAATTGTTAAATTTTGCTGTTTTTTTTATGTTATGAAAAAAAATATAACGCATGTTTTTGCTTTTTGTATTTTTTAAGTGTGTTTTTTACAGTTAAGAAAAGGTTTTGCTTAACGATGCGATTTAATGCAATTAAATAAAGAAAAACTTTCTACGGAATTTCTTAGAATTTATTGTTTTTTGATATATATATTGTTCGTTTATTAAATCTTAAAGAAATCTTAAAAAAGAATTTAGAGCGTATCATAAAACAATTATATTTGCTCAAATTTTTTAAAAAGAAAATCTTTTATTTAGCAGGAAAAACTTTTACCTGATAATGATTTTTAGATAGAAAATCTAATGAAACAAATACCATATAGAAACTAAAAAATGAGCCAAAAACTATCAATAATTATACCTGCTTATAATGAAGAAAAAACCATAAGTTTTATATTAGACAAAATTAAAAAAGTTGAATTAATAGAAAATATTAGAAAAGAGATTATAATTGTAGATGATTGTTCTTCAGATAATTCTTTAAAGGCATTTAATGAATATAAAGCGACCAATAGTGAATTGGATATTGTAATTTTAACGCATTCTATAAATAAAGGAAAAGGAGTCGCTCTTCATTCTGGAATAAGTAAGGCAACAGGAGATATATTAATAATTCAAGATGCCGATTTAGAATATGATCCTGCTGAATATAATATATTGTTGAGACCAATTGTAGAGGGCTATGCCGATGTAGTATATGGAAGCAGATTTATGGGAGGTAAACCTCATAGAATATTGTTTTTTTGGCATAGTATAGGGAACAAGTTTTTGACATTTTTGAGTAATATGTTCACTAATCTTAACCTTACTGATATGGAAACCTGCTATAAAATGTTTAAAACCGAGATTATTCAAAATGTAAAACTTCACGAAAAGAGATTTGGTTTTGAACCTGAGGTTACTGCAAAAATTTCTAAAATTAAAGGTATCAGGATTTATGAGGTTGGGATTAGTTATTATGGAAGAACATTTGAAGAAGGAAAAAAATAAGTTGGAAAGATGGCTTTAGAGCTATTTATTGTATACTTAAATACGCAATTAGATGAAAAAGGTTTGTTTGTTTCTTTTAATTTCAGGTATAATACTAAGATTTATAATTCAGTTTGTTTTTCCTGCTTTTAATGGTGATGAAATTTCATTGGGAAACAATATTAAGAACTCAGGTTTTGTAGAATTACTTTATCCATTAGATTCTTTTCAATCTGCGCCACCTTTATATTTATGGATTCAAAGGTTTATTGTTCAGACTTTTCCATTTAGTTTTTGGATAAATATTAAAATCTTAAGTTTTATCTTTTCAATAAGTGGTTTAGTATTGTTTTATGTATTTATAAAAAGAAATAAGTTTAATCCAATATTTTTATTGTTGTTTATTGTGTTGATTTTCAATCCATTTATTGTTAATAATTCATTGACAGTAAAACAATATACTATTGACTTAACGGGAAGTATCTGTTTATTGATATATTTTCAATCAGAGAAATTTAAGAAATACAATTGGATTTTCTTTTTGATTTGGAGTTTGATGTCAAATATTGGTTTGTTTGCTTGCTGTGGATATTTGATTTATAATTTATTTAAATCGAACTCATTCAACAATTTTGGCTTGTTTTTGAAATTTATAAAAAATAATATACTTACGATTCTTGTCCCTATTCCATATGTTGTTTATTTTTTATGGTTCATGAAGCAAAAAGGAGCGGCAGAATTAAAGTCTTATATGGTTCAATATTGGAGCGATACATTTATACCGCTTAATAGCTCAATTTTTAAATATTTGATTTTTACTATTCACGGTTTGTGGACTTCTATCTTTAATGCTTTTGAAATTTGGGGAGTTTTTATGATGCTTCTTATTGTTCCTTTTTTTATTTTCTATAGAAAGCAATCATTATTTAAAGAAGAAATTTTGTTGCTTTTTTGCGTTATTTTAGTGCATTTAATATTGAATGTTTTTCAAATGTATCCTTTCTCAGATAGGCTATACCTTTACATTGCTCCTTTTTTTATTTTGATTTTGGGATCATCTCTCAACACTCTTTCAGGTTTTGCGATTATCAAAAAACATTTTCAAAAAATATATATAGTCATTTCGATTAGTACATTGTTTTTGTATGTTTTATATATGCCTTCAAATGATAATAATGTATATCTGTTGTATAAAAAGCTAAATAATTTAGAAGCTAATCAAGTTTATGTGACGGGAAAGTCTCTTGAGACAATAAATTCTTTCGATAAATTTACAGATAACAAATTTACTACCAGTAAAAAGATTTTACTCCTTGACACCGAATTAGATAAGTCAAGTTATATAGTTTCTCGAGTGAGTAAAAAACTGAAATTTAACTCAACAAGTCCTCCTGAATCTGAAATTCAAAATCTAATAAAATCTAACAGAATCAAAAGAATTGATTGGGTAAATGGATACGATATTTATGAAATTAAGAATAAATAAAAACAAAAAAAGTCCTCAAATGAGGGCTTTTTTATATCTCATAAATAAACAATTTTAATCAGTATCACCTTCGCTATAATAATTATTCTCTTCATCTTCTGAGCCAATTTCTTCTTGCTCATCATCTAATTCAGCTCCTGGAATATCCAAATCATTTCCAAGTTTGTCGCTGTTTTGTTTCCATTCGTTGTCGTTTTGAGTAATGGTTTGATCGGTCGAAATATTTTCTGGATCTATATTTTCTGACTTGTCTTCGCGATTGTAAATATCTTCATTTGCTGGATAATTTAGATTTTCCAGATTTCTTTCTATCTCATTTTCTTTTGTCGCATTTTTATCTTCTGAATTTATCATAATGTCAATATTAAATATTATTAAACAGATATTTGTATACTATAAAGTTATGAAATCTATGGTTTCAATACTTATATTTTTAAAATCAGTATGTTATAATATTTGCATAAAAAATCAGCTTATTTTTTAATTGAAAGATGCTCCAATTGCCCAATTTCTTTCCATGTAATTAATTGAATATTATTCTCTTTTAATTTTGCTTTGCATTCATCACTGGTAAAAAACTCGAAATCTATTTGACGCCATTCTGAACCAAAATTTGGATGATTTATTGTGATGCCTTGCATTTCAAAATCATCAAACGCAGGATGAAGCAGGAAAACATTTAATCCAGAAATTGCGCTGTCTAAAGCTTTTTCATAAGATTTTTTGAGTTCTCCTTTTTCAAAGTCAGCATAATATCCAATTAAAAGTTTATCAGCCAAAAGTGTATCATCAAAATTATATTTTTCATTAGATAGAGAAATTGATTCTACAAAGTCTTTATTAATAAAAACTGGTAAATTGTATGTTTTTCCTAGCTCTTTGTAGATTTCTAAAATTTCAGGGGTAACGCCGACACTGCACATATGCGAGTCGAGATGTGTAGGCTGAATGCCAAATTGCAAAGCTCTTTCGATTTGTGCGGTAAGCTCCTTTTTAATTTCAGCTGGTTGTGCGTTGTTTTTGAAATCTTGTCGGGTTTTATAAAAATAACCATTTTGATCTACTAAGCTTGAAACTTCGGAAACGGGAAGAATCGGGCCAAATTTGTAATTCTCCCATTCGCAGGTGAGAGTTAAATGAATTCCGCAGTCATAATTTGGATTGTTATTAGCAAAAGTGGCCATCTCAAAAAACCACGGACAAGGAACCATTATGCTGTATGAATTGACAGATCCGTTTTGGAGTGTTTTTATAGTTGCCTGATTTTCGGAATGCGATAGTCCTGCATCATCGGCGTGAATGATTAATAGTTTGGTGTTTTCAGGATATCCGAGTTTTTGTGCTAAGTTCATTTTGAATTTTTATTGTTGTGAATATGCTGAGTGAGAACTTCAACTTCGTTTAGTATGGAAGCTCCGCATTTCATTTTTTAATAGATTTTATTCAAATTTAAAAATTTCTGAAGTTTAGGTTTTATGTTGTTTTTGAATTAACTCAATTTTATAATTCACAATTTTTCTAATTAATTAAATTTCCCTGAAATTAGCTTATCTTTGCCGACTGAAAAAAGAAACAAATGAAGTTCGATTTATTACAAAAAGATCCGCAGTCTAAAGCAAGAGCGGGAAGTATAACTACTGATCACGGCGTAATTGAAACGCCTATTTTTATGCCGGTTGGAACGGTTGCATCTGTAAAAGGTGTGCATCAGCGTGAGCTTAAAGAAGAAATAAATCCGGATATTATTCTTGGAAATACATACCATTTATATTTACGTCCACAAACCGAAATTTTAGAAAAAGCGGGAGGATTGCATAAATTCATGAACTGGGATCGTAATATTTTGACTGATTCTGGAGGATATCAAGTATATTCTCTTTCTTCAAATAGAAAAATTAAAGAAGAAGGAGTGAAGTTCAAATCGCATATTGACGGTTCTTACCACTTTTTTACTCCAGAAAATGTAATGGAAATTCAGCGTACAATTGGAGCCGATATTATTATGGCTTTTGACGAATGTACACCTTATCCTTGTGATTATCGTTATGCGCAGCGTTCTATGCACATGACACACCGTTGGTTAGACAGATGTATTAATCATTTAGAAAAAGTGCCTTATAAATATGGTTACGAACAAACGTTTTTTCCAATTGTTCAAGGAAGTACTTATAAAGATTTGCGTCGCCAGTCGGCTGAATATATTGCCAATGCAGGACAGCAAGGAAATGCAATTGGAGGACTTTCAGTTGGAGAACCTGCTGAAGAAATGTATGCAATGACCGAAGTAGTTTGCGAAATTCTGCCAGAAGATAAACCTCGTTATTTAATGGGAGTTGGAACTCCAATTAATATTTTAGAAAATATTGCGTTAGGGATTGATATGTTCGACTGTGTTATGCCAACACGTAATGCAAGAAACGGAATGTTGTTTACAGCAAACGGAACAATTAACATCAAGAATAAAAAGTGGGAAGCTGATTTTTCTCCAATTGATGAAATGGGACACACTTTTGTAGATACAGAATATTCTAAAGCTTATTTGCGTCATTTATTTGTCGCCAACGAATATCTTGGAAAACAAATTGCAACCATTCATAATCTTGGTTTTTATATGTGGTTGGTTCGTGAAGCCAGAAAACATATCTTAGCCGGAGATTTTAGACCATGGAAAGAAATGATGGTTAAAAATATGAGCCAAAGACTTTAAAATATGTTTATTTGTTTAATCGTTTATTCGGTTAAACGATTAAACAAATAATCGATTAAACTTTGTTATGTTAACAATAATAGATAAATACATTTTAAAAAGATACCTCGGAACTTTTTCTGTGATGCTTCTTTTATTTGCACCAATCGGAATCGTAATTGACGTTTCTGAAAAGGTAAATAAAATGCTCGAAAACAAGATTCCGTTTGGAGATATTGCTCTCTATTATTACAATTTTACGATTTACTTTATTAATTCGCTGTTTCCGATATTTTTGTTTTTATCCGTAATCTGGTTTACTTCAAAGTTGGCAAACAATACAGAAATTATCGCGATTTTAAGTTCTGGAATTTCATTTACGCGTTTTTTACGTCCTTATATTATAGGTGCAACTATAGTTTCTCTTTTTGTATTGTTAATGGGATTTTTTATTGTTCCAGCAGCAAGTGAAGGTTATAATAATTTTAGATATACGTATCTAAAAGGAAACGGAAAAGCCGAAATGCGTGGCGAAAACACCAATGTTTACAGGCAAATTAATGACCACGATTTTATCTTTGTAAATAGTTTTAATGAAGAGTCTAAAACGGCTTTTAATTTTTCTTTGGAACATTTTGAAAAAGAAAAACTAACCTATAAAATTACTGCAAGCCGTATTAAATGGGATCCTAAAAAAGAAGATTTACGTTTTATACGATTATACTAAGAGAACCGTAGGAGAATTAAATGATGTAATCGAAAAAGCTCCAGAAAAAAATATCCCTTTTAAATTTGAATTGGCCGATTTAACACCTGTCGTTTATATCGCAGAAACATTGCCTTTGGGTAAGCTAATTGATTTTATTGAGAAAGAAAGAAAAAGAGGTTCAGGAAACATAAATACCTATTTGGTTGTTCTTTATAAAAAATACAGTATTCCTGTTTCAGCATTTATTTTGACGATTATTGCCGTTTCTGTTTCTTCTATGAAACGTCGTGGCGGAATGGGAATGAACCTTGCAATTGGTATAGCAATTGCGTTCTCTTTCGTATTCTTTGATAAAATCTTTGGTACACTTGCCGAAAAATCTACATTCTCACCTTTATTGGCTGTTTGGTTCCCGAATATTGTTTTCGGAATTTTAGCAGTTTACTTATTACGTAATGCGAAACGATAATTTAAAAAGTTATTTAAATCTTCACTTAATTGTTTTTATCTGGGGTTTTACTGCCATTTTGGGCGCTTTAATTACAATTGATGCCGAAAATTTGGTTTGGTATAGAATGCTTATCGCTATGGTTTTCCTTGGCGGATTTATAGCTTTTAAAAAACAGTCTTTTCAAGTTCCTGTCAAAGAATTTTTTAAATTGATTTTTGTTGGTTTATTAATTGCATTGCACTGGATTTTCTTTTTTAAAGCAATCCATGTTTCCAATGTTTCAATTACACTTTCTATATTTTCTCTGGGAGCATTTTTTGCTTCTTTATTAGAGCCATTATTCTATGGAAGAAAAGTCCTTTGGTACGAAGTTTTCTTCGGACTAATCATTATTGCAGGATTAGGGCTGATTCTTCAAGTAGAAATAAAATATCTTACGGGAGTTTACTATGCCTTGGCAGCAATCATTTTAGGGGTTTTATTTACCTTGATGAATGGGAAACTAATTTCAGATCATGAGCCTTCTGTAATTACTTTTTATGAGTTTGGTGCAGGAGTTTTCTTTATAACGATTTATTTTTTATTTCAAGGAAAATTTACAGCAGATTTCTTCAAAATGTCTTTAAATAATTGGGTTTTGTTATTGATTTTGGCTTCAATTTGTACGGCTTATGCCTTTACTGCATCAGTAAAAGTAATGCAGCGATTAACGCCATATACAGTAATGTTAACCACTAATTTAGAGCCAGTTTACGGAATCGTTTTGGCGTATTTTATCCTAGGAGGAAAAGAAAAAATGAGTGTTGAATTTTACGTAGGAGCGGTTATAATTATCATAACAGTTATTCTAAACGGCGTTTTCAAACATTATCAGAACAAGAAAGAAAACTTGTAATAGTTTACTTATTTTTAATTTGCATTTTTATACTTTAAATAACAATTAACTTCGCCAATGATATAATATTTTTATATTTGCGGTTCGATTTACAAACAAAATTCAAAAATCCATGGAATATTTAGATTTTGAGCTTCCAATTAAAGAACTTGAAGAACAGTTAGAAAAGTGCGTTATTATTGGAAAAGAATCTGACGTTGACGTAACGCCAACGTGCAAGGAAATCAACAAGAAATTAGAGGAGACCAAGAAAGATATATACAAAAACCTAACTGCTTGGCAGAGGGTACAATTGTCAAGACACCCAAACAGACCTTATACTTTAGATTACATCAAAGCAATCTGCGGAGATACTTTCTTAGAACTTCATGGAGATAGAGGCTTTAAAGATGATAAAGCTATGGTTGGTGGTTTAGGTAAAATAAACGGACAATCGTTTATGATTATCGGTCAGCAAAAAGGATATAATACTAAAACACGTCAATACCGTAATTTTGGTATGGCTAATCCAGAAGGATACCGTAAAGCACTTCGTTTGATGAAAATGGCAGAGAAATTCGGAATTCCAGTTCTTACTTTAGTAGATACTCCTGGTGCATATCCAGGACTTGAAGCAGAAGAAAGAGGGCAAGGAGAAGCTATTGCTAGAAATATCTTCGAAATGGTTCGTTTACAAGTGCCAATTATCACAATTATTGTTGGTGAAGGTGCTTCTGGAGGAGCTTTAGGAATTGGTGTTGGAGATCGTGTTTACATGTTAGAAAACACTTGGTACTCTGTAATTTCTCCAGAATCTTGCTCTTCTATTTTATGGAAAAGCTGGGAGTACAAAGAGCGTGCAGCAGAAGCTTTAAAACTGACTTCTTCTGACATGAAAAAACAAAAATTAGTTGATGATGTAATCCCAGAACCACTAGGCGGAGCGCACTACGACCGTGAAACAACTTTTAAAACGGTTGCAGAATACATCACTAAAGGATATAATGAATTAAAAGACTTATCAACAGCCGACTTAATTGCCCAAAGAATGGACAAATACAGTAATATGGGCGAGTATAAAGAGTAAATTCATACAAAGAGACTTAAAATCCGAAGCCTTACAGTTTCGGATTTTTTTTTGGTTATGAACAAATCAGAATTATTTATAAACAATTATTAGTTATAACTAGATAGCAGATTTTTTTTAAATTTTGCTACTTTCGCTATATGGAAAATTTCAAAAACTTAAACCCTGTTAAGGTCGACAAAACCACAATTATCAACTTAGAAAAAGGAAAGTTGCCACCGCAAGCTCTTGACTTGGAAGAGGCTGTGCTTGGTGCGATGATGATTGATAAAAAAGGGGTAGATGATGTAATTGATATTTTGCAAGCCGAAGCTTTTTACAAAGACGCGCACAAACATATTTTTGAAGCGATTTTACAACTTTTTACCGAAACGCAGCCAATTGATATCTTAACCGTTTCGACTCAGTTAAAGAAAAACGGAAAGTTAGATTTAGCAGGTGGAGATTTTTATTTGATTCAGCTTACGCAGAAAATTGCTTCATCGGCGCATATCGAATTTCACTCACGTATCATTCTTCAGAAATTTATTCAAAGAAGTTTAATTAGAATTTCTTCAGAAATTATCGAAGCATCATATGATGAAAGTGCTGACGTTTTTGATTTATTGGATCAAGCTGAATCTAAATTATACGAAGTAACACAAGGAAATATCAAGCGTAGTTCTGAAACCGCACAGAGTTTAGTTTTACAAGCTAAAAAGAAAATTGAGGAAATTTCTAAAAAAGAAGGATTAAGTGGTGTAGAAACTGGTTTTCATAATTTAGATAAGCTAACTTCTGGATGGCAACCGAGTGATTTAATTATTATCGCGGCGAGACCAGCGATGGGAAAAACGGCATTTGTACTTTCTATGGCCAGAAATATTGCGATCCAATATGGACATGGAGTGGCTTTGTTTTCCCTAGAGATGGCATCTGTTCAGTTAATTACGAGGCTTATTTCTTCTGAAACAGGTTTGTCTTCAGAAAAATTACGTACAGGTAAATTAGAGGCTCACGAATGGACAATGTTGAGTACTAAAGTGAAAGATTTAGAGAAAGCACCTTTGTTTATTGATGACACACCTTCGCTTTCTATTTTCGATTTAAGAGCAAAGTGCCGTCGTTTAGCATCGCAACATGGTATTAAAATTATCATTATAGATTATTTGCAGTTGATGACTGCAGGAGGAAATGCTAAAGGAGGAGGAAATCGTGAGCAGGAAATTTCGACAATTTCTCGAAACTTAAAAGCTTTGGCAAAAGAACTTAACGTTCCTGTTATTGCACTTTCTCAGTTATCGCGTGCCGTTGAAACGCGTGGTTCTAGTAAAAGACCGTTACTTTCGGATCTTCGTGAATCTGGAGCGATTGAGCAAGATGCTGATATCGTTTCGTTTTTATACCGACCAGAATATTACAAAATTGAAGAATGGGATGATGAAGAAGCTTCTCCAACTGCCGGCCAAGCTGAAATTATGATTGCAAAACACCGTAATGGTGGTATTGAGAACATTCGTTTGAAGTTTTTAGGACACTTAGGAAAATTTGATAACCTTGATGATTTTTCAGGTAATTATGATGATTTGCCGTCAAAAATGAATCATGATGATAATTCATTTATTACTAATAATCTGCCTTCGGCTAATGAAGCCTTCGGAAGTAATTTAAATGATGACGATGATGATAGCGATGTTCCGTTTTAATAAAACAAAAAGCCTTATTATTAAGGCTTTTTTTATGTTTTTATGTTAATTGTAGAATAAAAATCAGTAGTTTAGCTAAACCAATTATAAACTATTATTTTTTTTTAATTATTAACCAATTAACAAATTTTAAATTATGAATGAAGAAACTTTTCCAGGACCTATTCAGATTCCTGTAGCTACTGCAAACGAGTGGGAGCAAAGATATCAAGATGATCAAAGCGTTGAAGATGCTAAGAAAAAAGTAAAAGCTTTCTTAGTACCAAGAGAAAGTTTGAAAAAAGTACTTGAGCTTGACACAGATGCTGTTTGGGCTTATATTGGAATTAACGATCAAAAAGAAAAAACATTACTTTTCGTAGGAGCCCAATATGATGAGAAAACTGGTAAATACATAAATGTTTATGGTAAAGCCGACGGATTAGGTGGCGACGAAGCTGCTGAAGAAGTAGTTTACGATGGTTCACGTCCAAGCCCTCCTTTTTAATTTTTGATAGTAAAAAAATGATTGATTTTTTAATATATTCAGGTTATTTGATTTTATTAATTGATCTAGTACTATATTCAATTAGCTTTTTCCGCAAGGAAAAAGCTAATGTTTTTTTTGTTTCTTACTTGGCATTTATATTTTTAATACAAATTTCAATGGAAATATTGTATTCGCTAAAAATGAATAACTTGTTTTTGGTCAATAGTTTTTTTATTGGTCAAATGATATTACTGGGTTTATTTTACAATTCGATTCTACATATTAAAATTCAAAAGCAATTTGTAAAAATTAGCCTTTTTCTTGCTCTGCTTGTACTGACAATACAATTTATTAAGACGCCACAAGAATTTTTAAAATTTAATTTGTTTGAAATTACTTTGACATCGTTGCTAATAGTTGTTTTTGCATTGATACATTTCTACAATATGCTCACAGAAAACAAGACCTATTATTATGTAAATATGGGTATAATGTTATACTTGCTTTCAAGTACAGTATTGTACATTATAGGTAATTTAACGTCGGTCTTAAATAATGATCTAAAATATTTGAGTTGGCAGTTAAATGCATTTTTGAATATTATTTATTATCTGTTTATTTTGTATGAATGGAAAGTTAGTTTTTCAAAAAAAGGTTTACAAAACTAATTTGTATTATTAAACGTAGATTATGAACTCCAATTCAATCCCCGAAAAAGAATTAGTTGCTATAATATTATATATCTCTCTGTTTTTTATAATTGTTGCAGTCGCATTAATAATATTCTTTTACTTTTCTAGAAAAAAATAATTCAGAAAGAATTAGAGAAAATAGATTTAATACTTCGATATCAAAAAGAACAGCTACATGCTATTATTGTTACACAAGAGGAAGAACGCAAAAGAATTGCGCAAGATCTTCATGATGATATTAGTTCAAAATTAAACATTGTTTCCTTAAACAGTCATTTGCTTACAGCTCCAAACCTTACAGAGGCTGAAACAGCTGAAATTACAGAAAATATAATCGCTTTAACAACAAAGGCATTAGATAATTCTAGAAAAATTGCGCATAATTTATTGCCACCAGTTTTTGAAAAATTTGGCTTAAATGCTGGTATCGAGGAATTGTGTGAAGAATTTGAATCTAGTAAGTCTGTCAAAACATATTATAAAAATGAAATTGATTTTGATGAGAAAGAAATAGACAGACATTTACATATTTTTAGAATCCTACAAGAATTAATGAATAATTCGATTCGTCATGGAAAAGCATCTGAGATATGGATTTCTTTTGCCACTAAAGATGGAGTAAATATTTGTGACTATAAAGATAACGGAGTTGGTTTTGATAGTTCGAATGCCGAAAATCAAAAAGGTTTAGGAATGAAAAATATCGATAGCCGAATATCATTTTTACAAGGAACAATTGAAATTAACTCTGAAATTAATAACGGTATTGTTGTAAATTTTACATTTTAGGTCAAATTATGTGTTTTATGAAGCTTTTTGGTCAATAAAATAGGGTATTTAGACTTTTTCTAATTCATATTTTGTAATTTCGATAAACCAAATAAACGACCAAAAACAAATAAGATGAATCCTGCTATTAAAATTGCTCTAGTCGATGATGAAATTTTGTTTCGAAAAGGAATTTCTTTTTTATTGCAAAGAGAAGAAAATATTGACGTTATTTTTGAGGCTTCAAATGGTGACGAGTTAATTTCTCAATTAAATGAAAGAGAAATTAAACCAGATATAATAATAATGGACTTAAAGATGCCAATCTTAAACGGTGTCGAAGCCACAAAAATTATTAGAAAACTATTTCCCGACATTAAGATCATTGCATTGACTAGTTACGATACCAAATCGTTTATTGCCAATATGATTCAAGTTGGAGCTGTAGCATACTTAATTAAAAATACTACTCCAAAAGATTTGATTCTTACAATCAATGAGGTCGCAAAAAAAGGATTCTATTATAACGAAAATGTCTTAAAAACAATTCAAGATACAATAGTTTCTCCTAAAAATGCCAGAGGCGGTTTAGAAACGAATTTCCTTTCACCTCGTGAAATTGAAATTCTGCAATTAATCTGTCAGCAGAAAACTACTGCAGAAATTGCAGAACATCTTTTTTTAAGTCCAAGAACAATCGAAGGACACAGAAACAATTTATTGCTTAAAACAGAATCGCGAAATATTGCCGGTTTGGTTGTCTACGCTATTCAAAATGATTTGGCAGTTTTAACAATTTAAAATATTATGCTGTCAAAAACTGAATTGACAGCACATAATATAATATGATTGTTATTACAAGAACACATAGTCCTATTTTCTGAATTATATTCAGACCCTTTTGCTGGTTATTACTTTCATTAAACTTCATAGTTGGTTTTTTTTTACAGCGATTAGTTTTATGAACCTGGGATAGCAAATGTATAGAGAATATTCTTCCAAATTATAGGTGTTTTTACCTGTTTTTTTATTGTTTGAAAATCAATTTTCTTCAAGCTTTTTTATTTAACATTCTATATTCAACAGAAAAGATTCTAAGTGTTCTTTTTTTGCTGATGGCTTTTATATCTTTACTAAAATAATTTTCTGATGAATAAGACTTTATTCTACTTTTTTATACTATTGATTACATTTAATGCTAAAGCTTCGTTTATCTTACTTCCGATGGACGAATCGACGCAGCAAAATCATTTAAAAGCATACGGAATTACTTATTGGTGTTTGAGCAGAGATTATAAAGCGAGCTGGCTTTTAAATTATCGCGGTGGTTCTTTTTTACTTCCTGATGCTGATGAAATTAGAAAAGAATGTAAAATACGAGGAGTAAGTTTTGAAGTAATTTCAGATAGCGAACAAGCTTCTATTTTAAATGAAATTTCGAGCCCTTCTCAAAATATGGAATCTGTGATTTTAGAAAAAGCACCTAAAATTGCCGTTTATACTCCAAAAGGAAAACAACCTTGGGATGATGCCGTAACGCTAGTTCTAACTTACGCCGAAATTCCTTTTACCCCAATTTATGATGAAGAAGTTTTAAGTGATCAATTATTAATGTACGATTGGCTTCATTTGCATCATGAAGATTTTACCGGACAATATGGAAAATTTTATGCCGCTTACAAAAATACGCCTTGGTACATCGATCAAAAGAGAGATGCCGAAGCTTTGGCAAAGAAACTAGGATACGCAAAAGTATCTCAGGAAAAAGGAGCAGTTGCTAAAAAAATTAGAGATTTTGTAATTGGAGGTGGTTTTATGTTTGCCATGTGTTCTGCGACAGATAGTTTCGATATTGCACTTGCTGCAGATGGAGTAGATATTTGCGAAGCTATGTTTGACGGAGATCCTAGTGAATCTAATTATCAGTCAAAATTAAATTATAATAATTCTTTTGCTTTTAAAAATTTTACTTTAGAAAGAAGGCCAGAGGTATATGAGTTTTCGGATATTGATATGACGACGAAAAGACGAATACCAATGGATAAAGATTATTTTACTTTAATGGAATTTTCTGCAAAATGGGATCCTATTCCGAGTATGTTATGCCAAAACCATACACAATTGGTAAAAGGTTTTATGGGACAAACGACTTCATTTGATACTTCATTAATAAAATCGAACATCTTAATTATGGGAACTTGCGAGTTAAACGGCGAGTCAAGATATATTCATGGAGAAAAAGGCAAAGGAATGTTTACTTTTTTTGGAGGACATGATCCAGAAGATTTTCAGCATCAGGTTGGCGATCCTCCAACGGTTTTAGATTTACATCCGAATTCGCCTGGATATAGATTGATTTTGAACAATGTTTTATTTCCTGTCGCAAGAAAAAAGAAACTTAAAACATAATTAATTTAAAGAAAACTCAACCCAGATCGGAATATGGTCTGATATTTTTTTTGCACTTTGTAAAGAATCAAAATCTTCGTAAAATTTAATAATTCCAGAATTGTTTACTTTTAGATTCAATGTCTTATAAAAGATATTGTCAAATTCTGAAGCAAGGCAAATATTGTTTTTGCATTTATGTTTTAAAGTTGTCTTTTGATTTTTTAATACAGAATCATATCCCATTTTTTTCAACGGATTAAAAACAGAATGTTTTTCAGGACAATTAAAGTCACCTAAGAAAACGAGATTTAAATCAGGATATTCGTTTGGTAAAAATTTAAAATATTTGATTTCGGTTTCGGGCTGTTTATTTTTAGTTATTGCGTGAAAATTGACAAGAGTGATTGTCTTTTTATTAATTTCGAACGTGGCAAAATAGGGTTCCCGGTCAATTTCTACGCTAAATTTTTTCTCTAGCCAAGGTTTGTTTTTCAATTTGGCTTTGTGAGTTTTCCAAATAAAGGCGTACCGCTCGGTTTTATAACTGCTACTAGAAGTAGGATCACTTATTTTGTAGTCCCATTTGCTTCCTTTTTGGTTAAGTATTGTGGCAAGTTTTGCTACAGTTTGTGCACCTCCATTTCCAGCTACAACTTCTTGAATTGCAATTATATCATAAGTAGATATTGTTTTGGCAATATATTCTAGATGAATATCAGATTTCGATTTTCCAAAGTTTTCTATATTCCAAGATAGGACTTTGGTTTGTGCAAAAGATAAAAATGTAAATAATAGTAAGACAAGGCAGAGAATTCTTTTCATGAAAAAATTTAACGGGACTAAGATTAAAACATCTCTTCCTGCAATAATTAAGCCTATCTTAAAATAAATTAGTGCTTTTTGTATCGATTTTTTAAGGCAGTACCAATAATTATAATTTGTAAAACTAACAATGCTGGAATAAAAATCATTTTCCAGTCAATTTCCAACCAGCCCGTTTTTTCAGAAACAAAGGCAAAGCTTATCGATAAAAAAAGGCAAAGTAACATTGTTTTCATAACTATTTTATTTTGTGTAGTATTAATTCTAGAGAATACAATACTCGCTTTACTTTTTGGTTTCATGGTAGGTTAATAGATTATCACAAATTTAGCAGTATAAACAGTGTAATCCTTACGGGAATCCGTAAAGCGCCATAAAAATTACACCAGTCCGAAATCTTTTGCAATTGCAATTAAATGCACATTATTATTGGCCTTAAAGTAAATTTTTAGTTTATTGATTCTTTTCTCTATACTGCTTGTTCCGTTAGGAGTGATAGATGAATCTTTGAACTCTCTAGAAATACTTTCTAATATATATCCTTGAGATAAAAGTTTTAGAATAGAAATATCATATGATTCAATTTCAATTAAAGATTTGTCATTAAAATTGAACGACAAATCTGAAGAAAGTATTTTTTCTTCATTGTTAAATGTACTTTCAATAGCATTTCTTAATTCGGCAATACTGTTTCTACCTTTAGTGACATAGGCATTAATACCCAATTCATTAAAAAGATTTTTTATTCTGTAGCTTTTGTCTTCTATAGAAAAAACAATCTTTTTCAGTTTTGGCTGTACTTTGTTTATTGCTTCAATAAGTTCATCTCCGCTGGTTAAATCTACTTTTCTATGGTCAGATTTAAAAGATAAATCTGTAATCAATAAATCGTAAGGTTCTTTATCAGCCAATGCCTTTTTTACTTTAAGTAAGCCTTCATCGCAATATTTAACATGATGAATTACAGGAACTTGTAACTCTTCAAGAACTTGAACAACTGCGATACTGATACTGTCTAGATCTTCGGCAACTAAAACTTTTTTAAACATAATTGTCTTATATTGGAAATTTGAAACTTATTTTAAAACCATTTTCTGATTCTTTGTCAAAATTAAGAGTTCCTTTTATTGTTTTAATACGGTTTTCCACATTTTGTAGTCTTTTTTCTAAAATAAAATATTCAGAGCTTATTTTTTTGCCATTATCGATATACACTATTTGAATGTTTCTTTCTTCTTTTTTAAACGTTATACTCGCTAGAGATGCATCATTCAGTGTTTTCATGTGATCAAGGATTTCCTGAAGAACACGAGAAACAGTAATTTTTTTTACACGGTCAATTTTTTTCCATGAAAAAGCATTTAAACCGTTTACAATTATATTTAGCTTTTGGTTGGTGTATCCAGAAATCATTTCTTTTAGATCTTTTTCGAAATTTTCGTTGGTAGCGATTTCACTATTTTCTCGAGAAATATTTCTGGTTTTGGAGTAAATGTTATTTAAATAGAATAAAAATTTTTCTTTGTTTTCTTCTTCTTCGAGGTTGTAGTTTTCTGTAAATGATAAAATTTTGTCAATGTCTTTTTCAAGTTCAAATTGTAATTTTTCAGAAATACGCATTTCATTCTTAAAAACTTCGTTATTGCTTTCCTTTCTGCCTTTCGTAATTACATAAAAAATGATGAAGACTAAGCTTCCAATGCTGACAAAAATTACAACATAAGAAATGTAACTTCTGTTTTTTTGTCTTTGTAGTTCTAATTCTTTTTCTGCTTTTTGGTTTTTGAGTTCTAAATTTTCGTCTTTATCTTTTTTTGAATTATATATAGCATCAGCAAATTGATTTTTTGCTTTTTTTCTGCTAACAGCAAGACTGTCAATCATTCTACTATAAATTTTCCAATGTTTTTTTGAATTCTTAGCATCGTCGGCCTCAATAAGTCCAGTCAGCATATTGATTTGATTTGTTATAGATTTTGCTTTTTTAGCGCAATTGTAAGCTTTTATTGCATTGATTTTCTTTAACTCTGGATTGTTGTATTTTGAATAATATAGATAAAAAGCATAATAATTTCCAATTAGCTCGTAATCATCGTTTAATGTAAGAGTTACTTCTAAACTTTCGTTAAGGCACTTAAAAGCTTGTTCTTTATGATTTCCAAGTCTTAGATAAGAAAGACCTAAATTATATAATATAGATGCACGCTGAATATTTGTATTCGAAGGAGTTATTTTATCTTCAATCTTATATTTTACAAGTGGTTCTAATAAATTTACTGCTTCTTGATATTTTTTTTGTTGCATATAGGTAAATGCAATTTCAGACAATATTCGTGCTTTTCTGAACGTTGATACGGCTTTTTTTAATGCTTTTTTATGATAATGCAAAGCCTTTTCGTTGTCATAAGTATAGTAGTAATGATAAGCCATAAATGTATAAGCATTAACAGCATACTTTACATTTGTTGTCTTATCTAAATAAGGAAAAGCTTTTATAAGTTTAGTTTCGGCTTCATAATAATCGCCATTTCGTCGCAAGATTTCTACACTATTATTTAAAGAGCCAACATAATCATCCGCATAATCTTCTATTGGAACACATAGTGATTGTGTTTTGTTGAAATAAAAAATGGCGCTGTCGGTTTTTCCAGAATCCCAAAAAGCATTTGCCTTGTCCATCGTCTGCTTAATTTCGACGGAGTGATCGGTTTTGGTGTGATTTATTTTAAGGCTTTTTGCCCAAGAAATAGGTGTAGAATAATATAATGCTAAACCTATAATAGAGATTAACAAGCAAAAAAGGAAGATTTTTTTTCGAAAAAAGTTGAGCCAGTATTTAATCATTATGCCGGAAATTTAATTAAAACTTTAAAACCTTTTCCAAAATCTGAATGAATATTTATCTCGCCTTTAATGGCATTAATTCTATTTTCAATATTATGTAAACCATTTTTTAAAACCATTTTGTTTATATCGATTCCTCGTCCGTTATCGGTATAATTAATTATTATACTATTATCGAGCTCTTTAAAAGTTAGTGCAACTAAACTCGCACAACTATGTTTTTTCATGTTCACAAGTAATTCTTGTATAGAACGATAAACAGCTATTTTTTTAGTTCTGTCAATAGAATCCCATGAAATGGTATCCAAACCATTTATCATAAGATTTGTGGTTGGTGTATTAAATCCAGAAATCATTTCTTTAATCAAAACTATATAATTTTGATTGCTTATAGTTGGGGTATTTTCTTTTGAAATATTTCTTGTTCGAGAATAAATATCTTCTAATCTTTTTAATAGATGCTTTTTATTTTCTTGAGTAGAAATGTTTCTATTTTCGACAAATGCCATTGTGTGATAAATGTCATTGGCAAGTTCGTCATGTAATTTTTTTGAGATTCTAGTTTCGCTTTGATATGTTGCTTCTATTTTTTGACGATTGGCTCGTGAGGTCAGAAAAAAATAAATGAAAACGATTAGGGCAGATGCAAATATGATTACTATATAGGAAATAATATTACTGTTTTCTTGTTTTGCTAACTGAAGTTCATTTTTAATTTTTTGAGCTTTTAATTTTAGATTTTCCTCTTTTTCCTTTTTAGTGTCGTATTTAATTTTTGCAAATTGATTTTTTGCTTGTTGCCTTACTTCAAAAATGCTATCTATTGCACTTATATAAATAAGCATATTTTTTTTTGATTCGACATCGGGACTATTTTCTATTATAAATTTTAAAGCAAGTAGTCGCTCATCTATATTACCTGATAATGTATAATTTTTATAGCTTAATTTAGCGTACTTCATTGCTAAACCAGCTTTGTTTTTTTGATAGAATTGAGAAAGATTATAATAGGTTTTGCCTAAGCCTTCTAAATAATTTGCTTGAGATTTTATTTTTAAGCTCTTTCTAAAAAAGGAAAGTGCTCTTGGATCTTCTAGTTTATAATAGCAGTATCCTATGTAATCTAATATTTTGGAATAATTTTCAGGACTATCTTTTAAGATCTTCTCTTTACTTATTGAAAGAAAAATGGGAAGCGCTTTTTTAAACTTATGTTGTTTTATATAAATAACAGCGATATTGTTTTTTGCTTCAAGTTTATTTATCCTGTCAATTTTTAAAGTAAATGCCTTAGAGTAATAATAAATTGCAGTTGGGTAATCGTAGGTATAAAAATAGTTCCTTCCTAATACACTGTAGATATTCCAGATATAATTAGAGTCTTTTATTTGATTTAGAAACGGAATTGTTTCTATTGCTGTTTTTGTACTACCAACAAAATCTTCATGTTTTTGCTGAATTTCGGCCATATAGTACATACAATAAACATAATTCTTTACATCGTCTTTAAGATTGCTATTTGCCCTTGCCTTATTGTATAAATAAAATGCACTGTCTAACTGTTTGTTTTTATAAAAGAAGTCGGCCGAACGAATCGTTTTTTCTATTTCGATTTTATTGCTTGCAATTTTTTCTACCGGTTTTTTCTTGTTTTGGCACGCAAAAAAAAATACAAAAATGAAAATTGTATAAAAGGTAATTTGTATTTTTTTTGGAATCATGCGCCAAAAATAAATAATTTTATTTCTTACAAAAGCGTATAAATACCTGTTTTTCAAAAATCTCAAAAAAAAGAAAATTCACATTCTGATTTCCAGTGATATACAGAAAGGCCCTCTTGTAGAAGGGCCTGTAATAGTAAATTGCTTGTAAATTTTATCCTTATAAATTATTCTGCACGCATATCGGTTGCAATTCCAATTCGATTCCATGCATTAATAGTAATGATTGCCATAATGATTTCTGCTAGATATTTTTTATCAAATAATTTAGCAGAGATTTTGATATACTTCTTCAGAAACGTGATTGCTTATTAATGTTATTTCTTCTGTTAAAGCTAATATTGCTTTTTCTTCATCACTATAAAAATCAGCTTCACGCCAAGCAGTAAGCAGATAAATACGTTGTTCGGTTACACCCAGCTTTCTCGCGTCTGCAGTGTGCATGTTTATGCAATAAGCACAACCATTTATTTGTGATGCTCTAATTTTAATTAACTCTTTATGTACAGGAGATAGAGAAGTAGAAGCAATATATTTTTCTAAACCTAACATGGCTTGATATGCTTCTGGAGCAACTTGCGGGATAACGATTCTTGAGTTCATTTTTATATGTTTTAAAATTTCATTACAAAGGTGGGTAATGTATGCTTTTAAAAACTTGAACTACTTCAAGAAATTCAACTCAGAGTTTTCCAGCTCTTATTTTACTCATAAATTCTGCAGAAAAATCCAGATAGGAGGCAAGCATATATTGAGGAACGCGCTGAACAAATTCTGGGAAATGGTCATTAAAGTGATGATATCTTTCTTCGGCTGACATTGTAAATAAGAATTTGATACGCATTTGCATTGCGCCAAAACTTTTTTGAGTAACAATTCTAAAGTATCTTTCAAGATTAGGAATTTCAAGTAGTAATGCCTCTAAAAGGTTTTTATCAATGGCAATAACTTCTGAGTTTTCAACTGCCTGCAGATAAAAGCTTGATGGTATGTGATTGTGGTAGCTCAAATAATCAGTAATCCACCAGTTTTCTATCGCAAATTGAAGTGTTTGCTCTGTACCTTTAGGATTGATGATATATTGTCTCATACAGCCCTTGACAACAAAATACATTGTATTGCAAATTTGACCTTCTGTGAGTATATGTTCTTTCTTTTTTATATTAGAAATTTCTAGACATGATTCTAATTTATCTATTTCTGAAGGTTCAAGAGTAATAAATTTTTCAATATGGTCAAAAAGCGCTTTGTACATAAGATTATTTTGATTTATACAAAGTTACCTTTTAATTTTTTTCTAAAGACGGAGATTTGAGACTTCTTTAAAGCAAAAAACCATTCGCGTTAACGAATGGTTTTATATAATAAGTAAGTAATCTTAAATTGAGTTTATAAAACGTTTTATTTTACTTTATTAAGAATAGCTTTGAAAGCTTCTGGGTGGTTCATAGCTAAATCTGCAAGAACTTTACGGTTCAATTCGATTCCGTTAGCTTTAACTTTCCCCATGAATTGAGAATAAGACATTCCCTCTAATCTAGCTCCAGCGTTGATACGTTGAATCCATAATGAACGGAAATTTCTTTTATTCTGTTTTCTGTCACGGTAAGCGTAGCTCATCGCTTTCTCTACCGCGTTCTTAGCAACTGTCCAAACGTTTTTACGTCTACCAAAGAAACCTTTGGCTTGCTTCATTATTTTTTTCTTCTTGCTCTTTTAGCAACTGAATTTACCGATCTTGGCATAATTTTAATGTGTTTTTGTAGCAGGCGTCCTGAATTGAATCAAAGGAACTTAAAGCCATACTCCAAGGTTATATAAATAATTTTTTAACCTAAAGAAAATCTTTAGTCTAATGTCTTAAAGTCAAATGTCTAATGTCAGATACTGACTTTTAAACTTTATGACTTTCTAACTTCTGACTTATAATTAGATAATTCTTAATTGTTGTTTAATGCTTCTCATATCTGTTTGGTGAACTAGCGCTGAGTGAGTCAAAGCTAATTTACGTTTTTTAGATTTTTTAGTCAAGATGTGACTTTTAAAAGCATGCTTTCTTTTAATCTTTCCAGAACCAGTAACTTTAAAACGTTTCTTAGCGCTAGATTTTGTTTTCATTTTAGGCATTTTTCCTAGTGTTTTAATTTATTCTTACTTACTTATATCTTTAGTCTGAATGTTTAAAAGTTAAAAGTCAAAAGTCAGTTTATGACTTTTGACTTTAAGACTTTCGATCTTAAGACTTATTTCTTTTTCTTCGGAGCAATGAACATAATCATTCTCTTTCCTTCCAAAACAGGCATAGCTTCAACTTTACCATGTTCCTCTAAATCTTGAGCAAGACGTAATAATAGAATCTGACCTTGATCTTTATAAATGATAGAACGTCCTTTAAAGAATACGAAAGCTTTTAATTTAGCTCCCTCTTTTAAGAATTTTTCAGCGTTCTTTCTTTTAAATTCATAATCATGCTCATCTGTTTGAGGACCAAATCGAATTTCCTTTACCACAACTTGAGAAGATTTAGCCTTCAAAGCCTTATCTCTTTTCTTTTGTTCGTAAACAAATTTCTTGTAATCCATGATTTTACAAACCGGTGGTTCCGCATTTGGCGAAATTTCAACTAAATCCAATTCAAATTGGTCAGCTAAACGTAGCGCGTCAGCGATTTTAAAAACCCCAGGTTCAATGTTTTCACCTACAAGACGTACTTCAGGAACACGAATAAGATTGTTTATTCTGTGTGCATCTTTCTTCTCTACTCGAGGTTGAAAACCTCTGTTACTTTTTATTGCTATGACTTTCTAATTTAAGTTAAACTGTAAATACTTTTAATGTCTTTTTTATCTCTTCGTCTACAATCGCGACAAATTCTTCGATTGAAACTGTGATATTGCCTTTTCCTTCTTGTCCGTGACGACGAATAGAAATCGTGCCATTTTTCTCTTCTTCCTCACCAACGATAAGCATAAATGGAATTTTCTGCATTTCTGCATCTCTAATTTTCTTACCGATAGTTTCATTTCGGTTGTCAATTAGGGCGCGAATTTCGTGATTTTCTAGCAAATCTAAAACTTTTTTAGCATAATTTTCGTATTTCTCGCTCAAAGACAAGATAATAGCCTGCTCAGGCATTAACCAAAGTGGGAAATTTCCTGCTGTATGCTCTAGTAAAATTGCTATAAAACGTTCCATAGATCCAAAAGGAGCTCTGTGAATCATAACAGGGCGATGTAATTCATTATCAGCGCCTTTATAAGTCAATTCAAAACGTTCAGGCAAGTTGTAATCTACCTGAATTGTTCCTAATTGCCATTGTCTTCCCAAAGCATCTTTTACCATGAAATCAAGTTTCGGACCATAAAATGTCGCTTCACCATATTCGACAACAGTATTAAGACCTTTGTCTTTTGCTGCGTTGATAATTGCATTTTCTGCCTTTTCCCAATTTTCATCAGTACCAATATACTTGTCTCTATTTTCCTGATCTCTTAATGAAATCTGAGCAGTAAAGTTCTCAAAGCCTAATGAGCCAAATACGTACAATACAAGGTCAATTACTTTTTTGAATTCTTCGTCTAATTGCTCCGGAGTACAGAAGATATGCGCATCATCTTGAGTGAATCCTCTAACGCGAGTTAAACCATGTAATTCTCCAGATTGCTCATATCTGTAAACGGTACCAAACTCAGCATAACGCTTAGGTAGATCTTTATATGACCAAGGTCTTACGTTGTAAATCTCACAGTGATGAGGACAGTTCATTGGTTTCAATAAAAATTCTTCACCCTCAGCTGGTGTATGAATTGGTTGGAAACTATCTGCCCCATACTTTGCATAATGACCAGAAGTTACATAAAGTTCTTTTTGGCCAATGTGCGGACTCACAACTTGCTCGTATCCAGCTTTCTTTTGAGCTTTCTTTAAAAATTGCTCCAAACGCTCTCTAAGAGCAGCGCCTTTAGGTAGCCATAAAGGCAAACCTTGACCTACTTTTTGAGAAAAAGCGAACAACTCCAACTCTTTTCCTAATTTACGGTGATCACGACGTTTTGCCTCCTCAAGAAGTTCAAGATATTCAGTTAAATCTTTTTGTTTAGGGAAAGAAGTTCCGTAAACACGAGTCAACTGTTTGTTTTTCTCATCACCTCTCCAGTAAGCACCGGCAACACTCATGATTTTTACAGCTTTGATTATTCCAGTATTTGGAATATGTCCACCACGGCATAAATCAGTAAAAGTTGCATGGTCACAAAAAGTAATAGTTCCGTCTTCAAGGTTTGAAATTAATTCAGTCTTATAAACGTTATCCTTATACATTTCTAGCGCCTCTGCTTTGCTTACTGGGCGCATTTTGAAATCATATTTTCCTCTAGAGATTTCAAGAATACGATCTTCAATCTTTTTGAAGTCAGCTTCAGAAATCTTTTGATCTTCAAAATCTACATCATAATAAAAACCATTAGCAATTGCAGGCCCAAGAGTTAATTTGATTCCTGGGTACAATTCCTCAAGGGCTTGTGCCATTACGTGCGAAGTCGAATGCCAGAAAGCTTTTTTTCCTTCTGCATCATTCCAAGTATATAGTATAAGATTACCGTCGGTCGTTAATGGAGTTTCGGTTTCAATAGTTGTACCATTAAAAGATGCAGAAATCACATTTCTAGCAAAACCTTCGCTAATGTTTTTAGCGACCTCCATTGGAGTTACGCCTGAAGCAAACTCTCTAATTGACCCATCGGGTAAAGTAATCTTGATCATTGTTTATAATTTTGTGAATGCAAATATACGTGATTACAAAAATACATACAATATATAAGTACAAGTTTACTCTATTATATAATAAGTATTGTCTTTTGTCTATTATTTTATATTATATTATATGTAAAGCTAATTCTTTTTCAAAACCTCACGTCTTTACTTTATATGTACATATATAATATAAGTATGGAATATAAGTATGGAATATAAGTATGGAATATAAGTATGGAATAGGAGTATGGAATAGAAGTATGGAATAGAAGTATGGAATAGAAGTATGGAATAGAAGTATGGAATAGAAGTATGGAATATGATGCTGGGTAGATGGGAAACCTTAAGTTTTATAATAAACAAGGATCTTTTGCGGCCGAAGGCCTGCCTAAAAAGGATTTCCGCTTCCATCGGGGCTATGGCGGAGCATTTTTGGAACACATTTTTACGGAAAGCGCCCCTTTAAGAATATAAGGAGCCGCGCAAAAAGGGCATGAAATGGCGGAAACTCCGCAAAAGCGGCATTGAAAAACCCCGATAAAACGGCAAAACCGCACCGCAGTTCAGAAAAACCCCACACAGCGCCAAAAAAAAGCAGAGCGTAAAGGGACTGCTTCCAGACAGTTACGGAAAAAGGCAAAAAAAGATTAAAAAAAGCGGCTAAAAAAGCTTGGAAAAGCGGAAAAAGGTTCTACTTTTGCACCCGCAACAGCAAAACGCTCATCGAAATGCCGGCAAGGGAATAAGAATTAAAAAGGGAAGAAATTTTCTAAAAAAAGATTCGAAAAAGCTTGCGAGATTTGAAAAAGCGATTTACATTTGCACCCCGCAAAACACGGAAAGCTCTTTGATAGACTGGGAAGGAAAAAGGAAAATGGAGGCGAAAATAAAGCTTCAAAATTTTTCAAATTTTTTCTTGCAGGTTTAAAAAATTAGTTTTAGTTTTGCACCCGCTTTGAAACACAAGCGATGAAGAAATAAAGACACGTTCGTAGACATATTGAATTGACAGCCGTTCTGAAAGAGATTTCAGAACATAAAGAATAAGAGCATTAGAATCGAGAGATTCGATAAAGAACCGCTAAGTTTAGCGCATCGCAATATAATATTAAAATATACGATGAAGAGTTTGATCCTGGCTCAGGATGAACGCTAGCGGCAGGCTTAACACATGCAAGTCGAGGGGTAGAGCACTTCGGTGCTTGAGACCGGCGCACGGGTGCGTAACGCGTATGCAATCTGCCTTTCACAGAGGGATAGCCCAGAGAAATTTGGATTAATACCTCATAGCATACTAAGTTGGCATCAACCTAGTATTAAAGTCACAACGGTGAAAGATGAGCATGCGTCCCATTAGCTAGTTGGTAAGGTAACGGCTTACCAAGGCGACGATGGGTAGGGGTCCTGAGAGGGAGATCCCCCACACTGGTACTGAGACACGGACCAGACTCCTACGGGAGGCAGCAGTGAGGAATATTGGTCAATGGGCGCAAGCCTGAACCAGCCATGCCGCGTGCAGGATGACGGTCCTATGGATTGTAAACTGCTTTTGTACGGGAAGAAACACTCCTTCGTGAAGGAGCTTGACGGTACCGTAAGAATAAGGATCGGCTAACTCCGTGCCAGCAGCCGCGGTAATACGGAGGATCCAAGCGTTATCCGGAATCATTGGGTTTAAAGGGTCCGTAGGCGGTCTTGTAAGTCAGTGGTGAAAGCCCATCGCTCAACGGTGGAACGGCCATTGATACTGCAGGACTTGAATTATTGGGAAGTAACTAGAATATGTAGTGTAGCGGTGAAATGCTTAGAGATTACATGGAATACCAATTGCGAAGGCAGGTTACTACCAATTTATTGACGCTGATGGACGAAAGCGTGGGTAGCGAACAGGATTAGATACCCTGGTAGTCCACGCCGTAAACGATGGATACTAGCTGTTGGGGGCAACTTCAGTGGCTAAGCGAAAGTGATAAGTATCCCACCTGGGGAGTACGTTCGCAAGAATGAAACTCAAAGGAATTGACGGGGGCCCGCACAAGCGGTGGAGCATGTGGTTTAATTCGATGATACGCGAGGAACCTTACCAAGGCTTAAATGCAGACTGACCGATTTGGAAACAGATCTTTCGCAAGACAGTTTACAAGGTGCTGCATGGTTGTCGTCAGCTCGTGCCGTGAGGTGTCAGGTTAAGTCCTATAACGAGCGCAACCCCTGTTGTTAGTTGCCAGCGAGTAGTGTCGGGAACTCTAACAAGACTGCCAGTGCAAACTGTGAGGAAGGTGGGGATGACGTCAAATCATCACGGCCCTTACGCCTTGGGCTACACACGTGCTACAATGGCCGGTACAGAGAGCAGCCACCTCGCGAGGGGGAGCGAATCTATAAAGCCGGTCACAGTTCGGATCGGAGTCTGCAACTCGACTCCGTGAAGCTGGAATCGCTAGTAATCGGATATCAGCCATGATCCGGTGAATACGTTCCCGGGCCTTGTACACACCGCCCGTCAAGCCATGGAAGCTGGGGGTGCCTGAAGTCGGTGACCGCAAGGAGCTGCCTAGGGTAAAACTGGTAACTAGGGCTAAGTCGTAACAAGGTAGCCGTACCGGAAGGTGCGGCTGGAACACCTCCTTTCTAGAGCCCTAATGTTAGTGCTTGCACACGTTTGGGAAATAAGATGCGCAGCATCGGTTTTTTGGATCTTGAAATTGTATTGCTCTTGCTGTTAATTTAAAAAAATGATAAAACTTAAGTAAAACAGAGTCTCGTAGCTCAGCTGGTTAGAGTACTACACTGATAATGTAGGGGTCGGCAGTTCGAGTCTGCCCGGGACTACTATTTGACTTAAAAGAAGGAAATTCTAGAGTTGAAAGGTTACGAATTACAAAAAAAATTCATAATTCATAATTCACAATTCATAATTAGATTGGGGGATTAGCTCAGCTGGCTAGAGCGCCTGCCTTGCACGCAGGAGGTCAACGGTTCGACTCCGTTATTCTCCACAGGTCCGAAAGGGCATAAGTTCATTGACATATTGGGATAAGAAAATAATAAGAAAGTAGAAAGCGTTTTCTGTTATGGCAGCAATGCATATGATAGGAAACAAAACAAAACGGATCATATTAAATTATGATTTGGTGCAATAAGCAAAATAAGGGCGCATGGGGAATGCCTAGGCTCTCAGAGGCGATGAAGGACGTGATAAGTCGCGAAAAGCTGCGGGGACGGGCACACACCGATCGATCCGCAGATATCCGAATGGGGCAACCCGCTATGTTGAAGACATAGCACACCGATAGGTGGGCAAACCCGCTGAACTGAAACATCTAAGTAGGCGGAGGAGAAGAAAACAAAAGTGATTCCGTAAGTAGTGGCGAGCGAACGCGGATTAGCCCAAACCAGCATTGTTACGGCATTGTTGGGGTTGTAGGACCGCGACATTTCATGCGCAAGGAACCGGAAGCTTCTGGAAAGGAGCGCCATAGAGGGTGACAGCCCCGTATGGGTAACGAGTGTAATGGATAGCGGTATCCTGAGTAGGGCGGGGCACGTGAAACCCTGTCTGAATTTGGCGGGACCATCCGCTAAGGCTAAATACTCCTGAGAGACCGATAGTGAACCAGTACCGTGAGGGAAAGGTGAAAAGAACCGTGAATAACGGAGTGAAATAGATCCTGAAACCATGCGCTTACAAGCGGTCGGAGCCCTTTCGTGGGGTGACGGCGTGCCTTTTGCATAATGAGCCTACGAGTTAACGCTGCTGGCAAGGATAAGTGGTTA
>NZ_CP121110.1:5232500-5414540 GCF_029625315.1 Flavobacterium ginsengisoli
TTTGAATGAATTTTAATAATGATGTATCACGAAAAATTAAGTAAATTCTTTAAGGACAAAGGATTGAAACAAAAGGAAGTTGGGGCGATTCTAGGATTTAGCCCTGCAATGATTGGGAGGTATTTACATGGAACGGCTAATATAGGTTCTGAATTTATTATTAGCTTAAGTAAAAATTTTCCAGATGTGGATTTGAATGATCTTTTTGCTCCCGATGAGCAAAATATGGTTAATGAAATGGGAGCGGTTTATCAAAAACAAACAATTTTGAATGACCTAGAAGAAATAGAAGGGCGCATTCATAATATTAGACTTCGTCTAGTAGACAAAAAGTTTGAGGAGTAATTGCAAGTTTCCCAAGAAAATATCTAACAAATTTAAACTTTACAGCAGTAATGAAACCACTCTATTTGGAGTGGTTTTTTTGTTATAAAATACTTCATTTTTAGTTAGGTATATATCAAGTAGTTAAGTTTTTTTTTACTAAATTTGATTAACAATTTCTAGCAGTAACCAATATGGAAAAATTAAAACGACCGGTTTATGTTAAACCAGGAGCGGATGATTTTTTTAAAAAGATGCGTTTAGAAGTGAATGAAACGGTCTTAAAAAACTCGTCCTTGTATGTATTAAATGTTGTGAAGTCATTAGGGCTTCTAGCAGTATTTTTTTTATTCTACGCCTGTATTTTAATGTTCGGGAATCAGACTCCCTTATTGTTTCTTTTTTACATTTTGTCTGGCATTACAATGATCGTTTTATTTATAAATGCTTTTCATGATGCTGCACATGGAGCTTTGTTTAAAAAGCCAAAGCATAATGAATGGTTTTTATATGTTTTAGAACTCTTCGGGAGTAATCATTGGCTTTGGATGAGACGTCATATAAGTCTGCATCATGCATACCCAAATGTGCCAGATTGGGATGTTGATATCAAACAGAGTGATATTATTAGAATATTCCCAAACAGTCCGCTCTTTAATTACCATAAGTATCAACACATTTACATGTGGTTTATCTATCCTTTTTATAGCCTAAATTGGCTTTATATTAGAGATTTTAAAGACTTTTTTGGTAAAAAGGATAATTATGTAAAGAAAGTAGTAGATAAAATTCCAAGACAAGAAGTTTACAGATTGTTTGTGGCTAAAATTATTAATTTAATTTACTTGCTTTTCATTCCAATGGTGCTTTTGAGCCAGCCTTGGTATACGGTTCTTTTTGCTTGGCTTTCAATGCATTTATGCGGTAGCGCAATTGGTGTTGTGGCGTTAGTTTCTACTCATGTTGACGAAGATGCTCATTTTCCTCATGCAGATGAAGACGGAAATCTTTCTGATACTTGGGTGATGCATCAGATGATTGTTACCAAAGATTTTAGTACAGAAAGTAAATTGGCTAATTTTTTATACGGCGGATTTACTCATCATGTAGCACACCATCTTTTTCCGGCGGTTGGGCATACATACTATCCATATATTACGCCAATTATAAAACGTTATGCAGCCGAATATAATCTTCCTTATACTTCATATCCGTTTCATCATGCTGTTCGTTCTCATTTTAGAATGTTGAGAGACAAAGGCGTAAAAGAGAACATTTTAATTACAGGAGAAATATAGTCTTCAAGATATTTAATAAAAAAGCGGTTTTTTTAAAACCGCTTTTTTTATGCATGTATTATTTTTTAATTTCTGTATTCTCCTTTTTAATATTTAAATCTTTTAAAAAGTTGCCTGTAATCTCAATCTCAAAATTATCTTCTTTAAAAATCGTCAGTTTTGACTCAGAAAATTTGTAGACGTTTATTTTATTGTTTTTAACATCAATATACAAATCATAAGAATAAGTGCTGCAGTCATGCTGTTTGCAACCCCAAGCGTGCAGTACATTATCTTGTTTTTCAAAAGGAGTTTCGGTATTCCAGTTTTTTATCATTGCATCGTAGTCAGCTCCTAAAAGTTTTTTTAATCTTGGCGCTAAACTGCTTTTAGTTAAAAATTGAGTCCCAATAACACTTTTATCTACTAAAGCATATAAAGAATCATTTGGGTTTAAAACAGTGCTATCTGCCTGTAAAGCCTCAGTTTTTATAGAAGTAGAATCTGTTTTAGGAACTTCTTTAATAATTTCTTTTTTGCAGGATAACAAGATTAAACTGCTTACAATGGCAGACTGAAATGTATTTGGCTCTGTAATTCATAATATAACTGATTTTAAAATTAATAATTTATTTTACAAAGTCGTAATGATCTAATTTTCATAAAGATATTAAAAATATTGTTTCTTTTAACAGTAATTTATGACGGATTTCAGATTCAAAAAAATAAATTTTTAGCTCTAAAGAGAAATCGTAAAAATCGATTTTTGATATTTTTTGTTTAACTTCAGTTTTTTAAATTATCTGACAATGAATCATACATTAAAAATTATAGCTTTTTTTCTTTTAGGAATTAGCACTCTACAAGCGCAAAACGAGGTTTATACTTCTCCTTCAGAAGTTAAAATTTCAGATACTACTTTTGTAAATCTAAGAGATTATAGTAATGATTTTGTATACGATATGAAATATGCGACCGAAGATAATTTTCTGAAAACAAAGGTTTACGATTGTGCTGAATGTATGCTTCGTTTAAAGACTGTAAAAGCACTAATTGCGACCAATAAAGATTTTCAGAAGAAAGGATATAAAATTAAATTGTATGACTGCTACAGGCCTTTAGATATTCAGAAAAAAATGTGGGAGATTGTTTCGAATCCTATTTATGTTGCAGATCCAAAAAAAGGCTCCATCCATAATAGAGGAGGAGCCGTAGATATTTCTTTAGTTGATGTTACAGGAAAAGAAGTTGATATGGGAACGTCTTTTGATTTTTTCGGAATTATGGCCAGTCATAATTTTAAACAGCTTTCAAAAGATATTCTTTCAAATAGAAAGTATCTAAAAAATACAATGATTAAAAACGGCTTCAATTCTTTTGATTCTGAATGGTGGCATTATAATTTAAAAGCAGGTTTAAAAGATAAAGTGTCCAACGAGAAATGGAAATGCGATTAATTATTCAACGCATCTTATGTTTTCCATAAAATAGGTATTTGGGTGTGTAACCTTTCCAGTCAATTCAGAGGTTAGTTCTCTTTTTACGATATAATCTTCAACATTTGTTAGATATTTCACTCGCATAATTGAGATCGGAGATTTTTTTAGTTCTTCGTAATTGTCTTTCATAAACATAAAAATACCAGTGTTTATGCGGTTGTCAAATCCTTTGTCGTCACGAACTAATGTTCCGCAATTTTCTTGATTGATATGCATCAATGTTACAATTTTTCCATTTTCTAATTGTAAAAAGATTTTTGAATTTTTATCGAAACAGTTGGCTTTAATAAAATCTTTACTTTTTTGAATAGATTGTAAATTTAAAGTAGGCAATCCGTCTGTTTGGGCTAATGAAAAGAAGATATAATCAAAGTTTCCTCCAAAATATTTCTCACTCATTAAATACTCATTTGTTACTTTATAGCTTCCAATAGAGTCATTTACATTTACGCTGTATTCACATGGTTTTTGCGCAAATGCAGTAATGGTCAATAAAAAAAGGGTTAGTGTAATTAGGTGTTTCATTGTATTAGTTTATTTTGGTGCAAATTAAAACTATTTTGTTATCTTTTACATCAGTTGTAAAAAAACAATACAAATTACCTCCACTTTTTATTTTCCATTTTTTTCTAATGTTTTCTACTGTTTCCTGAAAATTGCGAGTTGTGACATTTGCCTGTTTATTTGCAAGTTCATTTTTCATCTCGTTTTTGTTGTACGAAATGGCTTTTTGAACTTCAAATTTTCTTCCTGGAAAATCAATTAATTCATCAGAAGTATACAAATGAGAATGTTTATGAAGTTTGTCAATTTTAAAAGCAATACTTACTTCATCAAAACCGCCAGATTTCATAATAGCGACATTTGGTTCATAAAGATATTTCTTTGGAAAATCAAAAGATGGGAATGAGATTTCTTCGCCTAAAACAAATTCAAAAGTTTCTATTTTTTCTTTTAAAATATTGGCGGTTTTTAAAGTTATTCTACCAGAATAACTTTTGTGAATCTCAAAAAGCAGTTCTTTAACTTCATTTTCGAGCGCTATAATATGAATGTTCTTGACATTTTTTAATTCTGATAATCCTGCCGAAATATCTAATAATGGCGCAGTTTTAATTAAAATAGAATCTGATTTTTCAAAATAAAAATCAAGCAGTTCAGGAACATTTGGAAGACAATCTTTCAGCATGAAAACTTTGCCTTTGCTGTCGTTCCTCCTTGAAGGATCAATATAAATCCAGTCAAATTTTTGATTCGTTTCTTCCAATAAATGAATAGAATCTCCAGCATGAAAAGTGCAATTTTCAACTTGCAATTTTTTGAAATTTTGCGAAACAATAGCAGATAATTCTTCATTGATTTCGCAATGCGTTATCGATTTAAATTTCTTCGAAAAATAATAATCATCGACACCAAAACCTCCAGTTAAATCAATTAAAGATTCACCAGAAATTAAAGAAGCTTTGTAAGCGACTGTTTTTTCTGAAGAGGTCTGTTCTACAGATATTTTGCTTGGATAAATTATATTTTCAGCAAGCAAACCAAGACGGAAGTTTTTCTTTAGCTTTAGTTCGGGCTTCAATTTGGTTTAAAATTAAAATCCAATCTACTTCTGGAAATGGATTTTTCTGCAGTGCCAATTTTGTTATATCTGCACCAGTATTTTGGGTTATAAATTCCTGTATATCTTGATGCAAAATAGAAATGTTCAAAACTATATTCTTTCGGTTAATGTGGAGACAATTTTGTTTTCAGGAAAAAATTCTTTTAAAATTACTTTTATCATAGTAAACAAAGGAACGGCAATGATCATTCCGACGATTCCAAATGTAATTCCGCTGATTAAAGTAATGAGGAATATTTCCAGAGGATGCGAATTTACGCTTTTTGAAGAAATTATCGGTTGACTGATATTATTATCAATTGCCTGAACCAATAAAAAGCCAATTACGACATAAATTGTTGTCGGAAGAATTTGCGATTGAAAATCTTGACCTATTAAGCTAATCATGGTTAAAAGTGCGACTAAAATAGTTCCAATAATTGGCCCTATATATGGTATAACATTCAGAATAGCACATAAAAAGGCAATTACAAAAGCGTTTTTATTTCCAAAAATCATTAAAACAATTAGATACAAAATAAAAACAACAGTAAGCTGCAAAGAAAAGTCCAATAAAATATCGTGTTAGTAAATGATTTATTTTAGTGATAGAATTTAAGATTTTGTCTTCGTTTGTGTCAGGAAGTATTCTGCGGGCTTGAGCTTTAAAAATCTCCTGATCTTTTATAAAGAAAAAGGTGATGAAGAAAACAGAAACCAATCCCATTCCCATATCGGCCATAAAACTTATTATTGAATTGATAAATCCAGTAAAATAGCTAAAATCTAACATAGAGGTTAGTTTAGAATCTTTTATGACTTTATTTAAGTCAACATGCTGAATATTAAAATATTGTTCAATGCTTTGTTCTGTTTGTATAAATTGTGCCTGAAGATGTGCTGTGTCTAGAAGAGATAAATTGTTGGCTTGAGAAATAATTAACGGAACAAACAATAAAATAAAGCCTACAATCAGGAAAATGAACAAGATAATAGTTGTTGTTGCGGCCAATGAATTGCCAAACTTTAGCTTGTTTTTTAAAAATAAAACTAGTGGGTTGGCAATTAAACATAAAATTAATGAGATGCATAGATAGACAATTACCGTCTGAATTTCATATAAAAAATAAAGCACAACTGCTATAATTAAGATTACAGCGAGCGCTCGTAAAATTCCATTTGCAATAATTTTTGATGTTATCATTAATTCAAGTTTTAGAGCATAAATATAGGAAAAAGCATTCTAAAATTTAACATCAAACAAAAAAAGCGAGATGAAAACATCTCGCTTTGATTGACTTTTTAATTCTACTATTGCGCAAATGTCTGCTCTAGCACCTCCAGTTGTAAAAATAGCCGATATTCTGCTTTTTTGCCCTGCCGAAAACATATACATTGCAAGATCGTCAACATAGTCCATGTAGTTCATTGTCATTTCTACTGGCGTTCCAGAACAAGTACTGTAATGTGGGTAAGCAGGAACTCCATAGTTTGCATCATTATGAGTAGGAGTATCTGCAACAAGATCGCTTCCGCAAGTTGCGTCTCCCCAAATGTGACGTAAATTCATCCAGTGGCCAACTTCGTGTGTAGCCGTTCTTCCTAAGTTGAATGGAGCGTTTGCAGCGCCAGATAATCCGAAATAGCGAGAATCAATTACCACACCATCAGTAGATGAAGCACCGCCAGGAAATTGTGCATAACCTAAAATTCCACCGCCAATGTTGCAAGACCACATGTTTAATTTTGTAGTTGGAGAAGTAGGAGCAATTCCGCCTTGTGCAGTTTTTTTCATTGCATCATTTGTTCCCCAAGAAGTCTTAGTTGTAGATTTTCTAATAACTTGATCCAAAACAAATGTAATTCCGATGTTTGCTTTAACTCCAGCAAATAATGCAGGCACATTATTATAATCTGAGTTTAAAGCATTAAAATCTTTGTTTAAAACATCGATTTGTGATTGAATTTGTGCATCCGAAATGTTTTGTGCAGCAGTTCTATAAAGAACATTAACCACAACTGGAATTTCGATTTTTCCATTTACCAAACGGCCTGTAAAATTTGAACCTGCATGTTGTGTAGTAAAAGTTTCAATTTCGTTCATTCTAATAGCTAATGAAGGATCAGCTTTCAATTGAGCTTCTAAAACTTCTTGTGTTGCGCATCCTCTTCTAGAAGCAACAGTTGCATCTGCATTGGCAGAATCAGATTGTTCATTTTGACAAGCAAACAGCATTAATGCTGCAAATGTGGTAATAATAACTTTTTTCATAATAATTTGGGTTTTTGTTATAAAAATGTTGATTAGTTGAATAATGCAACAATTTTATAACAAAAAAATATTGTAGAAAAATATTACAAAGATTATTTTGTGAGAAATTTTATAAACCCTTACAAATACTGATTCCTACAAAAATTGAATATAAAATATTAATAAGTTATTTCTTTCTTTTTCATTTTTTTAATGCATTACGTCTTGATTATTTGCAGTTTAACGATTTTTTTGTATTTGCAGAATCAGTAAATTTTTGACTTGAGGGAAGAAAAAAACGGTTTTAAAGTATGTCTTACAAAGAAGTTATTTCATAAAGTGCAATACTTGCAGCACTGAACCACATTCATACTGCTGTTTTTGCCAAACATATTGATATGTACAATTTGATGAGAAAGTTTTAGAAGTTCCTCAGAAATTCCATTAATTTCACTTCCAATCAAAAGAGCGATTTTTTTGTCGAAAGGAATCATAACTTCTTTTAAGGGTTTACTATTCGAAGTGATTTCTAAGGCAATAATTTCAAAATTATTATCAAGTAAATAGGATTGAAGTTCACCAAAATCTTCAATAACAGAATGAGCCACATGAAGATGAGTACTGCGTGAAGTTTTATTGATTTTACGTGGTGTCAGCGGAATATCTTTTCCGAAAAATATAATATTTTCAACTCCAAAAGCTTCAGATATTCTGAATAAAGAACCAATATTCTGTTGAAAGTAAATATGATCGCATATTAAAGTAATAGGAAATGTTTTTCTTTCAAATTGATTTTCTTCGTGAGTTAGTCGCACTTTCTAAAATTTAATTGGTAAAAATATAATTGATAATGTTGGCGCCCATTTTTAGCGCTTTGTCTCTTACGTTTGCAGGATCGTTATGAACTTCAGGATCTTCCCAACCATCACCCAAATCGCATTCGTAAGTATAAAGTAAAACAAGTTTGTTATCAATAAAAATTCCGAATGCCTGCGGACGAGTTCCATCATGTTCGTGAATTTTTGGCAATCCGTTTGGAAAAGGAAATGGTTTCTGAAAAATTGGATGATTTGCTGGAAGTTCAACTAAATTATTATTCGGAAATATCTTTTTGATTTCTTTTCTGATAAATTGATCCATTCCGTAATTGTCATCGATATGCAGAAAACCTCCAGCCGTTAGATAATTTCTTAAATTGGTTACGTCAGCATCGCTAAAAACGACATTTCCGTGACCAGTCATATGTACAAATGGATACGAAAGTAAATCTGGATTGCTTGGTTCTACAGTAGAAGGTTTGCTTTTAATACGGGTATTAATATTAGCATTGCAGAAACTGATTAAATTTGGCAATGATGTCGGATTTGCATACCAATCGCCGCCGCCGCTATATTTAAGCAAAGCAATTTCTTGCGAAAAAGAAGAGATTGAAAAAAGTAATAATAAGTAAAATATTTTTTTCATTTGATTTTTTAAATTATAGGGCTTTACCGTACTATTTCTCTTTCGTCGAAATGACAAAATTGTGTTTAATTAGAAACTTCATTAAAGAAAACAACACTATGACAAGCCACAACCGCCGCTGTTTCTGTTCTTAAACGCGTATTTCCTAAAGTTACAGGTTTGTAATTGTTTTCTATTGCCAATGCAATTTCCTTTTCAGAAAAATCGCCTTCTGGGCCAATTAAAATCGTAACATCTTCATTTGGTTTTAAAACCTCTTTTAGTGACTTTTTATCCGTTTCTTCGCAATGCGCAATTAATTGTAAGCCATTTTGTTTTTGTTTAATGAACTCTTTATAAGAAACAGCTTCATTTAATTTTGGAAGAAATGTTTCGTTGCATTGTTTCATTGCTGATAAAATGATTTTTTCGAAACGATCACGATTAATTACTTTTCGTTCAGAACGATCACAGAAAATAGGTGTAATTTCTTGAATGCCAATTTCAGTTGCTTTTTCTAAAAACCATTCAAAACGATCATTCATTTTAGTTGGCGCGACAGCCAAATGCAAATGAAATTTTGGCTTTTCGGCATTTTTTATAGAAAGTACTTCAACGGTACATTTATTATCTGAAGCCAGAGTAATCTGAGTTTCAAATAATAATCCAAAACCATTGGTAACATGCAGAATATCTGAATCTTTTTTTCGAAGAACTTTTATAATATGACGGCTTTCTTCTTTATCAAAAGAAAAACTTTCGGTTGTTTCGTCTATATTCGGATTAAAAAATAACTGCATGATTAAAATTCGATTCTTGCTTTAGAAACTACAGCAGAAGTTTCAAAACGATTAGATAAGTATTTTTGGTATCCTACAATTCCAATCATTGCAAGATTATCTGTTGTATATTCAAATTTCGGAATAAAAGTTTTCCAACCGTATTTGCTTTCAGTTTCTTTTAAAGTTGCTCTGATTCCAGAATTTGCCGAAACTCCTCCGCCAATAGCAATTTGAGTAATTCCAGTTTCTTTTACAGCCAATTTTATTTTATCCATCAAAATTTCGATAATGGTGTGTTGAATAGAAGCGCAAATATCATTTAGATTTTCTTCAATAAAATTTGGATTCTGCTGTTTGTTTTTTTGAATGAAATACAAAATAGCTGTTTTCAATCCTGAGAAACTAAAATCTAATCCCGGAACTTTAGGTTTTGTGAAAGGAAAGGCTTTCGGATTTCCTTCTTTCGCATATTTATCAATCAAAGGTCCACCAGGATAAGGAAGTCCAAGAATTTTTGCGCTTTTATCGAATGCTTCACCAACAGCATCATCTGTAGTTTCTCCAATGATTTCCATATCAAAAAAACTATTCACTTTTACAATTTGAGTATGTCCACCACTGATTGTTAAGGCTAAAAATGGAAATTCTGGTTTGTCATAGCCTTCTTCATCAATAAAATGAGCTAGAATATGAGCATGCATGTGATTTACAGCAATTAGAGGCACGTTTAAGGCTAACGATAATGATTTACTGAAAGAAGTTCCCACCAATAGAGAGCCCATCAATCCTGGCCCTTGCGTAAATGCGATTGCGCTTAGCTGTTCTTTTTGTACATTTGCTTTGCGAAGTGCGGCATCTATCACTGGAACAATATTCTGCTGATGCGCGCGTGAGGCCAATTCTGGAACTACGCCTCCATATTGGTTGTGAATTAATTGATTGGCTACAACATTTGACAATACTTTGTCGTTATGTAAAACCGCGGCAGCAGTATCATCGCATGAACTTTCGATGGCTAGAATAAAAACCTCTGGATTTTGCATATAAAGGCACAAATTTTGAATTATATTTGACAAATCAAATTATTAAATTTCTTTGATTTAAGCAGTGCCCCAAAATTAAAGAATTTTTATCAAAAACAGCTGTTCTTTGTCTGTTCAAAATAAATTTAAAAGAAACTAAAATTAAAGAAGCTATCAAAAAAGTAAAGAAAATAATATCACGAACCCTAATTGGGTTGATTTTACTTTTGTTAGCGCTTGCTATCATACTATCTCTTCCTGTCGTTCAGACACAGATTGCTAATTATGTTACCAACCGATTAAACGAAGATTACAAGGTTAATATTAATGTCGAAAAAACGGCAATCAACATTTTTGGTGGAGTAAAATTGAAGAAAGTAACGATTTTAGATCATCATAAAAAAACGATGATTTATTCGGATATTATTACTACCGATATTGCCAGTTTCAGCAGACTGTTAGATGGAGATTTGATTTTTGGAGATTTACGTTTGACAGGCTTGATTTTTAATCTGAAAACTTATAAAGGCGAAGACGAGAACAATATCAATAAGTTTATACAAGCTTTTGAAGTTGAAGATACACCTAAGAAAAAATCAACAAAGCATTTTTTGCTGACGGCTAAAAATGGTTATATAGAAAAAGGAAGATTTTCTGTTATTGATGAAAATAAAACGACTCCAAAGTTTCTAGATTTTACAAAATTAAACGCTTATATCAGCGAGTTTAAATTGTATGGGCCAGATGTAAATACAAACATTCACCGATTTTCGTTTATGGATCACCGTGGTTTGTATGTTTCTAATTTTGCAGGGAAATTTAGTTATACCAAAAAACAGATTATAGTCGAAAATCTGGCTATTAAAACCAAAAGATCTTCCATTTACGGTGTGGCAATTCTAAATTACAAGCCTTCAGATTTTCTGGATTTTACAGATAAAGTTCGATTTGATGTGTTGATAGATTCTTCTTCTATTGCAACAAACGATATTCGTCATTTTTACGATGGTTTAGGCAAAAACCAGCATTTTAAGCTAAAAACAAAACTAGACGGTCCGCTTAATAACATGCTGTTAACAAGGTTAAGATTAAGTGATACAAATGGGTCAAAAATTAACGGAACAATTAATTTTAGAAATCTTTTTAGGCAGTAAAGACCAGAAGTTTTCTATGGATGGAAAATTTGACAAGTTGCTTTCTAGCTATGATGATCTAGTGGTGCTACTTCCTGAGGTTTTAGGAAAAAGGCTTCCGAAAGAAATGAAAAAAATCGGTAAGTTTAATATTGTTGGAAAAGCAAAAGTTTCGACTACAGCCTTAGAAACAGATTTTAAAATGGCAACCGATCTTGGGAATGGACAAGTCGATCTTCATATGAATAATATGGATTTTATTGATAAAGCTTCCTACTCTGGAAATATCATTTTGACAAACTTTGATGTTGGTGCTGTTTTAAGCCGAAAAGATATTGGCAGAACTACTTTGAATCTAGATGTGGATGGAGTTGGTTTTACTGAAAAATATTTGAATACTGTTATAAAAGGAGACATTTCGAAATTAGATTACAATAAATACACCTATAATAATATAGTAGTAAACGGAAATTTTAAGCTTCCTTATTATAAAGGGCAAATTGCTATTAATGATCCTAACTTGAATTTAAGTTTTGATGGTTTGCTAGATTTGAGCAAAAAAGAAAATCGTTATGATTTCCATATCAATGTCGAAAATTCGGATTTGCGAAAACTTAAATTTGTTGGCGATTCGATTTCTCATTTTAAAGGCGATGTTGTCGTTCAGCTATCTGGAAATTCTATTGAAAATCTGCAGGGTGATATTTTTATTAATGATGCAGAATATCAAAATCCAAAATCGACTTATGTTTTTGATCAAGTAAATCTGAATTCAAGTTTTGATGCTGATCGTTTGAGAACGATTACCATCAGTTCAAATGATGTTGTCGACGGAAAAATTGTGGGTAAATTTAGATTTGATCAATTAAATAAATTGGTCATGAATTCAGTTGGTAGTTTGTACACCAACTATAAACCTTACAAAGTTAAAAAAGGACAGTTTTTAAATTTCAATTTCCGTGTTTATGATAAAGTGGTCGAAATGCTTTATCCAGAAATTAATATTGATTCGTCTACAGTTGTTAGAGGGAAAATAGATTCTGATTTACAAGAGTTTAAATTCCGTTTCAGATCTAAAAAAATCACGGCTGATAAAAATACATTTGATAACATCCGTATTAATATTGACAATAAGAATCCGCTTTATAATGCTTATGTTGAGTTAGACAGTATAAAAACACCTTATTATAAAATACGAGATTTTAATTTGATTAATGTTACCGCAAATGATACTCTTTATGTGCGTTCGGAGTTTAAAGGAGGAAATGAAGGTGAGGATTACTTTAATCTAGATTTGTATCATACCATTGATAAGAATAAAAATAATATTATCGGAATCAAGAAATCTGAAATGAAGTTTAAAGACTATCTGTGGTACTTAAATGAAAATGCTGAAAAAGATAATCAGATTATAGTTGATCAGTACTTTAAAAATTTCTCATTTGATAATATTGTTTTATCTCACGAAAACCAAAAAATTGATCTAAACGGAGTTATAAAAGGCACCGATTATAAAGATCTGGTCCTCACTTTTGAAGATGTTGATATTAATAAAATTACACCGGTAAATTCCAAATTTGTATTTGATGGTAATTTGAATGGAAATGTGAACTATAAGCAGAATAAAAATGTTTATCAGCCCACGGCATCCATTAAAATTGACCATCTTGTGATGAATAAGACGGAATTGGGTACGCTTAATTTTGATATTTCGGGAGATGAGAATTTTAAGAAATTCACAGTTAATTCATCGATCCAAAATGGCTTTACCGAATCGTTTCGAGCCAACGGAACTTTTGCTATTGAGAATAAAGAAACAATCATGGATATGAGCTTGAAGCTGGAAGGTTTCAATTTGGCTACATTAGGAACTATAGGAGGTGATGTTATCTCTAATGTTAGAGGTTCTGTTTCTGGAAACGCGGCTGTTATTGGAAATTTGAAAAAACCTGAAATCAATGGACGTTTGTATGTTGAGAAAGCAGGAATGACAATTCCGTATCTAAATACTGATTATGAACTGAGTGATCGAACCGTAATTGATTTAACTAACGAAAAATTCTTGTTTAGAAATAATCAGTTGACTGATACTAAATATGGGACAAAGGGTTTGCTGAACGGAAGTATCGAGCATAATAATTTTGGTGATTGGAAATTAGATTTAAATGTTACTTCTAAACGATTAGTTGCATTGGACACAAAGGACAGTGAAGATGCTCGCATATTTTGGAACAGCCTTTATAAATGGATCTGCTAGTATAAAAGGTCCTGTTGAAGCTCTTTTTATTAAAGTAGATGCAAAATCTGAAAAAGGTACTGAGGTTAAGATTCCAATCAATAACACGCAAAGTGTTGGAGAAAGTAGCTGGATTCATTTTGTGACGCCAAAAGAGAAGTACAATCTAGCTAATGGAATTGTTGAGAAAACAAGAGATTATAACGGACTTGAACTGGAATTTGATTTTGATATTACACCAGATGCCGAAGTAGAAGTTATTCTAGATCGAAATTCTGGTCATGGTATGAAAGGAAAAGGATACGGATCGCTTTTGTTTAAAATTAATACATTGGGTAAATTCAATATGTGGGGAGATTTCCAGGCATATGAAGGAACTTATAACTTTAAATATGGCGGACTTATCGATAAAAAGTTTACGGTTAAAAAAGGTGGTTCGATTATTTGGGAAGGAAACCCGATGCGTGCTCAGTTAAATTTGGAAGCAGTTTACAAAACCCAAGCCAATCCGGCAGTACTTTTAGATAATACTTCTTCATTTAATAAAAAAGTTCCTGTAGAGGTCGTTATCGGATTGAGAGGAGATTTGGCGAGTCCAGAACCAAATTTTGATATTCAATTCCCTTCTGTGAGTAATGTTTTAAAATCGGAAATACAATATAAGCTTGATGACAAAGATATTCGCCAGACGCAGGCACTCTATCTGCTGTCGACAGGTTCGTTTATGAGTACTGACGGATTTAGTCAGGGAGATTTCTCTGGAACATTAACAGAAACGGCTTCAAGTTTATTAGGAGGGATTATCAAATCAGATAATGATAAAGTAAATATTGACTTAAATTATATCGCCGCAGATAGAAGGACAGGGCAGGAGGTTGATGGTCAGTTTGTGGCCAATATATCGTCTCAGGTAAATGAACGAATTACGATTAATGGTAAATTGGGAGTTCCTGTTGGTGGTGTAAATGAATCTGCAATTGTTGGAGATATTGAGATTTTATATCGTGTAAATGAAGATGGAACAATGAATCTCCGTTTATTCAATAAGGAAAATGATATTAATTACATAGGACAAGGAATTGGTTATACACAAGGAGTCGGTATTTCTTATGAAGTAGATTTTGATACCTTTAGCGAGCTTGTAAATAAGTTATTTAAAAGCCATAAAATAGAAAAAGCTGTAAAAGGTTCTTCTGCCGATCAAATGCAGGATTCTTATCTAAATCCGGATTACATGAATTTTACAAGTAAAAAAGATTCGGAAAAGAATAAGAAGAAAGCAAAAGAAGATGAGGAGAAAAGAAAGAAAGAAGAAGAAAAGAAGAAAAAAGAACAGCAGGCACCAACTAATAATCAAGGATTGATTCCAGATAACGATTATTAACACTTTGTTAAAAATCGGCATTTATAAAACCATTATTCTCATAATGGTTTTTTTGTGCTAAATTTAGGCACTCTAATAAAATTTTCCATGTGAGCAGGAAATTCTGATTTTTATAACACTTCATCAGGGTATTGTTAATTTTGACGATTTAATTAAAAAAATAGCGTTTTATTATTTTTAATGAAATTTTTTCCTAGAAAAAACTTATTAACGAAAACGTTTGAATTTAACAGATTTTATTAATTTATGATAATCGTAACCCGAAAAGTGCTGAATGTTTGCTAATTTTACACTTTAATACTTAAATAATGCCAAAAACAATAAAAAAAGTAGGTGTTCTTACCTCAGGAGGAGATTCACCTGGAATGAATGCTCGCAATACGATCAGTTGTTCGAACTTGCGCATACCATAATATAGAATGCATCGGAATTTATAGAGGGTATCAAGGAATGATTGAAGGAGACTTCAAGGAGATGGGACCACGTAGCGTAAATAATATTGTAAACAAAGGTGGAACGATCTTGAAATCGGCTCGTTCAGTTGAGTTTAGAACCCCTGAAGGTAGAAAAAAAGCACACGACAACCTTGTTAAGGCAGGTGTTGATGCTTTGGTTGTTATTGGTGGTGATGGTAGTTTTACTGGAGGATTAATTTTTAATTCAGAATTTGATTTCCCAGTTATGGGAATTCCAGGTACAATCGATAATGATATTTATGGTACAAGTTTTACTTTAGGGTATGATACTGCTTTAAATACTGTTGTAGACTGTATTGATAAAATTAGAGACACTGCAAGTTCTCATAACCGTCTTTTCTTTGTAGAGGTTATGGGTAGAGATGCAGGTCATATTGCTCTTAATGCAGGTATTGGTGCAGGAGCAGAAGAAATTCTTATTCCTGAAGAAGATCTAGGTTTAGATCGTCTTTTAGATTCGCTTCAAAAAAGTAAAGCGTCAGGAAAATCATCTAGTATTGTTGTAATTGCTGAAGGAGATAAAATTGGTAAAAACGTATTCGAATTAAAAGATTATGTTGAAGCTAATTTGCCAGAATACGATGTGCGTGTTTCGGTGTTAGGACACATGCAACGTGGTGGTTCTCCATCTTGTTTTGACCGTGTTTTAGCAAGCCGTTTAGGAGTTAAAGCTGTAGAATCTTTAATTGAAGGAAAATCGAACTATATGGTTGGACTTCGTGAAGATAAAGTAATCTTAACACCACTTGAGCAAGCTATTAAAGGTAAATCAGAAATTGATAGAGAATTGTTAAGAGTGTCTGACATCATGTCGACATAACCAATATAAAGTTTAAAAAAGAAAGAGAAGTTTATTGTGAGGAAATTAGACTTTGAATTAGTGTAATAAAAACAAAAGCAAAAATTTAGTAAAATGTCAAAAGTAAAATTAGGAATAAACGGATTTGGACGTATCGGAAGAATCGTTTTTAGAGAGTCTTTCAATAGAGATAATGTAGAAGTTGTTGCAATCAATGACTTGTTAGACGTAGATCACTTAGCTTATTTATTAAAATATGATTCAGTTCACGGTCGTTTCAACGGAACTGTAGAAGTTAAAGAAGGAAAATTATATGTAAACGGAAGAAACATCCGTATCACTGCAGAAAGAAATCCTGCTGATTTAAAATGGAACGAAGTTGATGTAGATGTAGTAGCTGAATGTACTGGTATCTTCACAACTATCGAAACTGCAAGTGAGCACTTAAAAGGTGGTGCTAAGAAAGTTATCATTTCTGCTCCTTCTGCTGATGCTCCAATGTTTGTAATGGGAGTTAACCACGAAACTGCAAAAGCTTCTGATTTAGTTGTTTCTAACGCTTCTTGTACTACAAACTGTTTAGCTCCTTTAGCTAAAGTTATCCACGATAATTTCGAAATCGTTGAAGGTTTAATGACTACTGTTCACGCAACTACTTCAACTCAAATGACAGCTGACGGACCTTCTAGAAAAGACTGGAGAGGTGGACGTGCTGCTGCAATCAACATCATTCCTTCTTCAACAGGTGCTTGCAAAAGCGGTTGGAAAAGTTATCCCATCTTTGAATGGAAAATTAACTGGAATGTCTTTCCGTGTTCCTACTGCTGACGTTTCTGTAGTAGATTTAACTGTAAAAGTTGCTAAAGAAACAACTTACGAAGAAATCTTAGCTGTATTGAAAAAAGCTTCAGAAAACGAAATGAAAGGTATTTTAGGATATACTGAAGATGCAGTTGTTTCTCAAGACTTTATTTCTGATAAAAGAACTTCAATCGTTGATGCTGGTGCAGGAATTGGTTTGAACTCAACTTTCTTCAAATTAGTATCTTGGTATGACAATGAGTACGGATACTCAAGCAAATTAATTGATTTATCTGTACATATTGCAGGTTTAAAATAATAATATATATTTTTGCAAAATCCCGTTACTTATAATAACGGGATTTTCTTATTTTGTTACCTCTATAATTAATGTAAAAAACACACTTTTAAATTAAAAATAGAAAACCTAATTCCAAAAACTAAACAAATGAAATTAATAGTTGATAGTGGATCTACTAAAGCCGATTGGATTGCGATAGATGATAATGGAAAAGTATTATTCACAACACAAACTTTAGGATTAAATCCTGAAATTCTAGACGAGCCAGAAATCATTGAAAGATTAAATGACCGTTTTGATATCTTACAAAACAAAAAAAATGCTACACATTTATTCTTTTATGGTGCCGGATGTGGTACTGATAGAATGAAAGAGTGGTTAAAAAGAATTTTCCAAGAGTATTTTTCTAACGCAATTGTAGACGTTCAAGAAGATACTTATGCGGCAGTATATGCAACAACTCCAAAAGGACAAGAAGCTATAGTTTCGATCTTAGGAACAGGTTCTAATTGCAGTTACTTTGATGGAAAAGTGTTGCATCAAAAAGTACAATCATTAGGTTACATCGTAATGGATGATTGTAGCGGTAACGTTTTTGGAAAAGAATTAATTAGAAAATACTATTTTAATAAAATGCCTAAAGAATTGGCTGTTGAACTTGAAAAAGAGTACGACGTTGATCCAGATTTTATTAAAAACAAATTATATAAAGAGCCAAATCCTAATGCTTATTTAGCTACTTATGCTAAATTCTTAATTAAGCATAAAGATACTGAGTTCTGCAGAAAAATCATTTTCAAAGGAATGAAGTCTTTTGTTAAAAATTACATCAAACAATTCGATAACTGCAAAGAAGTTCCAGTACATTTTGTTGGTTCTATTGCATTTTATTTGAAAGATGAATTGCAAGAGACATTTAATAAATATGAACTTCAATTAGGGAATGTTTTAAGAAGACCTATTGATGGATTAATTGCTTACCATGTCGCTAATCAATAGTTCTGGTTTTATGGAAATTGCCATTATTGCTCATGATGGAAAAAAAGCAGATTTAATTGATTTCTTAATCAAAAATGAAGCTGTTTTACACAATGAAAAAATAAGGCTTATTGGTACTGGTACTACTGGAGGAAAAGCAGAAGCTGCTGGATTTAAAACTCAGAGAATGCTTTCTGGACCTCTTGGAGGCGATGCGCAAATTGCAGGAAGAGTTGCGGAAGGAATTACGCAGATGGTTTTCTTTTTTAAAGATCCCTTGTCAAGTCATCCGCATGAAGCAGATATTAACATGCTAATTCGCGTTTGCGATGTGCATAATGTGCCGCTGGCAACCAATGAAGCAACGGCACAATTATTATTAGATGCTATTGCACAGCAATTATAGAAATTTCTACATTAACATTTTTTGGCAAACATGCCACTTGAACCGTTTCACGAGCTGGAGCGGTTTTTTCGTTAAAATAAGATCCGTAAACGGTATTTATTGCTCCAAAGTTGTTCATGTCCATAATGAAGATTGTTGACTTTACAACGTTCTCAAAAGTCATATTTGCAGCTTCAAGAATAGCGAGCAATGTTTTTCATCACTTGATCGGTCTCGTCGTTAATATTGTCTGTAATCAATTCTCCTGACTCAGGATTGATTGCAATTTGTCCAGAGGCATAAAGTGTGTTTCCAGACAATACGGCTTGATTATACGGTCCGATTGGAGCCGGAGCTTTCTCGGTAAAGATGATTTTTTTCATAATGAAATTATTTTGATTCGAAAGTAGTTTATCTGTTAGAAACGCTTCGTTTGTTCCATTTGATATCGCTAAGCATACCAGATTTAATTCCGATGAAGAAGTTCCAGTTAGAATTCGTTCCTAATGGTTGCCAGTTAAAGGCCATTCTCCAACTTAATAAATCTCTTTCAAAACGGAATTGTGTAAAGGTAACTCCTTTTTGTACAAAGTCGTAACCTGTAGAAACACCGGCTTTCCATTTAGGAGTAAGATCGGTATTGACAGAAATCATAATCGAATTACCAGAAATAGTGCTTTCTCGCTTTACGTTTGAATACGTTAACGAATAGGCAAGTGTCATGTCCCAAGGGACTTTAGAGTTGAAGAATTCTGTAATTACATCATCTTTTTCAGGCTCGTTAGCGAACTGGCTGTTACGGCTGTCGTTTAAGTCGGTATTTGTACCAAACAAGTCATCGCTTCGTCCTCCGTTCCGCTGACTTTGGGTATTCTTTTCTTTCTCTTTTCCGGTTCCTTTATTAGAGAATGAGTAGTTTACAGTTACGTTTGCACTAGTCATTCTAAATAAACTTCCTCCATTGTCAATATTGAATTTGTCAATTTTGTTACCTCCATTATCAATTGCATATGGGTCTAATGTGGCTCCAAAGTTCATATTCATTTTATTGTCAAAAAACTGTGTTCCACCACTAACCAATACAGGTTGCCAGCCAAAAGTAGATTTGCCATCAGCATTAAAATTGTAACTTGTGCTAAAGTTTAAGTTGTTTAGCAACATTATTTTTTTAGGCTCTGTTTTTGTACTGTCTCGGTCTCTTACTTTGGCTTCAAAAGTATTACTTAAGGCAAAACCAACAATATTAGAGTTGTCTTTTCCAGGTGCTCCAAATAATCCGTTTTCAAATCTAGTATATTCAGAAGTAATTCTTCCAGAAGCATCGACTCCATAAGTGTCGTAGTATCTTTCAAAACTTGGCGTATAAGCATAAGTTATACTTGGACGCATTACGTGTCTAATTGACTGAATTCTTTTGTCGTCTCCGAAGTTAAAAGTTCCGTAGATCGTTGTTCCTAAATTGGTACTGAAATTATAAGTTCTATAAGAGTCAAAACCGTTTATAGATTTATTAACTGTTTGTCCTGCAGTAGGATCGTACTCTTTTTGGATTGTTTTGTTAACCCATGTTTCTTGATAGGTTGTAGACGCTCCAGCACTAAAATATTTGAAAATCTTAAAGTTAGTGCTCAACGGAATAGTCTGTTGTAATCCTAATTGCGCATCGTCAAACATCTGCGGTTTAAAAAACAAAGAATCTTTTGTTTTAAAGTAGTTTTTACCGCTTACATTATATTGTAAGTTGATGTTTTTGATTAATCCTTTCTTTACACCATCTTTTCCAACAAAAGGATAAACACGATCGATACTTCCTTGTAAGGATGGAAGAGTCATAATAATGTCTTCTGTTTGCGTATTCTGGCTATGTGTTGCAGATAACGAAATACGTGAGCCAGGAATGGTGTTGAAAGTTTTGTTATATGAAATAGATGAACTTAATGTGTTATTTAAATTTGATCCAATATTTGCTTGATTGATCGACTGTTTGAAATACTTACTACTACCCATGTTGACAGAAGCAGAAAAAGTTGAATTTGGATTTGATTTTGTGTCTTTAGAATGCGACCATTGTATATTATAGATACTTTGTTTTGAATAATCAGGATACCCGCGCTCACTGCTAATTAAATTCTCAAAACGGATATTGACATTTCCTCGGTACTTATATCGAGTAGCATATGCAGATTCAAAACGCATGGCGTAACTTCCGTTGGTGTAATAATCTCCAAGTACAGTTAAGTCGTAATTGTCGCTTAACGCAAAGTAGTAACCTCCATTCTGCAATGAAAATCCACGTGTGTTAGAATCGTTATAACTCGGAATAATAATACCAGAGACGCTTTTTTCTTTGCTTAAAGGGAAAAAACCATAAGGTAATGCAAGTGGTGTAGGAACATCAGCAATTACCATTTGCGTTAAACCGGCAACAATTTTTTTGCCTGGTACAAATTTAATTCTGCTGGTTTTGAAATAATACTCAGGATTATCAATATCTTGAGCCGTTGTAATAATTGCTCCTTTTAAGAAGTATACAGAGTCATTCTCTTTTTTGGTAACAGAAGCTTTAATATTTAATTCTCCTTGTTTTGTTCTTGAGTTATAAATTAAAGCTTTTTTAGTTTTAAAATTAAAACGGATCGAATCTGGCTGTACCTCACTTGATCCTTGTTTGAAGTTCGGAAATTGTGTTAGTACTCCTGCAGAATCCTTAATTCTTCCTGCATAAACTTCATCTTTTTCGTAATTAAGAACAATTATACCCGATTTTAATTCGACATCTTTATAGTATAATTCTGCTTCATTATATAAAGTGATCAGCTTTTTTTTCTGATCAATTTTAGCATAGTCTTTTGCTTTGTATCTTACTTTTCCATCCAAAAAGTCTTTTTTGGTTTAACTGTATCTAGTTTTATGGTATCTGTAATTGCAGGATTTTCTTTATCTGTTTGTTTTACAGCAGGTAAAGGCTTTTTTTGTTTTTTATTTCTTGCGAGTATATATTACCACAACCTATAGTTAGGAAAAATGATATTAAAACGATATTAAATAAGTTTGTGTGCAAAGGTTTAAATGCTATTTTTGTAAAATTATGGCTTGTTTTTTGACATGTCAAACTTACATATAATTTTTTGGCAAAAATAATCAATTCTAAAAATTATAACAGCTGCATTTTATTAAAATTAACTTTTAGATTTATGAATAGAATTAACAAATTTAAGGTAATATTTACTTTATTTCTAATAATATCGTCCTTTTGTGCTCATAGTCAGTCAAATGTGTTTAAGGTAACACTTGATGCCGGACATGGAGATCATGACTTTGGAGCTGTTTACAGTGGACGAATTGAAAAAAATATTGCTTTAGCTATTGTTTTGAAGGTAGGAAAGATTTTAGAGCTAAATCCTAATGTTAATGTAATTTATACTCGAAAAACAGATGTTTTTATAGATTTGGTAGAGAGAGCTAATATTGCAAACAGAGCAAATTCGAATATTTTTGTGTCTATTCACTGTAATGCAAACAAAAATACAGCAGCCGACGGAACAGAAACCTATGTTATGGGTTTAAGTAAAGTAGCATCAAACCTTGAAGTCGCGAAAAAAGAGAACTCTGTAATTACATTAGAGAAAGATTATAAACGTAAATATGAAGGTTACGATCCTAATTCTCCAGAATCTATGATTGGTATGACTTTAATGCAAGAAGAATATTTAGATAATAGTATAACGCTTGCTACCAAAATAGAGGAAAATTTTGAAAAATTAGGAAAAAAACTTCGTCATGGAGGAGTAAAACAAGCGCCTTTTATGGTACTTCACAAAGCATATATGCCAAGAGTTTTGGTTGAAACTGGCTTTGTGTCGAACCCAACAGAAGGAAATATTTTGAATTCTGAAGAAGGTCAAGATGATATTGCGAAAGCAATTGCAGAAGCAATCTTAAGTTACAAACGCGAATATTTTGGGACAGGAGCGGAAGCTACTGAGAGTCGGCCCGTAAGAGACACTACTCCTGCAAAACCTAAAACAAGTGCGCCAGTTGCAGTAGCGAAGAATAGTCCAAAAGGGACTTTTTTTAAAGTACAGCTTATTGCAAGCATCAAAAAAACACCTTTAGAACCTAAAAACTTTAAAGGATTGAAAAATGTAACGATGGTATATGAAAACAATATTTATAAATATTTCTACGAAGAAACTTCAAGTTACGAGACAGCCCAAAAATATCTGCAAGAAGCTAAAAGTAAAGGATATGGCGCTGCATTTTTAGTAGCAACTAAAGATGGTGAAAAAATCAGTATTCAGGACGCGATTAAATAATAAGCTCAAGTTCGAATATTTATATTAATTTTGTACAAACACTTAGAATTTTGAAACTAACAAGAGAAATTAAAACGGCTATTTTAGTCATCGTATCTATTTTATTATTTATCTGGGGATATAGTTTTTTAAAAGGCAGAGATCTTTTTACTAATTATACCGTATTATACGCTGAATATGATAATGTTGAAGACTTAGCACCATCAGCTCCAGTAACACTTAACGGACTTGCAATTGGTAAAGTAAGTAAAATTACAATTGATGAAGTAACTGGTAAATTATTGGTTGAACTTCAGCTTAAAACAGATTTTCCAATTTCTAAAAGCAGTACAGCCGCAATTTATTCTCCAAGTTTAATTGCAGGAAAACAAATTAAAATCATTCCAAATTTTGCTGACAAAGAATTAGCTGAAGACGGACAGAAATTAACTTCTACTGTTGAATTGGGGTTGACAGAATCATTAGGAGGAAAAATAGAGCCAATTCAGCAAAAGCTTGATAAAATGCTTTTGAATATTGATAATTTGGTTACAGGATTAAACAATACTTTAGACAAGAATACTCAGGAAAATCTAAAGAAAACAATTGCTGAGTTGAGTCAAACAATGCAACAATTTCATAAAGCATCTGGCAGTCTTAACAATATCTTAGATACCAATAAAGGTCAGATAAATGGAATGGTTACAAACTTCAATAAAATGTCTGGCAACTTCAATAAGATTTCAGATTCATTGAACAAGGCAGATTTAGGTAAAACAGTTCGTAACTTGAACCAAACTTTAGCTAAAGTTGATGTTTTAATGAGTAATTTGAATTCTGGAAAAGGGACAGCAGGAAAAATACTTAACGATGAGGCATTGTACAATAACCTGACTAAAACTTCAAAAGAGCTAGAATTGTTATTGCAAGACCTTCGTCTTTATCCAACCCGTTACGTAAACGTTTCTCTTTTTGGAAAGAAAAACAAACCATACGTAGCACCAACAGAAGAAACAAACTCAACTGATAAAAAATAAGTATAAATGAGTTATTTAGATAATATTTTATTCGCAGTACTTCTTATAGTAGGTTTCGGTTTTTTTGCAGCTGAGCGTAAAAAAAATCATCCGAAATATTAATTTAGGAGTCGATGTAGATCGAAAAGATAATCCTAAAGCTCGTTGGAAAAACATGGCCTTGATTGCTCTTGGGCAATCAAAAATGGTGAGACGCCCTGTTGCTGGAATACTGCATATCTTTGTATATGTAGGTTTTATAATTATCAATATTGAATTACTTGAAATCATTATTGATGGACTTTTTGGAACTCATAGAATTTTCGCACCCTATTTAGGCGTGGTTTATGACGTTTTAATTGCTTCGTTTGAAATTTTGGCAATACTTGTAATTATTGCTGTAGTAACGTTTTGGATTAGAAGAAATGTAATTCGCTTAAAGCGTTTTATTAATTCAGACTTGAACGGATTTCCAAAAAGTGATGCCAATTACATTCTGTATTTTGAGACAGTTTTAATGATTCTGTTTTTATTGATGAATGCTTCAGATTTGCATTTGCAGAATGTTCCAGGTGGATATTCTCATTTTCATAAAGCAGGAAGTTACCCAATAAGCCAGTTTATTGCTCCAATTTTTAATGGTACATCTAATGAAGCTGTTGGATTATTGTTTGAAGTTTTTTGGTGGTTGCATATTGTTGGTATTTTAGTTTTTATGAACTATTTATACTTTTCAAAACACTTGCATATTCTTTTGGCTTTCCCGAATACGTATTTTGCAAACTTAAAACCAGAAGGGCAATTTGATAATTTGGCTTCTGTGACAAAAGAGGTGAAATTAATGATGGATCCAAATGCTGATCCGTTTGCGGCAGCTCCGGTTGATGAAAACGCGGCTCCGAGTAAATTTGGTGCAAGCGATGTTCAGGATTTAAACTGGGTTCAGTTATTAAATGCTTATACATGTACAGAATGCGGACGTTGTACTTCGTCTTGTCCAGCAAATCAAACGGGTAAAAAATTGTCTCCACGTAAAATTATGATGGATACAAGAGATCGTTTAACAGAAGTTGGTAAAAATATCGATGCCAATAAAGGTGTATTTGTTCCAGATAATAAATCACTTTTAAACGATTATATTACTCCAGAAGAATTATGGGCTTGTACCTCTTGTAATGCTTGCGTTGAAGAATGCCCTGTAAATATTAGTCCGTTATCTATTATTATGGATATGCGTCGTTACTTGGTTATGGAACAAAGTGCTGCTCCAATGTCATTAAACGCAATGATGACTAACATTGAAAATAACGGTGCACCATGGCAATATAGCCAGCAAGACCGTTTAAATTGGAAAAACGAGAATTAAGATTTATTGTTTAATCGGTTAGTTGTTTAACCGTTTGATCGATTTTAAAATAATATTTCGGTTTTTATAGAATTGTCATACTGCTTTTAGCAATTAAACAATTTCACGATTAACCGATTAAATAAAAGTGAGAGAAATGTCAGAAAATTTAGTAGTACCAACAATGGCAGAAATGCTTGCCGAAGGAAAACAACCAGAGGTTTTGTTTTGGGTAGGTTGCGCAGGAAGTTTTGATGATAGAGCAAAAAAAATTACTAAAGCGTTTGTGCGTATTTTAAACCGTACTAATGTTTCTTTTGCAGTTTTAGGTACAGAAGAGAGTTGTACTGGAGATCCTGCAAAGAGAGCTGGAAATGAGTTTTTGTTTCAGATGCAAGCTATGATGAATATCGAGGTTTTGAATGCTTATGAAGCTAAAAAGATCGTTACAGCTTGTCCACACTGTTTTAATACTTTAAAAAATGAATATCCTGAATTAGGAGGAAACTACGAAGTGATTCATCATACAGAATTTTTGAAATCATTAATTGATGATGGAAGATTAACTGTTGAAGGCGGACAATTTAAAGGTAAAAAAATCACTTTTCATGATCCTTGTTATTTAGGTAGAGCAAATAAAGTTTACGAAGCGCCAAGAGATTTAATTCAGAAATTAGACGTTGAATTGGTCGAAATGAAACGTTCTAAAGCAAATGGCTTATGCTGTGGAGCAGGAGGAGCACAGATGTTTAAAGATGCTGAACCTGGAAATAAAGAAGTAAACGTTCTTCGTACAGAAGATGCATTAGAAGTAAAACCAGATATTATTGCTTGCTGGTTGCCCGTTCTGTAATACAATGTTGACAGACGGAATTAAGCATCAAGAAAAAGAAGGACAGGTAAAAGTGCTGGATATCGCTGAATTAATTGCGAATGCACAGGATTTGTAGTCTGAGGTTCTAAGTTACTAAGATGCTAAGGTTCTAAGACTAAATCTTAAAAATCTAAAATCAACAATCTAAAATCTAAAATTAAAAATGTATATACCTTTTGAAAATTTACCAGGTGAATCTAGAGTTTGGATTTACCAGTCGAACAGAAAATTTTCTGAGGAAGAGTTTTCTGAAATCGAAACAGATTTAAAAGCTTTTGTAGAACAAATGGGCTGCGCACGGCACAAGTCTAGAAGCTTCATTTTTGTTAAAATACAATAGATTTATAATATTGGCAGTAAATCAAGATGTTCAAGCTGCTACAGGTTGTTCTATTGATAGTTCTGTTGAATTTATTCAAAGTTTAGAGAAAAAGTACAATGTTGATTTATTGGATAAAATGAATGTTACTTTTAAACTAGGCGAACATATTGCGCATAAACCATTAATTGATTTCAAGAAAATGGTAAAAGATAAATCAGTTTCTGAGAATACAATTGTTTTCAATAACTTGGTAAACAATATTGAAGAATTCAATGAGTCTTGGGAAGTTCCTGCAGCTGATAGCTGGCACAGCAGGTTTTTTTAAGAGTGTTTAAAATATATTTAAAAGGCATGAAATTTAGATTTTGTGCCTTTTTTTTATGGTTTGAAGTTTTAGGTTTCAAGTTTAAAACCTGTTAGGTTTAGTTGTGTAAGGAACTTTGTCAAAGTTGGGTAATGCTGTTTGTGAATTAAACCCGACAGGTTTTTAAAACCTGTCGGGTTTCGTTGCTTAAAGAACTTTTGTAAGGGATGAATTATAAAGTCGGTTTGCGCATTTTTGTCATTTCGACGAAGGAGAAATCTCCGTTAGAAGCTCGACAAAGATTGCTTTTTCGTTGCGGAGCTACTTGTTGAGATTTCTCCTTCGTCGAAATGACAATGATTGTGGTTATTTTGTGTAATACTAATGTTTCTTACAATCTTGGTTTTAAACTTTGGCAAGTAGGCAAGAAAGGCTCTTATGAAAACAAAAACGTCTAATCTAGCCCCGATGGGAGCGGTATCTCCCGATTTAGAAAAACAAGGCTTTTTCAGCCGTAGTTTTTGTTGATCGGGAATTTAGCGGACAGCGGGACTAATGTTGTTTTGACCGATATTGTTCTGCTTCTAAAAAATATTTATCAACCAGAGTTAATCTAATTTTGTCAAAAATCTAACAATTTAAACGGTTAATTAAACGCTATTTTTGAGTATTTTCGTAGAATTAAATTTTATCCATGAAAATAGCAATAGTTTGTTATCCTACTTTTGGAGGTAGTGGTGTAGTAGCCACCGAGTTAGGTCTCGAGTTAGCCAGAAGAGGACACGAAATACATTTTATCACATACAGTCAGCCAGTTAGATTGGCACTTTTAAATCCGAATGTTCATTACCACGAAGTAAATGTTCCGGAATATCCATTGTTTCATTATCAACCTTATGAATTAGCGTTATCGAGCAAATTGGTCGATATGGTTAAGTTGTACAAAATAGAGCTTTTGCATGTGCATTATGCTATTCCTCATGCTTATGCGGGGTACATGGCAAAACAAATGCTGAAAAACGAAGGAATTAATCTTCCGATGATTACAACACTTCACGGAACAGATATTACACTTGTTGGAAATCATCCATTTTATAAACCAGCGGTAACATTTAGCATCAATAAATCAGATTATGTGACTTCGGTTTCTCAGAGTTTGAAAGATGATACTCTGAAATTATTTAAAATCAAGAATAAAATCAAAGTGATTCCGAATTTTATCGAATTAGATAAAGTTAAAAAAGACCCAAGTGCACCTTGTCATCGTTATGTAATGGCAAATGAGAATGAACGCATTATTACTCATATTAGTAATTTTAGAAAGGTTAAACGCATTCCAGATATTATTAAGATTTTCTATAATATTCAGAAAGAAATTCGGCTAAATTAATGATGGTTGGTGATGGACCTGAAAAAGAAAAAGCTGAAATTCTATGTCAAGAATTGGGAATTTTAGATAAAGTGATTTTCTTTGGAAATAGCCACGAAATTGATAAAATCTTATGCATGACTGATTTGTTTTTACTGCCTTCAGAAACTGAAAGTTTTGGTTTGGCAGCATTGGAAGCAATGGCATGCGGTGTTCCTGTGATTTCTAGTAATTCTGGAGGTTTGCCTGAGGTTAATTTTGATGGTTTTTCGGGGTATTTAAGCAATGTTGGAAATGTTGAAGAAATGGCCGAAAACGCGTTAAAAATTTTAAAAGACGATGCGGTCTTGAGTCAGTTTAAAGCAAATGCTCTTGAAGTAGCAAGAAAATTTGACATCAAAAATATTCTGCCTAAATATGAGGCTTTATATCAGAAAGCAATTGATGATTACAAGTATGAAAAGCACTAATTTAAAAGGATAAAATGAAAAAAGTAATTTCTGTTTTAGCGATTTTTGTTTTGATTTCGTGTGGAGTAAAAAAAGTGGAAAGTTCAAATGCAGCATTGTATGAAGTTTTGACAAAACAATCGGACGGCGGTGGAAATATTAAATTCTTCGAAATTTTGACCGAGCCCAATGAAATTAAAATGCTTGAAAATGATCCAAATTTGGCTCATAAGATGAAAGATCCAGATGTTCAAGATTACAACTATGTAATTTTGAATATGGGTGAAAAAAATACAAGCGGTTATTCTATTGATGTTGAGAAAGTAGAAGAAACAGATAAGAATATCATTATTACGGTAAAAGAAAATAGTCCGGCAAAAGATGCAATGACGATGCAGGTTATTTCATATCCTTATACAGTGGTGAAAATTCATTCTAAGAAAGAAATTATTATTAAATAAAATTAAATTAAACTTGGCTTCGACTCCGCTCAGCCTGACATTGATTGTTTTTAGAAAGCGATTTCAAAGTTTGTCAGGCTGAGTGGAGTCGAAGCTTTTTTTTAAATTTCTTTAAAACCATAAAAAAAACCTGTCGCTTTTAAACGACAGGTTTCTTCTTACAATTATTTTTTATTTTAATTAGAATCTGAATTTAACGCCTAAACCAACGTCAAATCCAAAATTATCATCATCATAATATCCAGAACCAATTTCAGGTCTCGCGTCTAAAGACAAAGTAATTGGCACTTCTTTAAATCTATATTCAATACCGATATCTCCAGCAGCAAAAACATAAGTTCCGCTATCTTTATATTTGTAGTTGTTATTGTAGTAATCGTAATTCCAAGAAGCTAAACCTCCACCGACACCAGCGTACCAGTTAAAGCCTCCGTCAATGTTCCAAACCCATTGGTAAAGTGCCACACCTTTTACAGCGTCGACATCTCTACTGTTTCTCCAACCTAAATCGAACTCAAGTCTGTTCTTTTGGTTTAATCCTAATTGGTACGATATTTCTCCTCCAAATCCGTTATTGTCCCCAAGACGTAATCCTAATGCGTTTTTCGAAATTTCTTGTGATTGAGCCGTAAATGCTAAACCAAGAAGCATAATGGCAGATAAAAGTATCTTTTTCATAAAAATGGTTAATTAATTTTTTTCAAATGTATTATTACAGTCAGATAGAGAACGTATAATATTTTTGAAAATTGTTATATAATTTACATTTTTAGAAATTTGAAGCGTTAAAATTCTTAAAAAACTGTTTCTGAGAGCTCTATTTTAGTATTATCGAAGAAATTAGCTGAGAAGTGAGAAGATCTTCCATTTCTAAAAGATTTTCTTCTTCAGCAAAATTACTAGCTTTATAAGAAAACAGTTTCCAGCGTTTTTTATGGTATTCCAACGCAGTTAAATTTTCTACCCAGTCGCCAGAATTCAGGTATAAAGTAGAACCATGTTTGTTTTCTTTGGTTACGATTTTTGGTTCATGAATATGTCCGCAAATTACATAATCGTAGTTTTTTTCAATGGCTAGATCTGTTGCAGTGGTTTCAAAATCAGAAATAAATTTTACTGCTTTTTTAACACTTGCTTTTATTTTTTTCGAAAAAGAATACGGCTCGCGTCCTAGTTTTGCCAGACACCAGTTAGCAAATCGATTCATTAAAATTAAATAATCATAACCTAATCCGCCCAACTTTGCAATCCATTTTGAATGCTGAACAGAAGCGTCAAAGACATCTCCGTGGAAAATCCAAGCTTTTTTATCATCTAATTCTAAAACTAATTTATCAACAAGAGCAAAATTTCCCATATTCATATCACTGAATTTTCTAAGTATCTCATCGTGATTTCCAGTAATATAGTAAACTTTTGTTCCTTTAGAAGCCATTCCGATTATGCGCTGAATAACTCGTAAATGCGCTTTTGGAAAATACGATTTACGAAACTGCCAAGCATCAATTATATCGCCATTTAAGACTAAAGTTTTGGGTTTAATGCTTGAAAGATAGTTGTTTAATTCTTTGGCGTGACTTCCGTAAGTTCCTAAATGGACATCAGAAAGGATGACCAATTCGACATTTCTTTTTTTCAATTTTTCTTGATTTGAAGTTTTACAAATGAATAAAAATTTGTGAAGATTGATTTTATTAAAAGGTTATCAAAAAGTGGGTAATTTTACCAAATTGTGATTTTTATCCCATTTAATGTTTCGTTAATAATACCAGTTTTAAATTTTTTAATTTAATTCATAAAACTTACATTTGCTCAAAACAAAACACAATGGCAGGAAACAGCTTCGGCACACTATATAAAGTAACTACATTTGGGGAATCTCATGGTGAAGCTTTAGGCGGAATTATTGATGGATGCCCTCCAGGAATACAATTAGATTTTGAAGCAATTGAAGTAGATATGGCTAGAAGAAAACCAGGTCAGTCAGCAATTGTTACACAAAGAAAAGAACCAGACAGCGTTCAATTCTTATCAGGAATATTTGAAGGAAAAACAACTGGAACTCCAATTGGTTTCATTATTCCAAATACCAATCAAAAATCAGACGATTACTCTCATATAAAAGATAATTATAGACCAAGCCATGCTGATTATGTTTATGATCAGAAATATGGTTTACGTGATTATCGTGGTGGCGGAAGAAGTTCTGCAAGAGAAACAGCAAGTAGAGTAGTAGCAGGTGCAATTGCAAAACAAATGTTGCCTGAAATTAAAATCAATGCTTATGTTTCTTCTGTTGGGCCAATTCATTTAGATACACCTTATCAGGAATTGGATTTTTCTAAAATTGAAAGCAACCCTGTTCGTTGTCCAGATGAAAAATCTGCGGCGATTATGGAAGAATATATTCGTGATATCCGTAAACAAGGAGACACTGTCGGAGGTGTTGTAACTTGTGTAATTCAAAATGTTCCTGTTGGTTTAGGAGAACCTGTGTTTGATAAGCTTCATGCAGAATTAGGAAAAGCAATGCTTTCTATTAATGCAGTAAAAGGTTTTGAATACGGAAGCGGTTTTTCTGGTTCTGAAATGAAAGGAAGTGAACATAACGATTTATACAACCCTGACGGAACTACAAAAACAAATCTATCAGGCGGAATCCAAGGTGGTATTAGCAACGGAATGGATATTTATTTCAGAGTAGCATTCAAGCCAGTAGCAACTATTATGCAGACTCAAGATTCTTTAGATAATAAAGGTAACATTACACCAATGACAGGAAAAGGACGTCATGATCCGTGTGTAGTGCCTCGCGCAGTGCCAATCGTAGAAGCGATGGCGGCAATTGTTTTGGCAGATTTTTATTTAATCAACAAAACATATTAATAAAAGGTAAGACAGTGAGGGTCTTATATTTTAATAATTAAAAAATAATTTAATGCAAGAAGTTACAGAAACTAAAAAACAATCATTTCTTTCGGGATTAACAGGGCAAATTATAATTGCGATGGTTCTAGGAGCCGTTTTAGGCATTATATTGCACAACACTATTTCGCCAGAAGCGGCACAGTTATTTAGTGGCAAAATCAAAATGCTAGCAACGATTTTTATTCGTTTGGTGCAAATGATTATTTCTCCATTAGTTTTTACCACTTTGGTAGTAGGAATTGCAAAATTAGGAGATATTAAAACCGTTGGAAGAATTGGAGGGAAAGCTATTGGGTGGTTTTTTACAGCTTCATTTATTTCTCTTTTAATCGGATTGTTTTACGTAAATGTTTTGCAGCCAGGTGTTGGTTTAAAACTAGAACACGTTGATATGGCAGCAGCTTCTGAAGTTACTGGTAAAACACAAAATCTATCTTTTGACAATTTTGTTGAGCATATTGTGCCAAAAAGTATTGTTGAAGCAATGGCAACTAATGAAATCCTGCAGATTGTAGTCTTTTCTATTTTCTTCGGATTGGCAGCGACTTCTTTAGGAGAAACTGTAAAACCAATCATTGGTGCTTTTGATAAACTGTCTCATATCGTTTTGAAAATGGTAAACTATGTAATGAAGTTTGCTCCAATTGGAGTTTTTGGCGCCATTGCAGGTGTGTTTGCGATTCGTGATGCTGAGGAATTGGTTATTACTTACTTTAAGTTTTTTGGTTCATTTTTAATTGGTATCAGTACACTTTGGGTAATTTTAATCTTAATAGGATATATTTTCCTTAAAGGTAGAATGACAGAATTGTTAAGACGTATTACAGGACCTTTGGCAATCGCTTTTGGTACAACAAGTAGTGAAGCTGTATTTCCTAAATTAACAGAAGAGTTAGAAGCTTTTGGGGTAAAAGATAAAATTGTTTCTTTTATGTTGCCGCTTGGATATTCGTTTAACCTTGACGGAAGTATGATGTACATGACTTTTGCAAGTATCTTTATTGCTCAGTTCTATAATGTACATTTAGATTTAGGAACACAAATGGCGATGCTTTTAGTTTTAATGCTTACTAGTAAAGGTATTGCAGGTGTGCCACGTGCAAGTTTGGTTGTAGTTGTCGCAACATGTGGTATGTTTGATATTCCGATTGAAGGAATTGCATTAATTCTTCCAATTGATCACTTCTGCGATATGTTTAGAAGCGCAACAAATGTATTAGGAAATGCATTGGCAACTTCTGTTGTAGGACAATGGGAAGACAATAAAGAATAATAAAAACGCTGAGATTTTAATTTTTTTATCTTAGTTATCGAAATAATATTTGAAAAGCTGTATTTTTTTATGAAATGCGACTTTTTTTATTTTAAAGTGTATATTTGATCAAATTAGCCGATTAATGCCCCAAAAACGGATTTTTTTACTATTATTCTTGGTTCTGAATTGCTTTGCCAATTCGGCAATTGCGCAATCTCATTGTAATCTCGATCCTAAAATTGATAAGACTGTAAAAGAAGCACTTTTAAATTTTAGGGAAGCTAATTTCGAAAAATCACTCATTTATTCCAGAGCAGCCTTAAACGCGGCAACAGCAATAAAAGATTATTGTCTTATTGCTCGTTCCTATAATATTATTGCGGCCAATTATAACGAATTAACAGAGTTTGATAAAGCTATTTTTTTCTATAAGAAAGGCCTCTACTACGCTAACAAAACCAATAATGATTCTATAAAATGCCTTCTCTATAATAATTTAGGGAATATGTATTGTTTTGAAAAGAAGCAATTTGATGAAGGGATTCGAAATTATAAGAAAGCGGTCGCTTTTGCTTTGAAAATTAATGATTTAAAGGAAGTTTATTTTACTAATATCAATATTGCTTGGGCTTATTTTGATATTGGAAATTTCAATCAAGGACATCTTTTTTTAAAATATGTTAACAGCACTAAATTAAAATACAACGACGGATCGACAGAAGTTATTGTTGATATGCTGAACGGTATTTATTCTAGTCATATAAAGGATGATAAAGCTGCCAATGCCTATTTTTTAAGTGCTATTGAGGCAGGAAAAAAATGTCAAGAAAAATCAGATCTGGCGCATGCTTATTTAGAATATTCTCATTTTTTGAATAAAATCAATAAACACAAAGAAGCTTACGGTGCTCTGGTTAATCATTATAATCTTTCGGATAACTTGTATGATGTTAAAAAGCTTAAAAGAGCATCTCAAGCAGGTTTAAGTCTTGAATTAGATGAATATAAAAGACAGATTGATAAAGTTGAAGGAGAAAAAGTAGAGCAATCTCAGAGTTTAAGAAAATCAAAAATCATTGTAATTCTTTTTATTTTGATTTCGCTAATTCTTCTAATTTTAATTGTCACTCTGGTAAAGAATATCAGATATAAGAAAAAACACAATTTAGAGCTTCTTAAAGCTAAAGAAATTGCAGAAGAAGCCTCTTTGCTCAAAACTCAATTTATATCGACGATAAGCCACGAATTAAGAACGCCGCTTTATGGAGTAGTTGGAATTACAAATATGCTTGCTAGAAGAGCATAAAGAAATTTCGAGAAGCCAGCATTTAAGTTCTCTAAAGTTTTCTGCTAGATATTTGCTGTCGCTCGTAAATGATATTTTGCAGATCAATAAAATTGAAGAAAACAAAATCGTTCTGGAAAACCTGACTTTTAATATTTCTGATGAAATAACGGTAATTAAGAATTCGCTTTCTTTTCTTTCGCAGAAAAATAATAATAGCATTTCTATTGATATTGATCCACATATTCCAGAATATTTAATTGGAGATAAATTGCGTCTGGCTCAGATTTTAATGAACTTGGTTAGCAATGCGTTGAAATTTACTAAAGACGGGCAAGTTGAAATTATCATAAAACTAAATAAGGTAGAAGGGAAGCTCCATTATTTGGATTTCTTGATAAAAGACAACGGAATTGGAATTGCAGTTGTAGATCAGAACAAGATTTTTGAAAAGTTTGTTCAAGTTGGCCGAAAAGATGAAGATTATCAAGGTACAGGTTTAGGACTTAGTATTGTTAAAAGGCTTTTAGGTCTTTTTGGAAGCAGTATTACTTTGGATAGTGATTTAGGAAAAGGAACTTCATTTTCGTTTACAATTGCTTTTGAGCACGATTTGGCTAAAACAAAAAGTATTATTGATGAGATTGAAGTGGATTTAACTTCGAGCGAAGTTTATAAAATTTTAGTCGTTGAAGACAATTTGATCAATCAGCTTGTTACCAAAAAGATTATTGAAAAAAACAATTATGCTTGTAAAGTTGTTGATGATGGTTTTGTTGCGCTTAAAATTTTAGAAGACGAAACTTTTGATTTGATTTTAATGGATATCAATATGCCTTTAATGAACGGATTTGAAACTACGAAAAGAATACGTCTTCAAGGAATAGAAACTCCAATTGTAGCTTTAACGGCTTTTGATAAAGATGAAATTACAGATGAAGCAATTTCGTCTGGAATGAACGATATTATAATTAAACCTTTTGAGCCAGTTAAATTATTTAAAATAATCAATTTCTTGATAAACGAAAAAAACGCTGTTTAGTACCAGCGTTTTTTATTTTTCTTAGCATTATTTGATTTTCTCGATTTATGAGCGCCACCGCTTCTGTTTGAGCTTTTAGGCTTTTCTCCAGCTTCCGGACTTCCAGAATGCCATTGATACGGATGATCTGCAATTGTTTTTACATCAACCTTAATTAATTTCTGAATGTCTTTCCAGTACGGAAGTTCGTCTTTTCCACAAAAAGAAATCGCAATTCCGCCGTTTCCAGCGCGACCAGTACGGCCAATACGGTGAACATAAGTTTCAGGAATATTAGGTAAATCAAAATTGATTACATAAGGAAGCTGTTCGATATCAATTCCTCTTGCGAGCAATATCAGTTGCAACTAGAACTCCAACTTCTTTATTTTTAAAAGCGTCTAGAACTCTTTGTCTTGCATTTTGAGATTTGTCTCCATGAATCGCTTCTGCGGGAATATCTTTTTTGCGAAGTGCTTTAACAACATTATCTGCACCGTGTTTTGTACGTGAAAACACAAGCACGTTAGATAAATTCTCTTCTTTAATTAAAGTATAAAGCAAGTTTCTTTTTTCGGTTTTATCTACAAAATAAACACGCTGCTCTACATTTTCTGCAGTAGATGAAACGGGAGAAACTTCTACTTGTGCTGGATCTTGAAGAAACATTTCTGCCAATTCGCGAATTGCAATTGGCATAGTTGCAGAGAAAAGTAAAGTTTGTCTGTTTTTTGGAGTTAGTTTTACGATTTTTTTGACATCGTTAACAAAACCCATATCTAACATCTGATCGGCTTCGTCTAACACTAAAGTGTGCAAATGATTTAAATCAAGAAAACCTTGTTTATGAAGGTCAAGCAAACGTCCTGGAGTAGCAATTAATATATCAACTCCGTTTTTTAAAGCATCAACTTGAGGATTCTGAGAAACTCCTCCAAAAATAGTCAGTTGCGTTAAGTTGGTATATTTTGCGTAAGTGTCAAAACTTTGTCCAATTTGTACAGCAAGTTCACGAGTAGGTGTAACTACAAGGGCGCGAATTACTTTTGCTTTTTTTGATGAACCGACAATTCGATGTAGTTGATGTATAATTGGAATAGCAAAAGTCGCCGTTTTTCCTGTTCCTGTCTGCGCACAGCCAATTAAATCACGACCTTCTAAAACAATAGGAATTGATTTTTCCTGAATTGGAGTCGGATTTAAATAGCCTTCTTCAAATACGGCTTTTTGTATACTTTTTGAAAGTGATAGATCTTCGAATAACATATCTTTGGTATTTAGTATTTTAGTTTTAATTACTAAAATGCTGTGCAAAGATATGTTTATTCGTTCAATCGTTTGTTTGAATTTGCTTTTATTTGGCAAAGAGGCCTTATAGCATAATCAAATAGAATATTTAAAATCAAGCAGGTTCTATGTTAGCTTTGATAAAATCGGTTACCAAATAACCAATTAATTTGCCAATTAAATTATTGTTTGGAGAATTGTCTAAATCTGGCGCACCCTCGCAAATATGCAGATATGTGGCATTTTTATGTTCTGCAAAGAAAGAAACAAATTGCCTTAATTCTTCAACAGAAAATCCGCTGATTGTCATGGCACTACTGGCGATATTAGGAATTGCATCTAAGTCAATTTCAATTCCGAAAGCATCATTTTTAATAAAATCCAAAGCTGTAATCATTTCACGATTAAAGTCTTTTTCTTTTCTAATGTTGACACTGTCGTAAGTATTGTAACGAACGCGGTCTTCCAATTTTTTAATAATATCTAAAACACTTTTTGACGTGTAATTCTCGTGCAGACCAAAAATGAAATATTTCTTTAAAAAACCTTCTTCGTAAGCGTATGAAAATCCATTTCCGCTGTGACGGCCTTCTAAAATTCTAAAATCAGAATGCGCATCAAAATTAATGGCATTTACAGGTTTTCCTTTTGCAAGTGCAGCGCCTTTAATATTTCCGTAAGCATTATTATGGCCTCCGCCAATAATAATTGGTGTTTTTCCAGCTTTAATTATGGTAAAAATAATATGAGAAACTTCTTTGTCTATTTTTTCAACTAGCTGGCTTAATTTGGAACGGTCGTCAATGTCGTTAAAATCTAAGTTTTCAACTTCACGCATTTCGTCAGCAACATTGATATGTCCTAGAATAATAATATTGCTTCCTTTAGCAAAACGATTGTGCTGAATGTTTGCAATGCTTTTTATAGCGCATTGCCATGCAGAAGCAGCTCCAGGTCTTCCGTAATTGGCACGAACACCAATATCTTCAGGAATTCCTAAAAGCACATATTTAGCTTCACTTTCTTTAATAAAATTAATCTTATCAATTCCTGGCGGAATGACAATCATTTTTTCTCCGAACTTTATTTCACCACTTCTGTGATTTGTGATTTTTGCTAAATCATTTATAGTGAATGGGATTAATTTTTCCATGAAAAAAATTTATTTTCCAAAAATAATATAATTGTAGAAACTTACGTTATTACCTTATATTAATTCTTAAATTTGTTATTAAAGAAAATTATTTAAATATGGAAAACCCAAAGAACAACAATTCAAGTCTAAAGGCGGTAATCGCGGTTTTAGCAGTCCTACTGATCGGTAGCTTAGTGTATATTTTTAAATTATCTTCTGATACAGAGGTGGTTAAAACTGAACTTACAACAACCTTGACTGAAAAAGAATCTGTAATGAAAGATTTACAGGAGTTAAAAGCGACTTATGATGCTTGCTATTGCTGAAAACACTTCTATGTCTGACGAATTAATTCAAGAGAGAGACAAAGTGGTTGCTTTAATGGATGATTTGAACAAATCTAAAGGAGATGTTTCTAAATACAGATCTCAAGTTCAAGCAATGCAAAGCAAAATGAAAACTTTAGTTGCTGAAAATGATGAGTTGAAAAAACAAAATGGTGTTTTAACTACTCAAAGAGATAGTACTATTGTAGTTTTAGGAGAATCTAAAAAATATAACGAAGTATTAGTTGGTCAAAACGAAGAATTAGCTAAAACGGTAGAGAAAGGTTCTAAATTATCTGTATTAAATACTAAAACTTCAGCTTACAAATTGAAAAGCTCTGGGAAACAAATCGAAACAGATAAAGCAAGCCGTGCTGATATGTTGAAAGTTAGTTTTACAATTGCTGAAAATCAAATTGCAAAATCTGGAGATAAAACGTATTATGTTCAAGTTATCGATGCTAAAAACAATGTTTTAGGCGAAAAGAAAACAGAAAACTTTGGAGACAATACATTAACTTATAGCTTCAAAACTACAGTAAAATATGAAAATAAAACTGTTCAAGTTAGTGAAGATTTACCAGGAAAAGATTTTGCTAAAGGAACTTATTTTATCAATGTTTTTGATAATGATGAGTTAGTTTCTAAAACTAGTTTCAGTTTAAGATAATTCTGCCGAAGGGAAAAATACCACTTAGATATTAAAGGTCTGTGATTTTCACAGACCTTTTTTTATGGAATAAAACTTGAGTTATATAATTTGACCCTCAACAAAAACAGATTCGATAAGATTGCTTCCAAATGCATAAGGAATCTGATAATAAGAAGAAATAGGTTTTGTTACGATCAAATTGGCTTTCTTGCCTTTTGTAATGCTTCCGTGAGTTTCTGAAAGCCCCATTGCGTAAGCGCCGTTTATTGTAGCCGCATTAATAGCTTCTTCTGGTGTCAATTTCATTTTAATACACGCCGTTGCAACTACAAAATTCATATTTCCGGATGGAGTAGAGCCAGGATTAAAATCTGTTGCTAATGCTATTGGTAAACCGGCTTTTATCATTTCGCGCGCTGGCGTGTACGGAATACTTAAAAAATAAGAGCAAGAAGGTAAGGCTACAGGCATTGTTTCTGTATCTTTTAATGCTTGGATATCTTCTGGATTCATCACTTCAAGATGATCGACAGAAATAGCGTTAAATTTAACTCCAGCTTGGATTCCGCCAATTGAATTAAATTGATTGACATGGATTTTTGATTTTAAACCAAAAGCTAAACCTGCTTCCATTATTTTTTCGGTTTCTTCAACAGAAAAATAACCGCTTTCGCAGAAAACATCAACATAATCTGCAAGTTTGTTTTTGGAAATTTCTGGCAAGCATTTCGTTAATAATTTCGTCCAGATAACCCGCTTTATCATCTTTGTAATGTAAAGGAAAAGCATGTGCGCCCAGAAATGTCGCTTTAATTGCAATAGGATAATTTTCTGCTAGTTTTTGAATTACACGAAGCATTTTTAATTCTCCATCAACTGTCAATCCGTAGCCAGATTTTATTTCTACGGCACCAGTTCCTAAATGCATTACTTCTTCTAAACGGATTTTAGATTGTTCGTAAATTTCTTCTTCAGAAGAATCATTTAGTTTCTTAGCCGAATTAAGAATTCCGCCGCCGCGATTGGCGATTTCTTCATAAGAAAGCCCGTTGATACGATCTACAAATTCCTGTTCGCGGTTTCCTGCATAAACAATATGAGTGTGGCTGTCGCACCAAGACGGAAGAACAACTTTTCCTGTTGCATCAATTATTTGGTCGGCATTTATTTTTGGAAGATTATCCATTGAGCCAAAATCTTCGATCAAATTGTCTTTTAGTATTAAAAAAGCATTTTTAATAGTTGGAAGTTTTGCCATTTCAGAACCTGAAACTTTAGCGATTGAAGTTTCGCGAACTTGTAGTAACTCTTGTATATTTTTGATTAAAGTGATCATTAGTAAGAATTGTTATAAAACACAAATTTCACAAATTTTCACGGATTAATATGTGAAAACTTGTGAAATTCGTAAAATTGTTTTTCTCTAAAGATTATTCAGAAACTGTTATTTCGAACATTTTATCCCAATATTTACCAGTAACGAAAATAGTTTTAGTTGCAGGATTATATGCAATACCATTTAAAACTTCGGCATTTTTAGCTTTTAATGATTTACGTAAATCTGAAAGATTAAGAATTTTTTCAACTGCTCCAGATTCTGGATTTACAACTGCAATTGCATCTTTCTGCCAAACATTTGCGTAAAATTTACCGTCAATTAATTCAAGTTCGTTAATCGCTTTAATTTTTGAACTTCCAGAATATACATTGATATAATCAATTAATTTTTGAGTTGCAGGATCCATTTTCCAGATTTTCTCGGTTCCGTCAGAATGATAGATGTATTTGTCATCGTGCGTCATTCCCCAACCTTCTATATCTTTATCGTATTTAAATGTTTTTTCTAATTTAAAAGTCTTGGCATCGTAGATGTAACCTGTTTTTTCCTGCCAAGTCAACTGATATATTTTGCCACCAAAGAAAGTAATTCCTTCTCCAAAATATTCTTTCGGAAGATCAACTTGTTTGATCACTTTTCCTGTTTTGTAATCTACCTCTCTAAAGTAAGAATCACCTTTTTGTCCTGTACTTTCAAAAAGCCTTCCATCATGAAACTCTAAACCTTCTGTGAAAGCTGTAGTGTCATGAGGAAAAGTATTTACAATTTTATATTTTAATAATTTAGGCTCAATGTCTGAAACTACTTCAATTCTTTTAGTGGCATCAGAAGAATCTCCACCAAAATAAACCTTAGCTTTTAGGTATTGATAACCTAATTTTTGATCTATTAATTCAAATCTAAAATTTTCAGTACCTTTTGTACCTCCAACTCTTTTGTCGTTTACGAAGTAGGCAATGCTGTCAATTTCTTTCGATTTTGGGTTTAAAATTCCAATATTAAGCGCCTCTTTTTGGGTAAGATGAGCAGGAAAAGCAGAATCATCGATAGTAAATAAAGAATTTTCACCTTTATTTTTTTCTCCACATCCAATTAATGTGATTCCTAATAAAATGACAGCTAGGAAGTTATATTTTTTCATAGTTTAAAATTTGAATAAGGCAATATACGACGATATTTTTATTGCTCGCAAAGGTCTTGCAAAAATATAAAAAGGTTGTATATTTGCACCGGCAAGTCCTACACGACCAGCTCCTGCAGACTCCCCCAGGATGGGAACATAGCAAGGGTACGTGGTTGAGCGGTGCGATGTAGGTCGCTTGCCATTTTTTTTAGAATTTAATTAGTTTGCAATCTTCCTTTCAGGAGGATTTTTTTATTTTTGACCCTATCTGAAGTTAGATGTCATTGGTTAAAAGTTAAATTTTGAGCATTAAATATACTGTTCAAATAAAACCATTTTCCAAAACTCATAACTCATAATTTATAACTTATAACTAAAAAAAATGAGCAAAGTCGTTTTAATTACCGGAGGATCATCAGGAATTGGAAAATCTATTGGTGAATTTTTACATCAGAAAGGTTTTGTTGTGTACGGAACAAGCAGAAACCCTGAGAAAGTTTTAAATTCAGTTTTTCCTTTGGTTGCTTTAGATGTTAGAAATTCGGACTCTATTAAAACTGCGGTAGCTAAAATTATTGCAACTTCTGGGAGGTTAGATATTGTAATTAATAATGCTGGAGTTGGAATTACAGGGCCTTTAGAAGAAATTCCGACAGAAGAAATTAGAAATAATTTTGAAACTAACTTTTTTGGGCCAATTGAAGTTATGAAAGCGGCGTTGCCACAAATGCGCAAACAAAACTCGGGGCTTATTATTAATATTACGTCGATTGCCGGTTATATGGGACTTCCGTACAGAAGTGTGTATTCTGCGTCGAAAGGAGCTTTGGAGTTAATTACAGAGGCTTTAAGAATGGAAGTGAAAGCTTTTGGTATCGAAATTACAAATGTTGCACCAGGAGATTTTGCAACCAATATTGCAAGCAGGGCGTTATCATGCGCCGGTAATTAAAGATTCGGCTTACGAAAAAGTATATGGAGATGTTTTGGCGACAATGAATGATCATGTTGATGCAGGAAGCAATCCAAATGAAATGGCAGAAGCGGTTTATAAAATCATTCAAACTAAAAAACCTAACGTTCATTACAAAGTAGGCGCTTTTATGCAGAAGTTTTCGATTGTTTTAAAACGTGCGCTTCCAGATAAAATGTATGAGAAAATGCTTATGAATCATTATAAGCTATAGAAAAATGTAAAATATACACTTATTTTTAACATATAATTTTAAAATGGTTTTAATTTTAAAATCTTTATTGGTATTGATTTTGTAATTTTGCGACTAGATTTCTTTAAAAGAATTTATTTTAAAAGAAATTTATAAATACGAACAAACCATTTTTAATTAAACAAATTATGAAATTTTTTATAGACACAGCTAATTTAGCTCAAATTAAAGAAGCACAAGCTTTAGGTGTTTTGGATGGTGTAACAACTAATCCGTCATTAATGGCAAAAGAAGGAATTACTGGAAAAAACAACATCCTTAAGCATTATGTTGACATTTGCAATCTTGTTGATGGTGATGTAAGTGCAGAAGTTAACGCTCTTGACTTTGAAGGTATGGTTAAAGAAGGTGAGGAGTTAGCTGAATTACATGAGCAGATTGTTGTAAAACTTCCTATGACTAAGGAAGGTGTTATGGCGACAAAATATTTTTCTGATAAAGGAATTAAAACTAACGTTACTCTTGTTTTCTCTGTAGGACAAGCACTTTTGGTCGCAAAAGCTGGAGCAACTTTTGTTTCTCCATTCGTTGGGCGTTTAGATGATATTTCTACTGATGGATTGAATTTGATTCAAGAAATTAGAGAAGTTTACGATAACTACGGTTACGAAACTCAAATTTTAGCGACTTCTGTACGTCACACAATGCACATTGTAAACTGTGCTAAAATTGGTGCTGATGTGATGACTGGACCACTTTCTGCAATTTACGGTTTATTGAAACACCCATTGACAGATATTGGTTTAGCTCAGTTTGTAGCTGACTTTGAAAAAGGAAATAAATAATCCTTAAATATTTACAAAATTAAAATCGTCTTTTTTCTAATGAGAAAGGACGATTTTTTTTACTTTTATATTGAATCTTAAATAGTTAAATATGAAAGTTGTCTTATTTATGTTGTCGTTTTTTGTTGCGAGCTTTTCTGTAAACGCACAGGCCGCTAAAGTTATTACTTCAGTAAATGAAGCGGGAGATGTTGCTACTTATGAGCTGGATTGTTCTGTAAAATTTCAAACTCTAGCTAAAGGGCTTCGTTATAATATTACGAGGCATGAATTTAAAGGGCCAGAACTAAAAAACAGCTATCGTCTTTTGCTTGTAATGGATGGATTTTACTCGAAAACATTAAATAGTGAGATGACGATTTCTGCAGTTTTAAGTGATGGCACCAAAATAGAGGCTAGAAAAACGATAGAAGATGATGGCTTTTTTGATGGAGCTTGCACTTTAAAAATAAAAGATCCTCAAGCGCTTTTAAATGCCGATATAGACAAAGTAATAGTTCACGCGGATAAAGATGTCGTTTATTCTTTAACAGCGCAAAATAAGGCTGTTTTTAAGAAAAACTTGAGTAATATTATTAATGCTAAATAAAAGTTGCTAAGATTCTGAGATGCTAAGGCTTTAAGTTATTTCTTCTTTGAATAAAAAAAAAATCCAAATTCCAGTTTTAAAATTGGAATTTGGATTTTTATATATTGGAGTTTTTTAATTTTTAGTGTCCGCCGCCAGCACTTTCTATGTGACTGATACCTTGTCTTTTTAAGATTTTAGGACAGTAGAAACCATAGAATCCTAAATATGCAAAACCGATAAGAGGTACAATGTAAGAGAAGTGAGTGTAAGTGATGCCGAAAATTCCACCTGGATTTGTTGCGTCTAAATCACAGATACTTCCTTGCACTAATGGAATTACTCCACCACCAAGAATCATCATGATTAAGAAAGAAGATGCTTTTCCTGTATTTTTTCCTAATCCTGCAATAGCTAAATCGAAGATTGAAGGCCACATAATTGATAAGAATAATCCGCCAGAGATAAAGAAGAATTTAGCAATTTCTGGGTTTGGCCAAACTAAACCTAATACCATCATAGTTAATCCTGAAATTCCGAAAAGCATTAATGTTTTTCCTGCGTTTTTACCACCAACAAAACTTACAGCGATAAACAGCAAAATCCAAAATGGGTAGATGTAAAATGAAGAAACGTCGTGAGCGACAAAGATGTTTGCGCCAATAATTACTCCAAATGCAGCAAGCAGGAACAATAAATTTAAGTGCAGTATTTACCAAGTTTGAAGTATTGAACACGTTTGCTCCACCATTCCAACGACCGATCATTAAACTACCCCAGTAAAGCGCAATAAACGGTGCAACAGCGTCTTCTAAGATGTTTCCGAATTCGTGAGTGTGTAATAACGCAGGTAAATTACTGATGATTGTTACTTCAGTTCCTACATAAATAAAAATTCCTAACATACCCAAGTATAATTGCGGATAGTCAAGAATGTTGAATTTACTGTGTTTGTCTTTTATTATAGCTTCTTCTTCTTTTACAGGATCTTCGATTTTTGAGAAATTCATAAATACTGCAACAGCAATAAATGCAAGACCTAAGATGATGAAAGGCAATTTAATATCTTCTAGTGAAAGAGCCGTTTTTTTGTTATCTCCCATTCCGAATAAAGCGATACCTAATAAGATTGCTCCAATTGTTGTTCCAAAAGAGTTGATTCCACCTGCAAGAGTTAAACGGTGTGCTCCAGTTTCCGGACTTCCCATTTTAATCGCCAAAGGATTGGCAACAATTTGTTGAATAGAAAAGCCTAAACCAACTGTAAATAAAGCTGTTAAAAAGAAAGGGAAGCTCTCGATTGTTGCAGCTGGAATGAATAAGAATGAACCTACAGCTGATAAAATTAATCCTGCAGATAATGTTCTTTTGTAGCCATATTTTTGTAAAATATCTACTTTTAAAGAAACGATAAAGAATATAATTGATCCAACAAAATAAGCGACATAGAAAGCCCAAGCTACTAATTGAGATTGTACTTGCGATAGCGTAAATACTTTTTTGAATACTGGAATCAGGATGTCGTTAGCAGAACCAACAAAACCCCAAAAGAAGAAGACGATTATCAAAGAGATAAATTGCCCCCATTTGGTTTGAACATTTTCTGAACTCATAATAATAAGGTTAATTTTTTATTTTATTGTTTTTTGAAGACCGTAAATATATTTGTTAGGATTATCAAAAAAATAAAAAGGTATAAATAATGTTAAATTTAAACCAACGGCTATGTTTTTTCAACAAAGTGTTAATTTTAACCTACTTAGAAAATGTAATTCGTAATTATATTTATTCCAATATCTTATTTTTAACTTCTTTACTGTAGTTTCTGCCTATTGGAATGTTGTAAGATTGTATTTGAACACGGTTTCCTTCTATAGATTTTACCTTGTTTAGTGCAATTACATAAGATTTATGAATTCTAAGGAAGCGATCTGCAGGTAATTCTTCTGATAATGATGTAAGAGATTTATGAGTAATATATGTCTTATCTGGTGTGACTACTTTTATATATTCTTTCATTCCTTCAACAAACAAAATTTCCTCAATATTAATTTTCATCATTTTTTTATCGACTTTAATAAAAATATGAGAATCTCCTTTTGAAGTTTCGACTTTAATATTGTTTTTGAGATTGTATTCGGTGGTAATTTTATTGATGCATTTTATGAATCTTGGTAACGGAATAGGTTTTACCAAATAATCTAATACATCCAAATCATAACTTTCAGCAACAAATTCTCTAAAAGCGGTTGTAATGATGACTTTGGTTTTGTTTTCGATAAGGCTAATAAGCTCAAAACCGGTCATCATAGGCATGTTAATATCTAAAAAGACAGCATCAACAGGTGTACTGTTAATAAAATCGAGTGCCTCTAAAGAGTTATTGAATGTTGCTATAACTTCAAAATCTGTAAAATTGGTAAAATAATTTTGCAGGACCTTGATAGCTAAAGGCTCATCATCAATTAACACGCATTTAATCTTCATTATATGTAGGTATTTGTAATCGGATTATGTAGAAATTTAGCTTGGTTTGTTGTTTAAGGCGGAAATTGCTTCTGTAAATTAGTTTCAGTCTTTTTTTCGTATTAACCAAACCAATTCCTCTTTTCGGATTATGATTTTGTGAAATTACAAAATTATTTAAGATTTCAAAATCGAGTATTTTATTGTCTGTAACTTTACAATTGATCTTTATTTTTAAATTTTTGTTGTTTAGACCTCCATGTTTAAAAGCATTTTCGACCAAAGAAATGAAAATTAATGGCGGTACAACAACATCGTCAATATTAGATTCTAGATTTATGGTGACTTCGACATTTTCAAAACGAAGCTTTTCTATTTCAATATAGTTCTGGATATAGTCGATTTCTTTTATTAACGGAACAAATTTGGTTCCTTTAACATCATATAAAACATACTCCATCAAATTAGAAAGCTTTATAATTACATCAGGAACTTTCTTTGATGATTCTAACGATAAAGCATACAAATTGTTTAGCGTGTTGAAGAAAAAATGGGGTTGAATCTGGTTTTCAAGATACTTAAGTTTAATCTTAAATTGGTTTTCTCGTAAAGATCTGTTTCTTTCTCGCTCTCTTAGCCAAGTTAAGGTAAGATAAATTGATGATGCCATTGCTAAGACATACAATTCTCCGATACAAACAGCAACAATGTGATTGATCTCAAAAGGATGATATTCTCTATTAGCTTCAGGCCATATATTTTCTGATATTATATAGTAGGTTAGAGCTGTTTTTAGAAGATATATCACAAATAGACTCAACAGAAGTAAAAAAGTATACATAATATACTTTTGTTTGAGTACATATCTTGGAACCAAAACAAATAAATTCAAATAAACTAAAGGAATAACCAAAGAGAATTCAATTAAGTTTGATTTGAATGCATAAGGATAATCATTAAAGTAAGCGCCCCATCTTAAAAAGTTTAAAGTAAAATAAACTCCCCAAAACCAGACATGATTTTGCAGTTTGATATCAAATTTAACTTTTCGTATTTCTTTCAATTGATTCTAAGTTGTTTGAGAATTTTAGTTTTTCTTAACAGTATTTAAATAATGTGCAACTTTAAACAATTAACTGGTAAATGACAATTTTTTTGCAAAAAATTTCCAAAAAAAAGGATATTGGTGCTTATTTTTTGTATTAGAACGTTTTCGTAAAGCGTATTATTGAATAATTTATGTCGTTCGTTTAAATTTTGTTGCTGTTGGTTTAATTTATTTTTTTTAACAATGCCTTAAGAATAATTTTACATCATAACTAACAAAATAAAATAAACATGAAAAAAATTTTCTTAATCTTTATGATTGTTTTTACGGCGCAAGTTTCGCTTGCTCAAGTAAAAAGTGTCAAGGGTGTGATTACAGATTCTGATGGGATGCCATTACCAGGGGCTTCTGTTGCTGTACAAGGAGGTCAAAAGGGAACAACTACCGATTTTGACGGATTGTACACTATCGAAGTTCAAAAGGGTCAAAGTTTAGTTTTTACTTATGTAGGACTTGAAACTCAAACTATAGTTGTAGGAGATCTTGCTACAATTAATGTGAAGATGGTTGCAGTTGCATCAAATGCTTTGAATGAAGTTGTTGTAACTTCTTTAGGTCTTAAGAAGTCTAAAAAATCATTGACTTATGCTACTCAAGAATTAAAAGGAGAAGAATTAGTTCGAGTAAAAGATGCAAACGTTATCAATACTATTGCAGGTAAAGTTGCTGGTGTTGCTGTTACTAAAAGTGCTGGTGGTACTGGTGGTTCTACAAAAGTAGTAATTCGTGGTAACTCATCTATTATGAATAGCCAGCCATTATATGTAATTGATGGTATTCCGATGTATAATGGATCTTCAAGCCAACCAAATGGTACTTTTGGAGATACAAATGGTGGTAACCGTGATGGTGGTGATGTAATCTCTCTTGTAAATCCTGATGATTATGAAAGTATGACAGTATTAAAAGGTGCTGCAGCTTCTGTATTATATGGTTCTCAAGGAGCAAATGGTGTAATTTTGCTTTCTTCTAAAAAAGTAAAAGAAGGAAAAGGTAATTTTACAGCTTCATCTGTAACTACATTCGAAAATGCGACTTACTTGCCAAAATTCCAAACAGAGTACAATAGTACTGGAGCAAAAGAAAACACAAAAGATCACGTAAAAGATTTTTTTGACACAGGTGTAACTCAAATTACTTCTTTCGGATTTACAACTGGTTCACCAACTGCTACAACTAGCATTACTTATGCTAACACTTCTTCTTCTGGAATTATGCCAGGAAACGGTTTGAAGAAAAATAACTTTGGTATCCGTCAAACAGGAAAATTCTTTAATGATAAATTAACCGTTTCTGCAGATGGAAAATATACTACTCAAACTATTGACAACAGACCGCTAAGTGGACTTAACTTCAACCCATTAACAGGTGTTTATTTAATGCCAAGAGGAAATGGAAATGACTTTAATTACTATAAAAACAATTTTGAAGTTTTTGATCCAGTTAGAAACTTAAATGTTCAAAACTTCCCAGTAATTAATGAATATATTCAAAACCCGTATTGGTTAATCAACAGAGCTAAATCTGAAGATAAAAACAACTTCTTTAACGGATCTTTAGCCTTAGATTATAAAGCGAATAACTGGTTAAATATTACAGCAAGATATAGCTATAATAGAATCGAAAGCATTTTTGATAAAAAAATCTACGCAACTACTTCTGAAATTATTGCGGCTCCAACAGGAACTTATATCAACATTGGTACATTAAGTACTCAGCGTTATGGAGATTTAATTGCAAGAGTAAATACAGATTTTAGTGAAGATTTCTCTTTTAATGCTGTTCTTGGTACAAGTATAAATAATACTATGGCTAACCAACAAACAATCTTAAACTCAGGAACAAATAATGGTGGATTAGTTAACACAAACTGGTTTACTTTAGGAAACTTCGTTAACAATAAAGCAAATCAACAAGTTTCAGGTTCTAACAGAGAAGTACAATCTGTATTTGCATCTGCATCACTTGGATATAAAGGTATGTTGTATTTAGATTTAACAGGTAGAAATGACTGGTCGTCTACATTAGTTAATACAGGAAATGGTTCTTACTTCTATCCATCTGTTGGTTTAACAGGAATCATTAGTGAAATGGCTACAATGCCAGAGTGGATTAATTTTGGTAAAGTGAGAGGATCTTATGCACAAGTTGGTAACGACATTAACGCTTTCGTAACTTCTCCTAGATATACAATCCTTGGAGGGCAGTTTATTGCGCCAAGAGTTGGACCAAGACCAGGAGAAACATTAAAACCAGAATTAAAATCAGAGTACGAAATTGGTACTGAATGGAGACTGTTTAACAATAGATTAGGTTTTGAATTCTCTTACTATAATTCAGAAACTAAAAACCAATATGTTGAAGTTCCAGCGCCTTCTACAAACCCTTACGGATATACTAACTATGCATTTAATGCCGCAAGTATTGCTAACCAAGGTATCGAGATTGTGTTAAATGGTAAAATTATTCAAGGAGATAAATTTTCTTGGGATACTACAGTAAACTATTCTCATAATAAAAATACAGTTAAAGAACTTCCAGAAGAATTAGGAGGACGTGTAATATTGACAGATCCAGGATCTAATGCATATAGATTCTCATTAGTAGAAGGAAGACCATTTGGAGTTATTGAAGCTTACACTTTAGTTAGAGATGCTCAAGGAAGACTTCTTCTAGACGATCAAGGTAAACCACAAGTTGATCAGAACTTTAAAGAAGTAGGTAATGCTAATCCTGATTTCATGTTAGGTTGGTCTAACACTTTCAAATTCGGATCTTTCTTTGCAAATGTTTTAGTTGACGGAAGATTTGGAGGAAGTGTAATGAGTATGACTCAAGCTTTAAATGATTCTTATGGAGTTTCTAAAGCTTTTGGAGATGCTAAAAATGCTGGTGGTGTTACAGTTAATGCAATTGCAGCAGATGGAGTTACTCCAGTTAATAAAATTTCTGCAGAAGATTACTACGGAACAGTTGGTGGTAGAAGTGGAGCTTTAGCTGAATATGTTTACAAAGCAACAAACGTTAGCTTAAGAGAACTTTCTGTAGGATATACATTTAACCCTAAAGCAGTTCCATTCATTCAAAATGCAAGTATTTCTTTAATTGCTAGAAACTTATTCTTTTTCTACAAAGACGCACCGTTTGATCCAAATGTTGCTTTAAGTACAGGTCAAGGTTTACAAGGTGTTGACATTTTCGGATTGCCAACAACTAGAAGTATCGGTCTTAATTTAAACGTTACATTTTAATAAAAAAACATCATGAAAAGAAAATATATACAAAAGTCGATTCTCTGCTTAGGCTTATTAGTCGCTATGAGCTGTACTGATAACTTTGACGAGATTAACTCTGATCCTCAAGGTTCTACTGCTGAACAATTAGCACAGGATTTTAATAATATCACGGGTTATTCAAAAGTAATGTTCAATTTTATTTTTGAACAAGATCCATTGTGGGGATACCAAATCCAGCAAAACTTGCAAGGTGATGTATGGTCAGGTTATATGGCTACTCCAAATCCATTTGGAAGTAATAATAACAACATGACTTACAATCTTGTAAATGGTTGGAACGGTAGAGCATGGGATGATGCGTACACAAACGTAATGGCAAATGCTCTAAAAATAGAGCATGAGACTAAAACAAAAGGATTATATCCAGAAATATATGCAATGTCTCAGATACTAAAAGTTGAGGCGATGCATAGAATAACTGATATTTATGGACCAATTGTTTATTCAAAATATAGTTCTGAATCTTCAGTTAAAGAATACGATTCACAAGAACAAGTGTACACGCAGATGTTTGCAGATCTTGATGAGGCTATTGTAACATTAAGCAAAGCGAGCAGATTCTGGTGAAAGCTCAATTATTACTAAAGCTGATTTTTCTAAATATGGAGGAAGCTATTCTAAATGGGTAAAATTTGCGAATTCTCTTCGTTTAAGATTAGCAATGCGATTAGCTGTAAAAGCTCCAGCAGTAGCCAAAGAACAAGCTGAAAAATCTATTTCTCAGAAATATGGTGTAATGCTTACTAAAGACGATAGTTTTGTTTTCTTAAGTGACTTTACAAATCCTGTATATGGAAATAGTAATAGTTATGAAGATATTAACATGTCTGCAGATATGGAATCTATCTTAGTAGGATATAATGATCCAAGACTATCAAAATATTTCGCTGTTTCAGTTAAATATCCAGGAGAATATAAAGGAATTAGAACAGGAATTGTTTTGCCAGTTGCTCCAGATGGAGCTACAAAAGCAGCTCGTAAAGATTTTTCTAAAGTTGGAGAAGCTATAAATGTAAAAGAAACTGTTTTCTTATCTACTGCTGAGGTTTTCTTCTTAAGAGCAGAAGGAGCTTTGAGAGGATGGAATATGGGAAGCGATGTTCAATCTTTATATGAGGCGGGAATCACAGCTTCTTTCGAGCAGTTTGGAGTTTCTTCATCAACATACAAAACTAGTACAGCATTGCCAAAAGCTTATGTTGACCCGCTTGATGCAACAAATAATGTCGCTGCTGTTAATAATGTGACTGTAGCTTGGGAAGCAGGTGCTTCTAATGAAGTTAAACTTCAAAAAATTATTACTCAAAAATGGATTGCTGGTTTCCCTGACGGACAAGAGGCTTGGACTGAGTGGAGAAGAACTGGATATCCAAAATTATTCCCAATCACAAATAACACAAGTAACGGAGTTATTAGCTCTCAGTTAGGTGTTAGAAGAGTAAATTTTGTGGCATCTGAAATTGCTGGAAACAAAGATGGAGTTGCAACTGGTATTGCTAAGTTAGGTGGACCAGATAACGGTGCAACAAGACTTTGGTGGGATACTGGAGTGAACTTCTAAAAAAAATGGGATATTAAGTTTGGTTAGTAGTGTGGTATAGATGGCGAAAGCTGTCTATACCATATCTTAAAACCATGATGGTAATTACTACAAAAAAGAAAAGAAATGAAAAGTGCTTTAGAAATAAAACCTGATATCAGTTATAAAAGCGCGGGAAAATTTGAAGAAACTCGTTTTGAGAAAATTCATAACGAAATTTTCAAAAGTTCTATTGAAGCTTCTGTAATTGTAGCGCAGGAAATTGCGCGACTAATTAGATCTAAGCAGGAAAAAAATAAATCTTGTGTTTTAGGTCTGGCAACAGGTTCTTCTCCTATCAAAGTTTATGAGGAACTAGTGAGAATGCACAAAGAAGAAGGACTAAGTTTTAGCAATGTAATCACTTTTAATTTGGATGAATATTATCCAATGACTAAAGAAAATAATCAGAGCTATCATTATTTCATGCACGAGCATCTTTTTAAACATATTGATATCAAACCTGAAAATATTAATATTCCTGATGGTACTGTAGCAATTGAGGAAATCAATCAATACTGTATTGATTATGAAATGAATATTAAAAATGCGGGTGGTCTTGATTTTCAATTGCTTGGAATTGGTAGAACGGGTCATGTTGGATTTAACGAGCCTGGTTCGCACATCAATTCAGGAACAAGAATTATTACCTTAGATCATATCACAAGAGTCGATGCTTCATCTGCTTTTAATGGTATAGATAATGTGCCGAAACGCGCCATAACAATGGGAGTTTCGACCATTATGAGATCAAAACGTATTGTTTTGATGGCTTGGGGACAAAACAAAGCAGATATCATCAAAAGAACTATTCAAGGAGATATCAGTTCAGAGGTTCCAGCTACGTTTTTACAAAATCATCCAAATGCAACTTTTGTTTTAGATCAGTCGGCAGCATCAGAATTAACCCGTTTCAAAACACCGTGGTTAGTCGGTGAATGTCTTTGGACTCCTGAATTAAAAAGTAAAGCAATTGTCTGGCTTTGTCAAAAAACAAAACAATCTATTTTAAAACTGACAGACCGTGATTACAACAATAACGGAATGTCTGACCTATTGGCTCAAGAAGGTTCTGCTTATGATATGAACATTAATATGTTTAATATTTTACAGCACACTATTACTGGATGGCCAGGAGGAAAACCAAACACAGATGATTCATTTCGTCCAGAAAGGGCAAATCCGGCAAAAAAGAGGATTATTCTTTTTAGCCCGCACCCAGACGATGATGTGATTTCTATGGGAGGAACATTTTCAAAATTAATCAAGCAAGGACACGATGTTCATGTGGTCTACCAAACTTCAGGAAATATTGCAGTTTCAGATGATGAAGCTTTAAAATTTGCAGAAGTTGCCAGTGATTTTATCGGAGAAGGTCAAGCTGATATCAATTTCAAATCGGTTATCGAGTTTTTAAATAACAAATCTGAAAATCAAATCGATTCTTTGGAAGTTCGAAAATTAAAAGGACTTATAAGAAGAAGAGAATCTTACGGAGCAACAAGATATATCGGATTGAAAGATGAGAATACGCACTTTTTGGATCTTCCTTTTTACGAAACAGGACAGGTTAAAAAGAATCCGTTAGGACCAGAAGATATTGCTATCGTAAAAGACATTATTGCTAGAATAAAACCACATCAGGTTTTTGTCTGCTGGAGATCTTGCAGATCCGCACGGAACTCATGAGGTTTGTTTAAATGCCATTTTTGCGACTTTAAAAGAACTAAAACCAGAACCGTACATGAATGATTGCTGGTTGTGGCTTTACAGAGGAGCTTGGCACGAATGGGACATTCATGAAATTGACATGGCCGTTCCGTTAAGTCCTTCAGAAGTATTATTAAAACGTCATGCCATTTTACATCACCAGTCTCAAAAAGACAGAGTAATGTTTCAAGGAAATGATTCTCGTGAATTCTGGGTTAGGGCAGAAGATCGAAACAAAAACACAGCAATTTTATATGATGAACTAGGTTTAGCTGAATATGAAGCAATAGAAGCCTTTAAACGTTTTGATTATTAAAGTTTTATGATTCTATAAAATGAATCAAATGACAAAATTCAGATGATTACTTGTAAAAGTGAGGTATGCAGAAGTCATTCTGGATTTTGTCTTTTTATATAAATTAGGATATGGACTAAGAAACTATCCGACCAAAAAAAGAAAAATGAAATATTTATTTGTACTATTATTTGCAGGTATATCGGCAGGTGCTCAAGTCCAGAAAGAGCAACTGAATCTTATGCCTTGGCCTCAGAATGTTGTAATTAATGAAGGTAATTTTAATTTAACTAAAAATTTTAAAGTAAATATTACTGGTAATCCAAATGCTAGAATTTTTGGAGGAGTAACTCGTTTTTTGCGCCGTTTAGATGGTAGAACAGGTATATTTTTTGAACAAGGTTTTATTACCAAATTAAATGAAGTTCCAAATGCAGAATTACAAATTAATTGTAGTAAAAGCGGAAAAATTGGTTTGTATGAAGATGAGAGTTATCATTTAGATATTACTTCAAACAAAATTATAATTAATGCAACCAGTGATTTGGGAGCTTTGCATGGCTTGGAGACATTGTTGCAACTTCTTCAAAACAATTCAAAATCGTTTTATTTTCCAGTTTCAAAAATTTCAGATTTTCCAAGATTTACTTGGAGAGGTTTAATGATTGATGCTTCAAGACATTTTCAGCCTGTTGATGTTATTAAAAGAAATATTGACGCATTGGCAGCAATGAAAATGAATGTTTTTCATTGGCATTTGGTTGATGATCAAGGATGGAGAATTGAAATGAAAAAACATCCAAAGTTTACTCAATTAGCTTCGGATGGAATGTATTATACACAAGAGGAAATTAAAAATATCGTAAAATATGCCGATGAGCGCGGTATTTTAATTGTTCCCGAAATAGATGTTCCAGGTCACGGATCTGCAATTTTAACGGCTTATCCAGAAATTGGCAGTAAAGTAATCAAGTTGACAGGAGGAACATCCGAAAAAAATATTCAAGGTACAGCAATCGCTACCTATGGAATTGAAAGAAATGCTGGTATTTTTTCACCAACATTAGATCCTTCAAATCCTAAAACGTATCAACTATTAAGTGAAGTTTTTGATGAGGTTTGCCCATTGTTTCCAGGTGCATATTTCCATATTGGAGGAGATGAAAACGAAGGAAAAGATTGGGATGAAAACCCGAAAATTCAAGAATTCATGAAAAAACATAATTTAAAGAACAATCACGAATTACAAACTTATTTCACGATGCAATTGGCTCCGATGTTAAAGAAGCACGGAAAGCAATTGATGGGTTGGGAAGAAATTTTGACGAAAGATTTATCTAAAGAAGCGATCGTTCACTCATGGAGAGGGCCAAACGAAGGAATGCCAGCAGGTAAATCTTTGGTAGAAGCTGTTAAAAAAGGATACAAAACCGTTTTGTCTAACGGATATTATATCGATTTGATGTACCCAATTGCAAGCCATTATTTAAATGATCCGATGCCAAAAGGAGCGAATTTAACGAGTGACGAAAAAGCAAGAATTCTTGGTGGAGAAGCGACAATGTGGACAGAATTGGCTACACCAACAACTATAGATTCTAGATTATGGCCAAGAACTGCAGCTATTGCAGAAAGACTTTGGTCTGCAGAAGACGTAGTAGATGTAGAAAATATGCGTAAACGTTTAGAAACAGTTTCTTTCAGATTAGAAGAATTAGGAATTACTCATATACGTAACAAAGATGTTATTTTAAGAAATATTGCCAACAATCAAAGTATTCAACCGCTTGAAGAGTTTTCTAAAGTAAGCGAACCTTTAAAAGGATATACTCGTAACAAAGGAGGAACAGAGTACCAGATGTATTCTCCTTTTACTTTGTTTGCAGATGCTTGCGGACCAGATGCAAAAGATGCTCTTGCATTTGATGCAGCGGTAAATCAATATTTAGCAAATAAATCGGCAGATAACAAAGCAAAAGTGACTGCATTTTTTACTAAATGGATTGCAGTGCATAATGACCTTACAGCACTAAGTGCAAATGCTCCATTAGTACAGCCAATTTTACCATTGTCTAAAAAATTAAGTGATGCATCGCAGGAATTATTACTTGTATTAGACAACAAATCGACTTTAAAATCAGCAGATTTAAAAAGTTTAATAGATCAATGTAATACAAAAGATCATGCTGACGTGGAATTGTCAGTTTATGAAAGTTTGAAAAAACTAATATGAATTTTGGTTGAGTTAGTGTTATTAGAGTTACATTAATTAGGCTTTTAATTATCTCTGCTGAAGTTCCTCGGTAGAGATAGTTATAGCCAAGATTTCAGAAATAATCAACACTTAACTTAATTAAATAACAAAATATAAGCCGTGAAATTAATTATTAACATTTAAAACCAAATAGAAGAATAAGAATACAATAAAACATGACAAAAAAGTATAGATTGATGATTAGTCCCAAATTTATCATTTGTATTTAATATTAATTTTTAAAATTATAAATAAATATCAATCACTACTATTTACTAATGATTATGAATGAATCAGAAATAGTAATATTTATCTATAGAATGTAATTTGAGTTTATTTTCAATCGATCGCGGGGTTCCAATCTGCTGTTGAGCGAAACCCAGAAGAATTTAAGCTTCTGTGGCCCAATTATTTATTTTCTATTAACTAATATTTATTAACTATGAAACATTATTACAGATTGCTCTTTTTGTTACTGTTTCCCTTACTAGTGTTGGCCCAACCGGCTCACGGAAAAAAAGTAGTGGGGTATTATGCGCAATGGTCTATTTATGCTCGGGATTTTAATGTTCCGAAAATTGATGGGAGTAAATTGACGCATTTAAATTATTCTTTTTATGGGACCACTTATGATCCTGCCCATCCAGAGAATACAAAATTAAAATGTTTAGACACCTATGCCGATTTTGAGCATATGGAAGGCGGAATTCCTTGGGATGCGCCAGTTAAAGGAAACTTTTACGATTTAATGAAATTGAAAGAAAAGTATCCGCATTTAAAAGTTTTAATTTCTGTTGGAGGCTGGACAAAAGGACAAGATCTTTCTCCAATTGCCTGCAAGTCCTGTAGCAAGAGCGGCTTTAGCGAGCAGATATGGCAAACTTCATTATTACATATCCATTTATTGACGGTTTCGACATCGACTGGGAATATCCTCTTTCGGGCGGAACTGATGGTACAGAAATAGTAAATGGTTCGCCTGTTCCTCCTCAAAAATATAGTCCTGATGACAATAAAAATTTAGTGCTTTTATTAAAAGCTATGCGTCAGGCAATGCCAAATAAACTAATTACTATTGCTTGCTGGAAACAATGTTAGAAATGTTTCTAAACAGTATTTAGGACCAAATAACAGAGCACAATACGGAATGACAGAAGACATTTCGACTTATTGTGATTATATCACCTATTTCGGATACGATTTTGGCGGTAACTGGTATGATAAAACCTGCTATAATGCGCCTTTATATGCAAGTGGAAATCCAAATGATCCGTTGTATGGTGCAACACAATCAGAATCATTAGACGAATTAACGAATCAATATTTAAATGTAATTGGTTTTCCTGCGAATAAATTAATCATGGGATTACCTTTCTACGGAAAAAAATTCGACAACGTTGCCGCAAATTCAACAAACGGATTGTTTGTTTCAGCACCAAGATATGTAGTCCCTGGATGTACAAATCCGCAAAACCCAACAGGAACATGGGATGGTTCAGGAGCTTGTGAAAAATCTGGAAGTATCGAAATCTGTGATTTAGTTGGGAATCCAGTTACTAATTCGCATGCCTATTTAGATCCAAACACGATGATGGTAACGCCATCTGCAGCTTCGGCAGGATGGGTAAGATATTTTGATAATACTACAAAAGTTCCTTATTTATATAATGCTACTTCAAAAGAATTTATTTCTTATGAAGATAAACAGTCAATGGACTTAAAAGTGCAGTATATAAAATCAAAAAACTTAGCAGGAGGGATGATCTGGGAATTATCTCAAGATACAAGAGGTTCAATTCCCAACGCATTATTAAACCAAGTTGATACTTCTTTTGGAAGTGTTGTGCCAGGAACAGTTAGTATTTCTGGTTCAGTAAAAAACGGAGCAACTTTAGTTACAAACGTTACAGTTGAATTGCGAAATGCAAGCAATGCGGTGATTCAAACAGTAGTTTCTGCAACAGGAAATTTCACATTCAACAATTTAACTTCTGGGCAAAACTATTCGTTAACAGTCGCAAAAGCTAGTTATACATTTGTTCCTGTAAGTTTAACGAATGTTACAGTTAATCAGACAGGCGTTACAATCAATGGATCTCAGCCAACTTACACTGTAAGCGGAACCGTTCTAGACGGAACAGTAGGAGTTTCTGGTGTTACAGTTTCAGCAGTTTCTGGAACTACAACATTAACAGGAGTTTCAAATGCAAGCGGAGCTTACAGCCTAGCAGGATTAACAGCAGGTTTAAACTTTACAGTTACCGCTGCAAAATCTGGATTCTCTTATACGCCAGCGTCAACGGTTTACAATGCAATTGATGCTAATAAAACGTTGAACTTTACACAAGGTGCTGCAGTGGTAACGTATACAGTAAGCGGAACAGTTCTTAACGGAACAACTCCAGTTTCTGGCGTAACAGTTACTGCATCTTCTACAGCAGGAAATGTTACTGCAACAACCAATTCAAGTGGAGCATATTCATTGACTTTAGCTTCTGGCGGAACTTATACAGTAACGGCTGCTTTAACAGGTCAAACATTTACACCAGCTTCAACAGTATATTCTAATTTGAATGCGAATAAAACGTTGAATTTTACTCAAGATGTTGCAACTACAAGTAAAATTAGCGGAACAGTTAAAAACGGAACAATTCCTGTTGCGGGTGCAAAAGTAGAAATCGTTTTGCCATGGACAGATAATGCACATCCGTGGAAAAGTGTTTTGGCAACAACAGATGCACAAGGAAAATACAGTTTTGATAATGCTGTTACAGACGGTTATACAACTATTACAAGTTTAAAATTAAATACTTGGTCAAATGGAGAAGTAAATTATTACCCAAATAATTTGGCAAATTTTCCTGTTCCATCAACTCCAACAGTTTACAACTTTAATACAAGTTCAACAGCAAAAGCGAGCATTGGCAGCGAGCGACAAACTTAATCAGCGGAACTGTGAAAAATGGTTCAACTCCAGTTGCTAACGCACAAGTTGAAATCGTTTTACCTTGGACAGATAATACACACAACTGGAAAAGCGTTCTGGCAACAACAGATGCATCAGGAAATTATACTTTCGATAATTCAGTTGTAGCAGGTTATACACAAATTTTAAGCTTGAAATTAAATTCATGGCAAAACGGAGAAGTAGCTTATTATCCAAATAATCTAGCCAACTTTGCTGTTCCTACAACGCCAACAGTTTATAATTTCAATACCCAAACAACGGTTGTAACCAAGCCAGTTGTTGCTATTACAGCACCGACAACTTCGGCGATTGCTATAAATTTAGGATCAGCAATTAATTTTGTTGCAACTGTTGGATTAAGCGCTGCAGATGCGACTACAATTTCTTCTGTGGTATTTAGTTTAGACGGACAAAGTATAAGTGCGACAAACTCTTCTGGAACTTATACAGCGAGTTGGACACCAGTAGCAAATCAGTTTGGAGTTTCTCATGCCTTAACTGTTACGGCTACGGCATCAAACGGAACAACAGATTCAAAAACATATAGTTTTACATTAACTTGTTCAGGTGCAAACTGTCCAAATGCATTGCCTGTAATCACTTGGAATTCACCATCAAATACTACGGTATACCAAAGTTCTTTCCAAGCTGTGCCAATTTCAGTTACAGCTGTTGATAGTGACGGAACAGTTTCAGGTGTTACGATTACCATAAACGGCGGTACATTTAACATGACAGCAGGTACAAATAATACTTATACGTATAATTTTACGCCAACTGCTTATCAGGATTATCCAATTGTAATTAAAGCAACCGATAATAAAGCTGCCGTAAATACATTAAATAATACTATTAAAATTGCTACAGTAAGTGGTAATAGATTTATTCCACTTCCATCTAAAATTATTTTAGGATACGCGCATTCTTGGGAAAATACTTCAGCTCCATTCTTATATTTTTCTCAGATTAAGGGAAGTAAGTTTAATGTAGTGGATTATTCTTTCGTAGAAACCGTTAATCGCGATGGTTATACACCAATACTGACTACAAATGATGCTAGATATTTGACCAATGGCGTTTTCGATAAGCAATTATTGAAAAATGATATCAAAACTTTAAGAGATAGCGGCGTTCCTGTTATTGTTTCTATTGGAGGTCAAAATGGTCATGTTGTTTTAGAGAATGTAACGCAGAAAAATATTTTTGTTAATGGTCTAAAAGCCATTATTGACGAGTATCAATTTGATGGAGTTGATATTGATTTTGAAGGCGGATCTATGAATTTTAGTGCCGGAGGTCTAAGAGATATTTCTTATGCAGGAATTTCAGCTTATCCAAGATTGAAAAACGTAGTAGATGCTTTCAAAGAATTAAAAGCATACTATGGGCCTGGATTCTTATTGACTGCAGCTCCAGAAACACAATATGTACAAGGAGGTTATACTACTTATACGGATACTTTCGGTTCGTTCTTGCCAATTATTCAAAACTTGCGTAACGAGTTAGATTTGTTAGCGGTACAATTGTATAACACAGGAGGAGAAAACGGATTAGATGGTCAATATTATGGTACGGCTAAGAAAGCAAACATGGTTACAGCCTTAACTGATATGATCATAAAAGGGTACAACATTGCTTCAACAGGAATGCATTTTGATGGCTTGCCAGCTTCAAAAGTTCTTATTGCATTGCCAGCTTGTCCGAGTGCAGCAGGTAGCGGTTATTTAACTCCTACAGAAGGAATTAATGCTATGGATTATTTAAGAAACGGAACCAATTTCACTGGAAGAACATATACTATGCAGCCAGGTGGACCATATCCTTCTTTAAGAGGTTTAATGACTTGGTCTGTAAACTGGGATGCGTCTTCTTGCGGAAATTCATCTGAATTATCTAAAGCATACGCGGCTTATTTTGCATCGCAAGGCACAGCAAAAACATTGGCTGTAGAAGATATAACTGCTGAAAGTAATACAACTGTTGCCTATTTCAGAAACAATACATTATCTGTAGCGAATGATACGGGAGATATTGCTCAAGTTGATGTATTTAATACGATAGGACAAACTGTTACAAGTCATAGAAATATTCAGAACAATAAAGAAGTACTGCTTAATAGTCCAAGTTTTGCTAGTAAACAAATTTTTGTTGTGATCGTAACAGATAAATCTGGACACAAAAAGTCATTGAAAGTAATGAACTTTTTAAACTAAAATAAAAGAATTAAAAATTTAGAAATAAGAAAGTTGGGACGGTTAAAATTGAGTTTGGTTATTTATTTTTTAACCTAATTTTTATTTCTTAAATGCTGTGAAGTGAGGTAATTTGTTATTTGGTTTTTGCCTCATGTAGCGCATTATGAACCTGGCAATTTTTGTTGCCAGGTTTTTTTATCGGTAAAATAATTCCTTATTTAAGCTTCCAAATAAGGATCTAAAACTTCTGCAAGTTGATTAAGCCAATAAAAATTATCATCGATATTCTTTATTCCCGATTCTATCGTTTCGCATTTTCTCATTACTGATAAAGAAAGCACATTATTTACTTCGCGTATCATTTTTGCCATTTCCTTACAATCAATTTTGTCTGTAAAGAAATCGATTAACCTTGCTTTAATTTCATCTGAATGATTATTTGTAGTCATTGTCTTGTTTTTTTTAGCAAATCTAAAGAATTACTATTTTTATTATGACACAAATTTGTTTCATAATGGAAGATTTTTGAGAACGAATCTTCTAAATCTGCAGAGTCTGCGAGAAACCCTTTGCGAACTTTGCGCATTCCTTCGCTCCCGATAGCTATCGGGATTGCGGTTAAAAAACTTTCACTATTTTTGAGATCAAATACAATTGATTTAGAATCTATGCAGAAATTCATTAGCTTAATTACACTACTTTTTATTTTTACAATAAGTACAGCTCAAAACAAATTCGGAAATCCAGAAGTTGATCCCACTCAAATTCAAAAAACTTACCCAGAATGGGCAGACTTATCAGAATAAAAAAATAATGCTTTCTAGAGACTTTATCGCTTTAGACGCATCTTCAAAAGAAATTACTAAAGAATCTTTTTTAGATCAATTGGCAAATGGAAATTTCATTCCAGTTCGATTAAAATCAGAAGAAAGTGTATATGTCTATAAGCTTTTCAAAATCCTGCCAAAAACAGATACAAGTATAAAAGCAACCATCAATCAAATTGGTTTTGATGCTTATAAAAACTATAAAATGGAAGGAACAGCTTTTCCGCAATTCTCCTTTAAAGATTTAGACGGAAATCTGGTAACTAACGAATCCATGAAAGGAAAAATCATTGTGATAAAATGCTGGTACATTCACTGCACTCCTTGCATTAGAGAATTTCCGCAAGTCAATAAACTGACTGAAGAATACAAAGACAGAAAAGACATTGTTTTTATGAGTTTAGCCGAAGATTCAGCAGAACAATTAAAAGCATTTTTGGCTAGAAAACCCCTTTCATATTCTGTAATTCCAGACATGAAAGTTTATATGAATGAATCTCTGCAATTGAATTCTTTCCCAACACATTTTATTCTAAACAAAAGAAGGAATGATTGCAAAAGTGCTTCCTAATTTTGAGAGTCTGGAAGTGGCTTTGGCTAAAGAAAGTAAGCTCTAGCTAAATTAATCTCGCAAAGTTTTTATTTAAAACCAATAATTAACGGTCCAGTTTGTCATTTCGACGAAGGAGAAATCTCACTAGTTAATCGATAAAGTAACCCCATTTTTGTCATTTCGACGAAAGAGAAATCTCCACAAGTAGCTCGACAAAGATTGGCGATTATAGAAGTGGAGTTTCTTGCGAAGATTTCTCGTCCCTCGAAATGACAAGATTGCGTAGTAATCAACTTGGTAAAAAAAACTCTGCGCCTCTGCACCTCTGCGAGAAACCCACACAACTATAAAAAACCTTAGCACCTTAGCATCTTTGCAACTTAGAACCTTTTTCACTACTTTTGCACCAAATTAATTAAAAAGACATTCATGTTAACAGTCAATAATTTATCAGTTCAGTTTGGTAAAAGGATTTTATTCGACGAAGTAAATACTACGTTTACTCACGGAAATATTTACGGCGTTATTGGAGCAAATGGTGCAGGAAAATCTACTTTCTTAAAAGTGATTTCGGGCGATATTGATCCAACTTCAGGGCACATTCATTTAGAGCCAGGAAAACGTATGTCGGTTTTAAACCAGAACCACAACATGTTCGACGAGCATACTGTTTTGGAAACCGTTTTAATGGGAAATAAAGTTCTGTATGCTGTTAAAAAAGAAATGGATGAACTTTATTTAGATTATAATGATGCTAATGCAGACAGAATAGGGGAGTTACAAGTTCAGTTTGAAGAAATGAACGGATGGAACGCCGATTCTGATGCAGTTGCGATGTTGTCTAACTTAGGAATCACAGAAGCAGATCATTATACGTTAATGGCGGATATGGAAGGAAAAATGAAAGTTCGTGTGCTTTTGGCACAGGCACTTTTTGGAAATCCTGACTTGCTGATTATGGATGAGCCTACCAACGATTTGGATTTCGAGACAATCGCTTGGTTAGAAAACTTCTTGGCAAACTACGAAAACACTGTAATCGTTGTATCTCACGACCGTCACTTTTTAGATGCGGTTTGTACACATATTTCTGATATTGATTTCGGAAAAATCAATCACTATTCAGGAAACTATACGTTCTGGTATGAGTCTAGCCAATTAGCGGCAAAACAGCGTGCACAGCAAAACAAAAAAGCAGAAGAGAAGAAACAAGAGTTGGAAGAATTTATTCGTCGTTTTAGTGCAAACGTTGCGAAATCGAAACAAGCAACTTCTCGTAAAAAAATGATTTCGAAATTAAATATTTCAGAAATTAAACCTTCTAGCCGTCGTTATCCTGCGATTATCTTCGATCAAGATCGTGAAGCAGGAGATCAGATTTTGAATGTAGAAAATTTAGCGGCTTCTGTAGACGGAGAAGTTTTATTTAAAGATATTAACCTGAATATGGCAAAAGGCGATAAAATCGTTCTTTTCTCTAAAGATTCACGTGCAACAACAGCTTTCTACGAAATCTTAAACGGTGAGCAAAAAGCAGACGCTGGAACTTTCGATTGGGGAATTACAACCAATCAAGCGTATTTACCAGCTGAAAACCACAAATATTTTGAAAATGATTTAAGTTTAGTTGACTGGTTACGTCAATACGCTAAAACAGAAGAAGAACGTGATGAGGTTTTCATTAGAGGTTTCTTAGGAAAAATGATTTTCTCTGGAGAAGAAGCTCTTAAAACGTCTAGAGTTTTGTCTGGAGGAGAAAAAGTACGTTGTATGTTGTCTAGAATGATGATGGAGCGTGCAAACGTTTTAATGCTAGATGAGCCAACAAACCACTTAGATTTGGAGTCTATTACAGCTTTCAACAACTCATTGAAAAACTTTAAAGGTTCTGTAATCTTCACAACGCATGACCACGAGTTCGCGCAAACAGTTGGTAACAGAATCGTAGAATTGACACCAAACGGAGTTATCGATCGTTACATGACATTTGACGAATATCTTGATGATGAGAAAATTCAAGAACAAAGAAAGAAGATGTACAATCTTTAATTTTTTGAAATTCCAATAAATTGTAAGTTCCAATTATTGAAATTCCAAATTCCAAATTCCAATCTTTGACTTTACAACTTTGTCAAAGTTTAAAACTTTGACAAAGTTCTATACCCATAAAAAAATCCCAAACTCCAAGTTTAATTTGGAATTTGGGATTTTTTTATTGTTTATTTAAAACTATTTGCTTCCGAACATTTTAGCGAAAATCCAGATAATAATCGCAATAATAAAAATTACGATAAAAATTCCGAATCCCATTCCGGCTTTAAAAATGTCTCCTATAGCTTCACAGCTTGTAAATGAAAACAGTATTACAAATACCATTAACAATCTTAGTATTTTATTTTGCATGATTCTGATGTTTTAAATTGATACTTAAAATTACTTCAGGAATAGGCAAAATCTGTTATAGAATTTTTTGGAAATGTTTTAGGATTTGGATTTTATGATTTTCATTTCTAATGTGAGGAGCCCAATAATTATAGCCATTTCTGCTAGAAAGTAAATAATCCCAAAGACAGAAACGCTTTTATAATTGTAGATTAAAATACCAAATATTAGGGTGCAATAAAGAATGTTAGCTGTACAGATTATTTTTAAAAACGGTTTCCAATTTTGTTTGACTAAAAAATAACAATTGATGGAATAGACGAAAAATGAGAATGCAATAATTGAAAGGTATTCGAAAATATCTTTTGGTAAACCGAAAAATTCGTTCAAGTTTTTAAGGATAAAAAAGAGTAGGATAGTCGTAAGCATAGCTCCGAAGCTGTCTATTAAGAATATGTTTTTTGGTTCTGTTGGAAAATGCTTCATATTTTTTATTTGCGAACCTTTTAAAATAATTTTTTATGTCCCTTATTGGTTTTAAATTTTCTCATTTCTGTCGCACTAAAGCCTGGCCAAATTAATGTAAATAAAAGAATAGAAAAACCTATGCCAAAAGAGCCAAATATCCATTGAAATTTGTTTCCATTTCTTTTTTCATATTTTTCTTTTATCGGTTCTAAGATAACATAGTTTTCTGATTTTTTTTGAGCTCTCGCTTCTACTGCTTTTATGAAATTTTGTTTTTTATCAGATGTTGGCGTTCTCTCAAAATGATCTAATGAATAAAAATCATAATTTTTCATTCTATCAAGACAATAATTATAAAACTCATTATATGAGCGTTTATTTTTTTCGTCATTTCTTGCGTTTCTCAATCGATCATGAAAACTTACACCATACCAATATTTTGGTAAACTATTAATATTTGTTTGCTTTCTGTCAAAAATTGGAACAACAAAATAAATGTCAAAATTTAGATCATTGCTTCTTCCACTTCGACTGAATGATGTATAAGTACCTCCGAAATTAGTTGCAACAGAAAAATTAGCTAAATTATAATAACGGCTTTTTGGGGTTATCTCAATATCTGTTATTGTTGATAATTTTTGGAGCTTACCTGTTGCAGTAGTTAAATATTCTTGTGAATTTATTAGGCATGCGGTAATTGTAATAGCAGATAAAAATTGAAAAAAGAATTCGTGATGATCATTTTTTAAAATAAGAATTTTAAACCTAGGACGTAACCATATTAAAATTGGAATCCATGGTAATAAGACTGGTAACCAAAAGTTCCAGATTTTTTCATTAAAATCAAAAATTTCAAATTCAATTGTAAATATCCAACGAATTATTAAAAGACCAATTATAATGGATAATGAAATCAATAAGAAGATTGGTAGAATGTGCCTTAGTTTTGTAATGTAGTTTTGCAATGTTTTTGTTTTTTTGTAAAAGCAGAATACAAATTTATGGTTTAATTCTTACATTTTGTATTTTGGTACTTTTCTTTTTTGAGTTAGAAATTTTCGTCTAAAAATATTTCCAAGCTCAACACCCCAACAAATAAAATCAGATTCCGTATATTTGCGCAACCAAACATTACAATCACTTATGAGTCAAAAAGTATTACTTAATTCGAAAGAAGTTACTATCATACTCCATCGTTTGGCTTGTCAGTTAATCGAAAAACATCTTGATTTCTCTAATACCATTTTGGTGGGAATTCAGCCAAGAGGTGTTTTTTTAGCTGAACGTTTAAAACAAATATTAGAAAACGAATACAAGGTTCCTGAAATTTCTTTGGGATATCTGGACATCACTTTTTTTAGAGATGATTTCCGTCGTACTGATAAACCGCTTGAAGCCAATAAGACCCAAATCAATTTTATAGTCGAAGACAAAAAAGTCATTTTTATTGATGATGTTTTGTTTACCGGAAGAAGCATTCGTTCGGCGCTAACTGCCATTCAATCTTTTGGGAGACCTTCAGAAATTGAATTATTGGTTTTAATAGACAGACGTTTCAGCCGTCATTTACCAATTCAACCCGATTACAGAGGCCGTCAAGTAGATGCTATTAATGGTGAAAAAGTAATTGTAAGCTGGAAAGAAAATGATGGTGAAGATGTTGTTCACCTAGTGACAAATTAGTTTAATCGGTTAACCGGTTAATTGTTTAATCGGAGAAACTCAATGATTAGACAATTAAAAATATAAAAAGTTGAACCGTTAAATCGGTTAACTGTTTAATCGCAAAGCAAACGATTAAACGATTAAACAAATAAACAGTTAAACATTAAACATGAAAGAATTAAGCGTAAATCATTTATTAGGAATAAAATATATCAATGAGAATGATATTAACCTGATTTTTGAAACGGCAGATCATTTTAAAGAAGTCATTAACAGACCGATTAAAAAAGTTCCTTCATTACGAGATATTACCATTGCCAATATTTTTTTCGAAAATAGTACCAGAACCAAACTCTCTTTCGAATTAGCGCAGAAACGCTTATCTGCTGATGTAATCAGTTTTTCTGCGACTCAGTCATCGGTTAAAAAAGGAGAGACTTTGATTGATACTGTAAATAATATCCTTTCGATGAAAGTGGATATGGTTGTAATGCGCCACTCTAATCCGGAGCGGCTTATTTTTTATCTAAAAATGTAAAAGCAAGTATCGTAAACGCTGGAGACGGCGCGCACGAACATCCAACTCAGGCTTTATTAGACAGTTATTCTATCAGAGAAAAACTGGGTGATGTTGCTGGAAAAAAAGTAGTTATTGTAGGCGATATTCTGCATTCGAGAGTTGCCTTATCCAACATATATGCTTTGCAGATGCAAGGCGCTGAAGTTAAAGTTTGCGGACCAAAAACACTGATTCCAAGATATATTGAATCGCTTGGTGTTACAGTTGAACCAAACTTAAGAAAAGCATTAGAATGGTGTGATGTTGCGAACATGCTTCGAGTGCAAAACGAACGTATGGATGTGAATTTCTTCCCATCAACGCGTGAATACGCACAACAATATGGAGTAGACAAACCGCTTTTGGATTCGCTAGGAAAAGAAATCGTAATCATGCACCCAGGACCAATTAACAGAGGAGTAGAAATTACTTCTGAAGTGGCCGATTCTGATCATTCGGTTATTTTGAATCAGGTAGAGAATGGTGTTGCGATTAGAATGGCGGTTATTTATTTGCTGGCTTCTAAGATTCAATAGTTTTTTAGTTTTCAGTCACAGTCGCAGTTTTCAGTTTTGAAATAGGTGTCACACTGAGCGTAAAACTTGAAACCTGAAACTTGAAACAACAAAAAAACTTAGTAAATTAGCATCATAAAATATAAGCCCCTCAAATTAAAAAATGAAAGTAGATCAAAAAGGACATACCGTTACGATTAAAGATACTCAAGGAGATGTAAATGCTTTCTTGGAAAAAGTAACGCAACAATTTAAAACCTTTGAAAAACAAAATATTATAATCGATTTATCATCAGATTCTAATATTTCAGAAAATGATTTAAAAGCTTTTTTACCACTTTCTAAAGTTCAGAAAAAAGCGAAAAAATCGTTTGTAATTGTAGCAACCGATCTTGATTTTAACGCTATTTCAGATAAATTGGCTGTAGTTCCTTCTCTTTTAGAAGCTCACGATATTATCGAAATGGAAGAAATCGAAAGAGACCTCGGATTTTAAAATTGGTTTAATTGTTTATTCGTTTAACTGTTTAATCGATTTGATTTAATTTTAAGCCGATTAAACGATTTACCAAATAAACGAATAAACAATAAAATTGAAACTAACTATACTTGGCTGTTATGCCGCAACTCCGAGAACACTTACTAATCCGACTTCGCAGGTTCTAGAAATTAAAAACAGATTGTTTTTGATTGATTGCGGAGAAGGAACTCAGGTACAGCTTCGCAAAAACAAGATTAAATTTTCAAAAATTAATCACATTTTTATCTCGCATCTTCATGGAGATCATTTGTATGGATTAATAGGAACTATTTCGACTTTTTCGCTTTTAGGTAGAACTACAGATTTACATATTTATGGTCCGAAAGGAATTAAAGAATTAATTCTTATTCAATTAAAACTGACTGAATCTTGGACAACGTATTCTTTGTTTTTTCACGAATTAGAATCGAAAGAAAGTGAAGTTGTTTTTGAAGATAAAAAGGTCATTGTGAAAACAATTCCGCTAAAGCATCGTGTTTATACAAATGGATATCTTTTTCAGGAAAAACCAGATGAAAGAAAACTAGATGTTGAAGCAGTTCAGCGTTATGATATTCATGTTGCTTATTATCAGAAAATAAAAAATGGCGGAGATATTACGCTTGATGACGGAACAGTAATTGAAAATGAAAAACTTACTTTTGATCCGCCGCCAGCAAAAAGTTATGCTTTCTGTTCTGATACAGTTTACAATGAAGAGATAATTCCGATTATACAGAATACAGATATTTTATATCACGAATCTACGTTTTTAGAGTCGGAAGCAAGATTGGCCGAAAAAACACTGCATTCGACAGCAAAAGAAGCGAGCAAATATTGCTTTAAAGGCCAATGTGAAACAGCTTATTTTAGGTCATTATTCAACGCGTTATGATGGTCTAGAGCCATTTAAAAAAGAAGCAGAAGAGGTTTTTCCAAATGTGCTTTTGGCTGATGATGGAGTTAGTTTTGAGTTTTAATCTAAGGTTCTGAGATGCTGAGGTTCTAAGGGACTAAGTTTTGCTGTATTTGCTTCAAGTTTAAGTTGATGGAATCTTAATATATGATTGTCACACTGAGCGAAATCGAAGTGCTTTTTTTGAGTAGAACTTGCTTTGTAGTTGTGGGCTTCGACTTCGCTCAGCCTGACAAACTTCAAACCTGAAACTTGAAACCTGAAACCTGAAACAAAAATCTAAAGTCAATAATCTAAAATAACAAATCATGAACGATTTAAGTAATTATAGAAAATCTTACGAGAAGAGTGAATTATTAGAAAGTAATATTCCAGAAGATCCGATTAATCTTTTTAACCGATGGTTTCATGAGGTGGAAGATTTTGGTGGAAGCGGAGAGGTGAATGCCATGACAGTTTCGACAATTGGATTGGATGGTTTTCCGAAATCGCGTGTTGTTTTATTGAAGAAATTTTCTGAGGAAGGTTTTATATTTTATACCAATTACAATTCGGAAAAAGGGAAAGCAATAGAAGCTAATCCAAATGTTTGTTTGTCTTTTTTTTGGCAGGAAGCAGAACGTCAGGTAATTATTAAAGGAATTGCCCAGAAAACATCTGAGATTGTTTCTGATAATTATTTTGATTCACGTCCTGACGGAAGTAAGCTAGGCGCTATAGTTTCGCACCAAAGTGAAGTTATTCCGTCGAGAACTTTTTTAGAAGAAAACTTAAAAAAAATAGAAACTGAATTTGAAGGTAAGACTATCCCTAGACCTGAAAATTGGGGAGGTTATATTGTAACTCCACTTCAAGTTGAATTCTGGCAAGGAAGACCTAATAGGCTTCACGATAGAATTAGATATACAAGTCAGTCTGATTTTTCGTGGAAAATTGAGCGACTATCTTCTTAGTTGTAAGAAAATACTTTTTTAAATAAAAATTATATGCATTTCATCGATTAATTTTGTAGTTTAACGGTAATTTGAATACGTTTGGTATAGAAAAAGCAAACGATATTTTATTCAAAAATAAATTTAAAGGATTTGCCCCAACATTTACTTTAAACCGCTAAAATGCTGATGATTATGAAAAAGATTATGCGCACCATGTTGTTCATTGCGATTTTGTTCGCAATGAACGCATGTTCTGCTGATAACGCCGAAGCAAGCTTGGATAGCACTCCAACAGAAGCTCTTATTGTAAACTACACTTATAACGATACCGAAATAGAAACTATGAAGCTAATAAACGAATACCGTGTGAGTATTGGTTTAAATGCTTTAGAGAGAATTAATCATATATCTTTTAAATGTGAAGAGCATAATAAGTATATGATTGAAAACAATGTTGTAGATCATAATGATTTTGTTGCTAGATCAAGTAATATGACTAGTATACTAGGAGCTAAAAAAGTAGGCGAGAATGTAGCCTACAATTATAAAACTGCAGAAGCGGCTGTACGAGCTTGGCTTGACAGTCCTGGGCACAAAGAAAATATAGTAGGCGATTATACCCATTTTGGATTATCTGTAACAACAGATCCTGCTACGGGAAAAAATATTACACTAACATATTTGTTAAGATTTAAAAGTTTATTGAACAGGTTGGTTTTTAGAGGTCGTTGTAATTCATAGAATTGCAACGACTTTTTAAATAAAAAAAGCCGCCATATCGGCAGACTTTTTTGTTGATCTATTTTTAATATTACAAGGCTGTAATAATGAATTCGCTTCGTCTGTTTGCTTGATGTTCTGCTTCTGTACATGGAACTCCGTCTGAACATTTATTTACAAGTTGATTTTCTCCGTATCCTTTTCCAGTCAATCGGTTAGGAGCGATTCCGTTTTTAACTAACCATTGAATAGTCGATTTCGCTCTGCGGTCAGATAAAGCTTCGTTATACTGATGCGAAGCTCTACTGTCTGTATGCGAACGGATATCTAGTTTCATTGTTGGATAATCATTCAGAACAACCAATATTTTTTCTAGATCTAAGGCAGCTTCGGTTCTAATATTAGATTTATCCAAGTCGAAATAAATCATCTTGATGCCAAAGCATTTTCCTAAATCGTCGCCTACAGTAACCTTACAAGTTGATTTTTCCAATGCAATCGGTAGACTAGTTTTTCCGCTTGTTTTATCTATAGTAACAGGTAGCTCTTTTGTGGCATATTCTGGTTTTTCGGCTCTTACATAATAGGTTTTCCCGCATTCTACAGAAAAACTGTATTTACCAGATGCGTCTGCAACACTAGAATTTTTGAGATTCATTTGGTCATCATATAAAGTAAGTTTGGCTCCAGGAAGAGCAATTCCTGTTTCAGCATCAGTTACTGTTCCATACAATTCCTGAATACATCTTAATCTTGTGGTTTCTAGAAATCCGTAAATGTCATCAGACCCTTGTCCTCCGTCTTTATTAGAGGAGAAAAAACCTCTTCTCGTTTCGGGATCAATAATATACGCAAAGTCATCTTTTGGAGAATTGACGTCAGCTCCAACGTTCTGTATATTACTTATTTTTCCGTTATTGTCAATATTGGCAACAAATACATCTAAACCTCCAAGTCCTGGATGCCCGTCTGAAGCAAAGTAAATTTCATTTTCAGAAGTTAGATACGGAAAAGTTTCTTTTCCTTCTGTATTAATTGTATTTCCGAGATTTTCTGGTGTACCATAACCTCCATTTGGATTTATGCTGACTTTATACAAATCTGACTGTCCAATTGATCCTGGCATATCAGAAGCAAAATACAGTGTTTTTTCGTCTGGACTCAAAGCAGGATGAGCCGTACTGTAATTATCACTATTAAAAGGAAGTTCCGCAATGTTAGTCCATTTATTATCTGGTCCAAGTTCTGCTTTGTAAAGTTTGATTAAAGTGATCTTATTTTCATCCTTTCCTTTCTTTCCGTTGATATAATTATTTCTAGTGAAATAAACCGTTTTACCATCTTTAGTAAAAACTGGTGAAGCCTCATGGAATTTAGTATTAATGGCCGATTTAAATTTATTGACTTTTGATGTGCTTCCTGTTGCAGGATCTAGATCAGCATCATAAATATTAGTAAAATATTCTCCTGTCCATTTGTGTTTGCGTTGTGTGAAATTCCCTGTATCTCTTGCAGAAGCAAAATAAATTTTGTTGTTGTAGACAAATGATCCATAATCGGAGTACTTGCTATTGATGCCTGCATTTTCTATTTGGTACCTCCCAGAGTTTGCTTTAATCTGATCCAAATAGTTTATGTCTTCTTTATAAAGTTTTCCTCTGCTGTCATTTTTTGATTTAGCATTAAACTCATCCAGAAGTTTATTTGCTTTAGCCATATCTCCGCTTGATTTTAGAGACTGTGCGTATCTAAAATAGTATTCTGGCTCAACATCTGTATTCATTGCAAATAATTCGCCATACCATTTTGCGAGCATTCTGAAAATCTGAATTAAAATAATAGGCGTTACCTAGTTTTTTAAACATGTCTTCAGACTTATAGCCTTTATTAGCAACTTTTTCATAAGTTTTAATGGCATCAACATAGGCATAACTGTCATATTTCTTGTCTCCAGAATTGACTTTTGCCTGTTGCGCATAAGTGCTAAATGAAAAAGCGCCTATAATTGTAACGAAAAGTATTGTATAGTTTTTCATGATACCTTATTTTTAGAAGAAACGAGGAGTTGTCATTTTGCCTTTGTTTGAGAAGAATTCATAACGCAAGAAGATTTCGTGCGAACCTGAATTGTAATTATTCAATTTGGTAGTTTCTCGATCATATCCGTAACCTAAATAAAGTCCGTCTGTAATTTGAAATCCAACCATAGCACTTAAAGAAGCGCTCCATCTGTAAGCTGCACCAATCATAAATTTATCATAGAACATAAAGTTGGCAGAGACATCTACTTGAAGAGGTGCTCCTTCGACCATTTTAGTCAAAAGTGCAGGTTTAAATTTTATGTATTGATATTTATCAAGATCGAATACGTAACCTCCAATTAAATAATAATTGATTTTGTCTTTATAAATTGCTACATCGTTATCATTGTAACGATTAGTTTCAATAAAGTTTGGAACAGACAAACCAATGTATGCTTTATCAGAGTGCCAATAAACCCCAGCTCCAACATTAGGACTGAATTTATTATTTAAATCCTGAAATTGAGGATCTCCTTGATCTGCAGGATTTAATTTGTTTACATCTAAGTTGAAGATATTTGCGGTTCCTTTAATACCAAATGAAAGTTTAAAATCTGCAGATGTCTGAATTGTATAAGATAGGTCTACAGAAATGTTGTTCTCATTTGTTGGGCCAATTTTGTCGTTAACCAACGATGCTCCTATACCTAATTTGCTATTATTTATTGGTGTATTAATTGAGAAACTGCTTGTCTCTGGAGCTCCATCAAGGCCAACCCATTGGGTGCGGTACAGGCCGAATACACTAAATACTCCACGAGAACCTGCATATGCAGGATTTATGGTTATTGTATTGTACATATACTGTGTATACTGTGCATCTTGCTGTGCATACCCTGAACATGTAACTAACAGAATGACGAAGAAAAATAATTTTGTTCTCATAGTAGATTTTATTAATTTAATAATTACTATTGATTTTTTAAATCACTGAAAATCAATGTCATATAAATCAAAATTAGTCAAAAAAATCATTTTTAAATACGCCGCAAATAACCTTTGCGACGTATTTTAATTGTTATTTCGATAGATATAAGTACCCGTCTAATTTGTGATCTTGAGCATTGTTGTTTCCATCTAGAGATTTATAATTAATAATGTAAAAATAAGTTCCAGTTGGTAGTCCATCAGATTGCTTAACGGTTGTTCTTCCTCTTGAAGTTCCGTCGAAAGCATTTGTTGTATTATTGTAGTTTGTGGTTTCAAAAACTAAAACTCCCCAGCGATTATATATTTCAACAGAATTGGTTGGATAACAAGTTGTGTCATCAATATTATCAATTTTGAAGAAATCGTTTATATTGTCACCGTTTGGAGAAAATGCATTATGTACTAACACATCACCACAAGCTAAGACTTTACAATCATCATTGATTTCCATATTTAAAACTATATTTCTTGGACATCTTTCATCGGCTATTATATATTCGAAAGTGTAATTGCCCAATGCTAAACCAAACGGATTAAGAATACCACCCTGAAGGGCATTAGTATTGTTTCTATCTTGCCAAATTCCTGTTGAAGGAGTTCCTTCAGGAAGTAAGGTGCTTAGGTTAATCAATGTCGAATCATCGTTACATGCTGTGCCTCTTACTTCTACAACACCACTTGGAATTACTATAATGGTAACAGTTGCAGAATCACAATTATCTGGACTTGATTTGTCACAAATTGTGTAACCGTAAGTATAAGTGCCAGCAGGCGTTAAGCTAGACACATTTACATTTCCAGAAGCATCAACAGTAATGTTTGGATCTGTTTTAGTGTTATTTCCTTCGGTAAGAAGCGTAAAGTTTACTAATTCTATCGTTACAGGTGTTCTTCCTTTTAAATCATTGCTGAAAATATTACCTACTAATCCGAATGAATTACAACCGATATTGCTATAAGTATCATCATTCGCAATTATAGGAGAGATCACAATAACAGTCACAATAGCTGTATCACAGTTTCCAAAATCGGCCTTTTCGCAGATTTGATACGTTAATGTATAAGTGCCACCAGGCGTATTTGTCGCAACATTTATAGTTCCGTCAGGGCCTATTGATATTGAACCTGTTGGGTCGGGAACTGTTGTTGTAAGTGTTACGTCATTTATATTTACCACAGAACCATTTAGTGTATCGTTGGTTAAAACGTTACCCACAGTAGTTTGTGTTGGGCTTGATATTATTGGTGCAGGATTATCATCATTGGCAACAATTGCAAATGTTGGTCTTGCAGTACAATAAGGATCTGCCGGTGGATAATTAACTGTTATAGTCTCACTCGGATTTACAGATAGCGTTACATTAGCGGTTGGACGTAATTTCTCAAATCCATCAGCGGCTTCAATCCATTTGTTGTTTTCAAAAACCCAACCTGGCCAATCAATTCCTTTTCCTTGATCATCTACTACCGCTCCAGGCCATAATACGCGACCACTTAATGGCAGATTGTTCATTGTTGTTACAACATTATTGTTGCTATCTGCCCAAGCAATAGTTACACCATTTACAGGAGTGAAGTTTACTGGTGTTACTACATAATCAATGTAAGGAACATCATTAACACAAATTGAGGTTGCAGTAACTGTCATTACAGGAGCTTCTATTGTAACGGTTACAGTTGCTGTGTCACAATTGTCTGTCTGATCAGCTTCGCAGATTTGATACACCATTGTTAATGTTCCTGCTGGAGCATTTGGCAATACATCTACTGAACCATCAGGGTTTAGTTGTAAAAACTCATTTGGTGTAACCGTTGTAATTATAACATCAGATGCTGTTATAGTATTTCCTTCTAATGTATCATTTGGTAATACATTCAATACATTGGTTGTTGTATGATTTACACCAGGGATTGGACCAGCAGAGTCATCATTTGCAACAATATCTTTGTATTCTTTACAGCTAATTCCGAAATCATTGTCTAAATGAACTAAATCTTCTGGAGTAATGGTTACAATGTATCCGCTGTCTGTTGTGGTTTTACAAACGGTATGCAATTGCATTTTGCCTGTTTTACCAGCAATATTTTTAGCAGATATAGACGGAAGTACTTTTACTAAACCAGTTAATCCTAAGTTTGTCGCCATAGTATCGAAATTCGCATCTCTAACCAATTTTATAGTATATTCTCCATAAGGATTTGCTATATCTGGACGGTTTCTCCAGAATCCTTCAATTCCCACAATTACTTCATCATGGTATCCGTTTGGACCATCAATAATTATATTTGCGTTCAATGCATTTCCGAAACCTCCAGCATTTAATTCTCCAACATTTTGAGGTCCGGTATAGCTTCCGTCTCCGTTAAGATCTATCCATTCCCATTGGCTATAATCAATGTTTCCATTTGAGTCTGGTATATTTTTAGTTACAATTCCATCATTGTTCGCATCATACCATTCATCCTGAATTCCGTTACTATTAGTGTCAAACCAAACGTAATCTCCAAGAACAGGAAGTTTTGAAGCTCCATATTCAAAATTATGGGTTTGTATTTTACAATCTTCTAGAGTAGTAAAGAATAAGCTAGAGTTAACAGGGTATAATTGATATGCACTATTCAAATTAGCGTCTTGCACTTGAACTAAGTAGCTTCCAGCAGGCATTCCAGAGAAACTATACATTCCGTCTGCGCCTGTAATGTGCATTTGTATTGGTCCTGTAGTAGTTCCCTGAGGAACTAAAGTAACAGGTACATTTGCGATTGGAGCGTTAGTATCTATATTGATAATCTGTCCAGAAATTTTTACAGTATACACAGGTTGTGTAATCACAACGGTAGCTGTAGCAGAACAAGTCTGATTTTCACCATTTATAGGTGCAGTTGCAGTAAGAGTATAAGTTCCTGCTGGTAAATTAGTATTGCCAACAACCTCATTTCTTTCATTAGTAATTACTACAGTTGAGCCTGCGCTGTTTGATACTGTAATTGAACCATCTGAACCACCAAAACAGCTGGTGTTTGTTGCAATTCCGCTAACTGTAACTTTACGTTCGACTGTGAAAGTTTGAACCAATTCGGTTTTATTTCCTGCACAGTCGGTTAAAGTGTAAGTTCTTGTTAAGATATATGGTTCTCCATCACATCCATTTCCGCCATTGTTTGTATCGTTAACGGTGATATTTACAGTAGGACTGCAATTATCAGCAAGCATCTTTAATATCTGATGGATTTCCTACAGGTATTACATCTATACTAGCTAAGTTGGTTACACTTTCTGGAGCTGTTCCAGTTGGAGCAGTTTTATCTCGTACTGTGATAACTTGAACATGAGTAGTCGTATTGCCACCACAATCACTAATTTTCCAAGTACGAGTCAAGGTATAATTAGAAGGACATTCATTTTCAATACCTGATTTCGTTTCTGTATAAACTATTGGTAAGTCTCCATTGCAATTATCAGAAGTATGCATTTCTGCTGGTTCAGGAACTGCATCACATGATACTTCAATATCTAAAGGAAGAGTGCCAGTAAATAGTGGAGCAGTAGTGTCCTGAATTGTAATTATCTGAGTAAAAGTTTCCGATGTATTTCCACAGTCATCTTTTACAGTCCAAGTATTGGTATATGTTCCAGCATTTGAACAATTTTCAGAAGCCACAAACTGTCCGCTTGCTTTGGTGATGTTTGTGACATCAGCATCGCATGAGTCAGAAGCAGTTGGGAATTTTGCCTGAGCGGCAGCAAGCCCTTCTGCATCGCTGCATTCTAAAGTTGCATTTAAAGATCCAGCCGCAGTAGTCCATGTCGGAGCTGTGGTGTCTTGAATCGTAATGATTTGTGTGAAGGTTTCCGATTCATTTCCGCAGTCATCTTTTACGATCCAAGTGTTTGTGTATGTTCCCGCGTTAGCACATCCTTCAGAAGCCACAAACTGTCCGCTTGCTTTAGTGATGTTTGTAACATCAGCATCGCATGAGTCAGAAGCGGTCGGGAATTTAGCCTGAGCGGCAGCCAGCCCTTCTGCATCGCTGCATTCTAAAGTTGCATTTAAAGATCCAGCCGCAGTAGTCCATGTAGGAGCTGTGGTGTCTTGGATTGTGATGATTTGTGTGAAAGTTTCCGATGTATTTCCGCAGTCATCTTTTACGGTCCAAGTGTTTGTGTATGTTCCCGCGTTAGCGCATCCTTCAGAAGCCACAAACTGTCCGCTTGCTTTAGTGATGTTTGTAACATCAGCATCGCATGAGTCAGAAGCGGTCGGGAATTTAGCCTGAGCGGCAGCCAGCCCTTCTGCATCGCTGCATTCTAAAGTTGCATTTAAAGATCCAGCCGCAGTAGTCCATGTAGGAGCTGTGGTGTCTTGGATTGTGATGATTTGTGTGAAAGTTTCCGATGTATTTCCGCAGTCGTCTTTTACAGTCCAAGTGTTTGTATATGTTCCTGCGTTAGCGCATCCTTCGGAAGCCACAAACTGTCCGCTTGATTTAGTGATGTTTGTAACATCAGCATCGCAAGAGTCAGAAGCGGTCGGGAATTTAGTTTGAGCATGACAGCAAGCCCTTCTGCATCGCTGCATTCTAAAGTTGCATTTAAAGATCCAGCTGCAGTAGTCCATGTAGGAGCTGTGGTGTCTTGGATTGTGATGATTTGTGTGAAAGCTACAGATTCATTTCCGCAGTCGTCTTTTACAGTCCAAGTGTTTGTATATGTTCCTGCGTTAGCGCATCCTTCGGAAGCCACAAACTGTCCGCTTGCTTTGGTGATGTTTGTAACATCAGCATCGCATGAGTCAGAAGCGGTCGGGAATTTAGCCTGAGCGGCAGCCAGCCCCTCTGAATCGCTGCATTCTAAAGTTGCATTTAAAGATCCAGCTGCAGTAGTCCATGTCGGAGCTGTGGTATCTTGAATCGTAATGATTTGTGTGAAAGCTACAGATTCATTTCCGCAGTCATCTTTTACAGTCCAAGTGTTGGTGTATGTTCCCGCATTAGCGCATCCTTCCGAAGCCACAAACTGTCCGCTTGCTTTGGTGATGTTTGTGACATCAGCATCGCATGAGTCAGAGGCAGTCGGGAATTTAGCCTGAGCGGCAGCAAGCCCTTCTGCATCGCTGCATTCTAAAGTTGCATTTAAAGATCCAGCCGCAGTAGTCCATGTCGGAGCTGTGGTGTCTTGGATTGTGATGATTTGTGTGAAAGCTACAGATTCATTTCCGCAGTCATCTTTTACAGTCCAAGTGTTGGTGTATGTTCCCTCGTTAGCGCATCCTTCAGAAGCCACAAACTGTCCGCTTGCTTTAGTGATGTTTGTAACATCAGCATCGCATGAGTCAGAGGCAGTCGGGAATTTAGCCTGAGCGGCAGCAAGCCCTTCTGCATCGCTGCATTCTAAAGTTGCATTTAAAGATCCAGCCGCAGTAGTCCATGTAGGAGCTGTGGTGTCTTGGATTGTGATGATTTGTGTGAAAGTTTCCGATGTATTTCCGCAGTCATCTTTTACGGTCCAAGTGTTTGTGTATGTTCCCGCGTTAGCGCATCCTTCAGAAGCCACAAACTGTCCGCTTGATTTAGTGATGTTTGTAACATCAGCATCGCATGAGTCAGAAGCGGTTGGGAATTTTGCCTGAGCGGCAGCAAGCCCTTCTGCATCGCTGCATTCTAAAGTTGCATTTAAAGATCCAGCCGCAGTAGTCCATGTAGGAGCTGTGGTGTCTTGGATTGTGATGATTTGTGTGAAAGTTTCCGATGTATTTCCGCAGTCATCTTTTACGGTCCAAGTGTTTGTGTATGTTCCCGCGTTAGCGCATCCTTCAGAAGCCACAAACTGTCCGCTTGCTTTAGTGATGTTTGTAACATCAGCATCGCATGAGTCAGAAGCGGTTGGGAATTTTGCCTGAGCGGCAGCCAGCCCTTCTGCATCGCTGCATTCTAAAGTTGCGTTTAAAGATCCAGCCGCAGTAGTCCATGTAGGAGCAGTAATGTCTTGAACAATTATAGTTTGACTGACAGGAAGCGAAACATTATCGCAAGCGTCTTTTGCAGTCCAAGTTCTTGTTTTAGTATATGATCCAGCACAATTTCCCTCTGTAATTGTATCTACATAAGTTAATGAAGAAACTGTTCCACTGTCATCCGTTGCTGTGGCTTGTGTGAAAACTGGTTCCGCTGGGCAATTTATGGTTGTTGTTTCTGGTAATGGATTTATAATTGGTTTAATAGAGTCTCCATCCAAAATCGTAAATGATTCTGAAATCTGGCATCCATTTGCATCAGTTATAAGAACTGTATAATTTCCTGTAGGAAGATTGTTGGCTGTAGCTCCTGTTTGAACAGGATTTGAATTCCAAGAATATAAATATGTAGGAGTTCCTCCAGAAACTGTTACAGTTGCAGAACCATTATTACCTCCACCACAAGTTACATCAGTTTGAGATTTTGTAGCAGATAATCCTTGTTGAGGTTGAGATATTGTTACAGAACAAGTAGTAGTATAATTTAACTTGTCTGTTACAGTTACATTATGAACGCCAGCACTTAAAGCAATTGCTTGTGCAGTAGTTTCACCATTATCCCAATGATAAGTATAGTCACCATTACCTCCTACAGCTGTAATAGTTGCTTTTCCAGTATTTTCTCCAAAACATTTTACAGCGCTATCTTGAGAAATACTGCAAGAAAACACATCTGGTTGAGTTATAGTGACAGTACAAGTTGTTGTGCATCCTTTTGAATCGGTTACAGTAACAGAATGAAGACCTGCACTTAATCCAACTGCTTTTTGAGTAGTTTCACTATTATCCCATAAATAAGTGTAGCCTACATTACCACCAATTGGAGTTACAGTAGCTTCTCCATCGCTTAAACCATTTGAAGTGACAGCTTTATTTTGAATAATAGAACAACTTAAAGCTATAGCTGGTTGTGATATGGTTACTGAATTGGATTGAGAAGAGCAAGAATCAGTAATTGTTAAAGTGTACGTTCCTGAAGGAAGGTCTGAAACAGTTGCTGTTGTTCCAACTTCAATTCCTCCGCTATTTTTCCAAGAGTAGTTTACTGTTCCAATTGCGTTTGTTACAGTTCCAGCCGTTACAGTTCCAGTGTTTGCTCCAAAACAGAAAACATCAGTTTTGGAAGATGCGTCTAAAGCTAAAGCCGCCGCAGGCTGTCCGATTGTAACAGAATTGGATTGTGAAGAACAGCTATCGGTAACAGTTAAAGTATAAGTTCCCGCAGGAAGATTTGAAACAGTTGCTGATGTTCCAACTTCAATTCCTCCGCTATTTTTCCAAGAATAGGTTACAGTTCCAATCGCGTTTGTCACAGTTCCGGCTGTTACAGAACCAGTGCTTTTTCCAAAGCAGGAAGCATCTGTTTTAGAAGATATGCCTAAAGCTAAAGCCGCCACAGGCTGTCCGATTGTAACAGAATTGGATTGTGAAGAACAGCTATCGGTAACAGTTAAAGTATAAGTTCCCGCCGGAAGATTTGAAACAGTTGCAGATGTTCCAACTTCAATTCCTCCGCTATTTTTCCAAGAATAGTTTACCGTTCCAATTGCGTTTGTCACAGTTCCAGCTGTTACAGAACCAGTGCTTTTTCCAAAACAAGAAGCATCGGTTTTAGAAGATGTGCCTAAAGCTAAAGCCGCCGCAGGCTGTCCGATTGTAACAGAATTGGATTGTGAAGAACAGCTATCGGTAACAGTTAAAGTATAAGTTCCCGCCGGAAGATTTGAAACAGTTGCTGATGTTCCAACTTCAATTCCTCCGCTATTTTTCCAAGAATAGTTTACCGTTCCAATTGCGTTTGTCACAGTTCCAGCTGTTACAGAACCAGTGCTTTTTCCAAAGCAGGAAGCATCAGTTTTAGAAGACGCGCCTAAAGCTAAGGCCGCCGCAGGCTGTCCGATTGTAACAGAATTGGATTGTGAAGAACAGCTATCGGTAACAGTTAAAGTATAAGTTCCCGCCGGAAGATTTGAAACAGTTGCTGTTGTTCCAACTTCAATTCCTCCGCTATTTTTCCAAGAGTAGTTTACCGTTCCAATCGCGTTTGTCACAGTTCCAGCCGTTACAGTTCCAGTGCTTGCTCCAAAACAGAAAACATCAGTTTTAGAAGACGCGTCTATAGCTAACGCCGCTGCAGGCTGTCCGATTGTAACAGAATTGGATTGTGAAGAACAGCTATCGGTAACAGTTAAAGTATAAGTTCCCGCCGGAAGATTTGAAACAGTTGCAGATGTTCCAACTTCAATTCCTCCGCTATTTTTCCAAGAATAGTTTACCGTTCCAATTGCGTTTGTCACAGTTCCAGCTGTTACAGAACCAGTGCTTGCTCCAAAACAGAAAACATCAGTTTTAGAAGACGCGTCTATAGCTAACGCCGCTGCAGGCTGTCCTATTGTAACAGAATTGGATTGTGAAGAACAGCTATCGGTAACAGTTAAAGTATAAGTTCCCGCCGGAAGATTTGAAACAGTTGCAGATGTTCCAACTTCAATTCCTCCGCTATTTTTCCAAGAATAGTTTACCGTTCCAATTGCGTTTGTCACAGTTCCAGCTGTTACAGAACCAGTGCTTTTTCCAAAACAAGAAGCATCGGTTTTAGAAGATGTGCCTAAAGCTAAAGCCGCTGCAGGCTGTCCTATTGTAACAGAATTGGATTGTGAAGAACAGCTATCGGTAACAGTTAAAGTATAAGTTCCCGCCGGAAGATTTAAAACAGTTGCAGATGTTCCAACTTCAATTCCTCCGCTATTTTTCCAAGAATAGTTTACCGTTCCAATTGCGTTTGTCACAGTTCCAGCTGTTACAGAACCAGTGCTTTTTCCAAAACAAGAAGCATCGGTTTTAGAAGATGTGCCTAAAGCTAAAGCCGCTGCAGGCTGTCCTATTGTAACAGAATTGGATTGTGAAGAACAGCTATCGGTAACAGTTAAAGTATAAGTTCCCGCCGGAAGATTTGAAACAGTTGCAGATGTTCCAACTTCAATTCCTCCGCTATTTTTCCAAGAATAGTTTACCGTTCCAATCGCGTTTGTCACAGTTCCGGCTGTTACAGAACCTGTGCTTTTTCCAAAGCAAGAAGCATCAGTTTTAGAAGATGTGCCTAAAGTTAAAGCCGCCGCAGGCTGTCCAATTGTAACAGAATTAGATTGTGAAGAACAGGTGTCTGTAACGGTAACCGTATAAGTTCCCGCTGGAAGATTTGAAACAGTTGCAGTAGTTCCTACCACCACATTTGCACTGTTTTTCCAAGAGTAGTTTACCGTTCCAATCGCGTTTGTCACAGTTCCAGCTGTTACGCTTCCACTGCTTGCACCAAAGCAAGAGGCATCTGTTTTAGAAGACGCGCCTAAAGCTAAAGCCGCCGCAGGCTGTCCGATTGTAACAGAATTGGATTGTGAAGAACAGGTGTCTGTAACAGTCACCGTATAAGTTCCCGCTGGAAGATTTGAAACAGTTGCAGTAGTTCCTACCACCACATTTGCACTGTTTTTCCAAGAATAGGTTACAGTTCCAATCGCGTTTGTCACAGTTCCAGCCGTTACGCTTCCAGTGCTTTTTCCAAAGCAGGAAGCATCGGTTTTAGAAGATGCGCCTAAAGCTAAAGCCGCCGCAGGCTGTCCTATTGTAACAGAATTGGATTGTGAAGAGCAAGTGTCTGTAACAGTTAGCGTATAAGTTCCCGCCGGAAGATTTGAAACAGTTGCAGTAGTTCCTACCACCACATTTGCACTATTTTTCCAAGAGTAGGTTACAGTACCAATCGCATTTGTCACGGTTCCTGCCGTTACACTTCCAGTGCTTTTTCCAAAGCAGGAAGCATCGGTTTTAGAAGAAGTCTGCCAAAGCGAGAGCTGCTAAAGGTTGTGTAATTACAACACCATTAACATTTGCAGAACAACCATTTGCATCAACAACTTTAATGTCATAAGTTCCTGCTGTTAAATTTTGTAAAGTATTTGGAGTCGTACCGCCGTTTATGTAATACGTATATGGAGCGGTTCCGTTGGTAGCTTTTATCTGAATAGTACCATCATTGCCTCCAAAACATTTTACATTAGTTTTTGTATTTAATGCAACCGTGTAAAATGGAGGTAAAACAATAGTTGATGTTACAAAATCTCGATTGGCATACCACCAAGTATTTATCGTATTTAAATTACCATATTGTGGAGAACCATTATTGTTAGAATTAAAACCATTCCATCTGTGGCAATTACTAGGAGGAGTACTGTTAGGTGTACAACCTGTTAGGTTTACTTTGGCATCAAAAGTACCGCCAGTATAAGTAATGGCGCTGTCATCCCAGTAAAACTTTAAAACGTATCCTGATGGAGCTGCTGGTCTTACAGTTGTGCATGAAAAACCATATTGATTTTCTTCTACATCATATATTGGGAAATGGAATGCAGCCTGCCCAAATGTAACGACAATAGGTATATTTGTTCCTTGTGCGATAGTGTTTCCCAAACCATCTTTTCCGTTCCAAGGAACACTTACGGCATAAGGAGGAGCGCCTGATGCAGTAACAGTTTGAGTTGTCAAGACATCTTTGGTTCCTGGAGTATAAATTCCGTCTCCGCCATTAAAATCAAGAAGTATTTCAATTGTTCCGCTTTTAAAAACGCTGATATTGATATTACTTTCACCAATACCACAGTTTGTGATTCCGTTAATGACTATGTTGCCGTTGTAAGTTCCGTTTTTCCAGACATTAATATCAGGATCGTTTAAGAAAACCTCATACTTCGGACTCATTTTTGTGGCATCAGAAGCATTGTAAACGCTTTTTTGATCATTTGCAGCATTTCCTGAATTTCCCGGACCTGTATTGTTAAAAGCAACATTGAAGTACCATGGTCTAAAACCTGCACCATTGAAATTGATTTTATTAACAAAACCATTTTGAGTAGTAGCTCCAGTTGTAGAGCCATTGTCGGGAGCAAAAACATAGAAAGCTCCTGTAAAATCGGTGGTAACATTGTTCATGGCAAAAGCCCAACGTTTTGAATAAAGACGACCTGGAATTGAATTTTTAGTACTGTTGTTAGCTACAGTTATATCATAATAATTATAATAAAGTTCAGAGTAGTTTGAACTGTTGCTTTCAAATTCAATCCAGTAATCACCAGCAGGCATACCTGTTGGATCAAATACAATAGGAACATAACCAGCAGTAGTAACTCCATCGACTCCATTCGGACCATTTTGGGCTCTTGAAAGGCGTTGAGCTTCAGTACCTGTTATGTTTGCTGTAATACTGGTCAAATTATAACTAGCAAAAGCAACCGTACCGTCAGGTTTCATAATTCTGAATTTAGAATCTATTTCGTTGCTGTTATCTGGTGCAGTTCTTCTGGCTCTAGTAAAACCTAAGTACACCTTTTCGCTATTTGGATTTTGAATTCTAATGTAAAGCCTTTGTTCATTGGTTGAACCATATCGGGCAAAATTTCCGTATTCATCATTATTTATGCAAAGAGAAGCTCTATGATTAACATCTGGAGTTGTTTGCTTAGAACCTTCGCCAGCATAAATATTGATGCATAAAGTGCTCAATACAAGGCTTAAAAGAATTTGTAAATTGATCTTAAATGTAAAGTTTTTCATATTAAATATTTTTAATATTGCTGTAATTAGAACTACGAGTAAAACGAATGACTACTACATTTGGTAGTTTAAAGCATAAAGTGTTTTAGAAGTCTGCGATCTTTTTAAAATCTAAGATGAAGTCGTTAAACCCAACCCCTTTTGTTTTTTTTGGAGGGACATAGGTGTAAACAATAGTTTGGCTTATGCTTTGAGGACAAGTAGAAGATGTTGCAATGATTTTAGTCCCATTCCATTGATCAAGCTGACTAAGATCTCTTGGATTAAGCTTTATGTAAAATTCTTTGCTTTCTCCTGGAGCAAGAGTAATGGTTTTGTTTTCCAGTCTATTAGTGAATAAAACATTACTTTTTGAAGAGCTTCCATCTGGATTTTCATTGAAGTCTGAAAAATTATCCGCAGATAATTGATAAGTATCTGTTGCGTTTCCAGTATTTTTAATTTGAAGCACAAAGGAAGTTTCTGCACCTGTAAATTTTTGCTCATTTGATCCATCAATAGTGATTTCCGAACCACACGAACCAGACTGAGCAAATAAAACCGTTGTAATCAAGCAGAGTAGCGACGTAAAAAAGTTCTTTTGAAAGATATTTTTTCTTTGCGAAAAAATAATCTTACAATTGCTTACAAATTTCACCGCTTTTTCAAGAGTAGATTTAGTTTTCATAACTTAAGATTTTATTTTAAAGTATTTATGAAATTTTAACAGAATCAAAGTTATATTAGAGTTTTTCTAATATTATTTTTTTATCTGTAACTAACCAAAAAACTCGTTGAAGTGTTACTTTTTTAGAAAAAAATGACCCAAAAACACTTTTTTTTAACTCAAAAAAGTAGAATTTTTTCGTACATTTTTTTGCTCTTTTGATGAAAATAGGTTTGTTTTTAATGTTGTAAATAATTAATAATCAAGTATTTAGTTAAAATTTTAAAAAAATGTATAATATCGACTAAATACTAATTTCTTAGATGAATTACATAAAAAATAAAAATTTACGTTTCTATTTTATGTTAATGTTAATGTATTGAGAATAATGTATTCTTGTTAAAATTTAATAAGAATGTTAACAGAAATAAAAAAAAGAAAAGGTTTAAAATATCTTTTGTAAATTAGAACTTAATTAAAAAAATATCCTGTAAAACAGGTTTTTAAATTATGCGACTTATGAAAAATCTCATATTAATTCGTCATGCCAAATCTAGCTGGGAAGCACCACTAAAAGATTTTGATCGTCCTTTAATGAAAAGAGGAATTTTAGATGCGCACGACGTTTCATTAAATATTTCAGAGTATCTTCCTAAAACGTATATTATTTGGAGTAGCACTGCTGCGAGGGCTTCAGAAACAGCATTGATTTTTGCTCAAAATATTTCATACCCTATAGAAAGCATTGTTTACAAAGACGAGTTATATACTTTTGACGATAAACAACTCGAAAAAGTTATTAAATCGTGTGATAATAGTTTTGAAAGCGTTATTCTTTTCGGACATAACGAGGCTATTACAAATTTTGTTAATAAATTTGGGGATGTTTTTATAGAAAATGTTCCAACTTCAGGCTTTGTGTCATTACAATTTGATGCAGAAAGCTGGGACACTATCCATAAGGGCAAAACACATAAAACTATTTTCCCCAAAGATTTAAAATAATAACAGTGTACGAACAGAAATATATCGATAGAGAAAAAAGCTGGTTAGCGTTTAATGCAAGAGTACTTCAAGAAGCTGCAGATAGTACAGTGCCACTTTTAGACAGACTGCGTTTTGTTGGAATTTTTTCAAACAATTTAGACGAATTTTTTAGAGTTCGATATGCAGCCATTCGGCGATTAAGCCTCTCGGGTATTTCTGGCGAAAAATATTTAGGAGGTATTTCTGCCCACCAATTAATTAAAGATATTACCGAAATTGTAATTCAGCAAGCAATCTGAAAGTTTGCGTATACTTAGTAATATTGAAGCCGAACTCGAATCTGAGAATATTTTTATTATAAACGAAACGCAAATTACGCCAAAACAAGAGTGTTTCTTAAAAGACTTTTATACTCAAAAATTAAGTCCAGAACTGGTAACGATTATCCTAAATGATTTAGCAGTTTTTCCAATTTTAAAAGATACGTTAGGTTATTTGGCAGTTCGTTTAGAATTAGCTAATGACGAGGTTCGTTATGCCTTAATCGAAATTCCAAAAAATATTAACAGATTTGTCGTTCTTCCGTCTGAAGACGAAAAACAATATGTTATTTTAATTGATGATGTCATTCGTTTCAAGCTGAAAAACATCTTTAATATATTCGATTATAAGAGTGTTTCTGCTCACATGATTAAAATTACACGTGACGCACAATTGGACATTGACAGTGATTTGAGTAAAAGTATGCTTGAAAAAATCGCTACATCTGTAAAAGACCGTCGTATAGGAGAACCTGTTCGTTTTATTTACGATAATTTAATTGAAGATGATACAGCTGCAATTTTTCTTAGATAAAATGAAAATTGTAGAAACAGATAGTATAATTCCTGGAGGAAGATATCATAATCGCCGTGATTATATGAGTTTTCCAAACTTAGGACGTTACGATTTATTGTATAAGCCAAATGAGCCTATGCCGGTTCCTGGTTTAAGCTTAGAAGGCAGTATTTTAGAAAAAATCAGCAAAAAAGATTATTTAGTTCATGCGCCCTATCAGTCTTTTTCTTATTTAACCAAATTTTTGCGAGAAGCGGCTTTAGATCCTAAAGTAACAAGTATCAAAATAACTTTATATCGTTTAGCTAAAAACTCGCAAGTAATTAGCTCTTTAATAAATGCTTGCTAAAAATGGTAAAAGAGTAGTGGTACAAATCGAACTTCAAGCCCGTTTTGATGAAGCTTCAAATATTTCGTATGCCGAACAAATGCAAATGGAAGGAATTGAACTTATTTTTGGAATGAAAGGTCTTAAAGTACATAGTAAAATATGTGTAATAGAAAGATTGGAAGAAGGTAAAAATCGTCGTTATGGATTTATTTCTACAGGAAACTTCAACGAGTCGACTGCTAAAATCTATACAGACGTAACGCTTTTAACCTGTCACCAAGGAATTTTAAAAGACACTTCAAAAATATTTGAGTTTTTCGATATCAATTACAGAGTGCATCGATATAAGCATTTAATCGTATCGCCTCATTATACAAGAACCAAATTTATAAAACTGATTGATCGCGAAATTCTTCATGCGCTTGCAGGCAGAAAAACGCACATAAAGTTAAAAATGAATAGTTTATCTGATTTTAAAATGATTGATAAATTATACGAAGCAAGCAATGCAGGAGTAAAAATTCAGCTTCAAGTAAGAGGAATTTGCTCTTTAATTCCTGGAATTCCTGGAATGAGCGAAAATATTGAAGCAATAAGTATTGTAGATAATTACTTAGAACATTCGAGAGTATATATTTTTGGAAATGCTGGTTTAACCGAAGTTTATATTTCATCTGCCGATTTTATGACTAGAAACCTAGATGCAAGGGTAGAAGTAACATGTCCGATTTATGATCTTGAAATTAAAAAAGAACTAATCGATAACTTCAATATTGGTTGGAAAGGAAATGTAAAAGTAAGGTATCATTCTTATAAATTAGATAATAAATATAAGCCAAAAAATCATCATGCCCCATTTAGAGCACAGTTTGAGACCTATAAGTATTATCAAAATAAAGTAGCAATACTAGATGAGGTTCCTCAAAAAGTAAATTAATAATAAATACCAATTTTCAAATCATAAAGTGAGCATGATTAACATTAGGAAGTTTGCGGCGATAGACATCGGTTCGAATGCCATGAGGCTTTTGATCGCTAACGTTGTGGAGCAAGAAGGAAAAGAACCGCAGTTTAATAAAAGTTCCCTTGTTCGTGTGCCAATTCGTTTAGGGCAAGATGCCTTTACGGTTGGAGAAATTTCACAAGAAAATATAGATCGAATGGTTGATGCCATGAAAGCATTTAATCTTTTGATGAAAGTACATAAAGTAGAGCGTTATATGGCATTTGCAACTTCTGCAATGCGTGAAGCATATAATGCAAAAGAAGTCGTGGCTTTGATTAAGAAAAAAGCAGACATAAAGATTGAAATTATTGACGGTAAAAAAGAAGCGGCAATTATTGCTTCAACAGATTTGCATCATTTAATTAAATCTGACGAAACGTATCTTTTTGTTGATGTTGGAGGTGGAAGTACTGAGTTTACTTTGTTCTCTGACGGAAAAATGATTACTTCAAGATCGTTTAAAGCAGGAACAGTACGTTTGCTGAATAATATGGTGCATGATGTTGTTTGGGATGAAATCGAAAAATGGATTAAAACCAACACGGCAGATTATGATGAAGTAACGTTGATAGGTTCTGGAGGAAATATCAATAAGTTGTTTAAAATGTCTGGCAAACAACAGGAAAAACCACTTTCGTACATTTATGTTAACTCTCAGTATGCTTTCTTAAATTCGTTGACATACGAACAAAGAATTGCTGAATTGGGACTAAACTCTGATCGTGCCGACGTAATTATCCACGCAACTCGTATTTACCTGAATGCAATGAAATGGAGCGGCGCCCGCCAGATTTATGTTCCTAAAATCGGACTTTCTGATGGTATCGTAAAAGCAATGTATTACGGTAAAATTTAATATTTATGTTTTTTTAAATGAACAAAGGTAGACTAGAAGCTTTTAGTGATGGTGTTTTGGCAATCATTATAACCATTATGATTTTGGAAATCAAAGCGCCAGAAGGACATCAGTTTGAAGATTTAAAACCGCTTATTCCTAAATTTTTAAGTTATATTTTAAGTTTTATCTATGTTGGAATATACTGGAATAATCACCATTATTTATTGCATGGATTGTCAAAAGTAAACGGAAAAGTGTTGTGGAGTAATCTGCACTTTCTGTTCTGGCTTTCACTAATTCCTGTTTCTACCGCTTGGATGGGAGAACATAATTTTGAGAAAGCGACAATGTCGCTTTATGGTGCCATTCTATTTTTGTCTGCAATTTCATATGTAATATTGCAGTACACGATTATGTGTAGTGAAGGTGATGATTCTGCTTTGAGAAAAGTGCTTAAAAAAGATTTTAAAGGTAAAATTTCTTTGGTTTTATATGTAATTGGAATTGTTGCCGCATTTTATAATCAATGGATTTCTGGCGCTGCATATTTTATTGTGGCAATGTTGTGGCTTATTCCAGACAAAAGAATCGAGAGAGTTTTTGCTTCTAACGAATAATTTATGAAATCTGTTTTTCAGTCCATTCAGAATTTTTCTGCTGGTGAATTAAGTCATTTAGATGATTTGATTACATTTCGAACATTGAAAAAAGGAGAGCTTTTATTGACTGAAAATCAGATTTGCAACGAAATAGTTTTTATCGAAAAAGGAATTCTCCGTTCCTTTTTTGTTAATCATAAAGGTGACGAAATCACCAATTGTTTTGCTTTTGAAAATGAATTCATGGCGTCTTTTGCGAGTTTCATAACAGAAGAAAAAGCAGAAGAAAATATTCAGGCTTTAACCGATACAAAACTTCAAGTCTTAAATAGAAAAGCTCTTGAAAAACTATATAAATTAGGGTTCAATTGGCAGGAAACAGGACGGAAATTGACCGAAATAGAATTTGTAAATCTGCATAAAAGAATGATTTCCTTTCAAAAGTTGTCAGGCGCAGAACGTTACAGAGAATTGTATCAGAATCATCAAAAATACATTCAGTTAATTCCATTGCAATATTTGGCTTCTTACTTAGGAATTACACCAAGACATTTAAGCCGAATTAGAAAAGCGGTTTTATAGGACATTTGTCTAGCAAAAGAAAATGGACGAATAGTATTTTTGGAAAAATATTTATATGAAAAAAATACTGATTATAAACGGACATCCAAATGCTGAAAGCTTTAATTTCGGAATTGCTGAAGCGTATAAAAATGGAGCGATCACTTCTGGCGCTCAAGTAGAAATTATAACGATTGCCAATTTAAACTTCAATCCCAATCTTCAGTTTGGTTACCAAAAACGAACGGATTTAGAACCTGATTTATTAGAATCGTGGGAGAAAATAAAAAAAGTCGATCATTTGGTTTGGATTCATCCTGTTTGGTGGGGTGGACTTCCAGCGATAACAAAAGGTTTTATTGATCGATTATTTTTACCAGGAATGGCTTTCCAATACCGTGAAAATTCTGTTTGGTGGGATAAATTACTGAAGGGAAAAACGGCTCATATCATTACAACTCTAGATCAGCCAAGTTGGTATTATAGATTGGTTTACGGTAGACCAAGCGTTAACCAGTTAAAGAAATCGACTTTGGAATTTTGCGGAATAAAACCTGTGAAAGTAAGTTATGTCGGAATTGTAAAAGGTTCTAATGAAGAGCAAAGAAAAAAATGGCTTGAAAAAGTTTACACTTTCGGACTCAAGAACAAATAAAATTTTGTTCCAAATTATCAGAATAAATTACCTCCTTAAATTAAAGATTTATATCCAATCCAAATGTAGTACGCAAAAGTTCTATATTTGGATTGATTTCTAAGAAACGATTGTATCGATCTTGATCGTTAAGAGCTCTTACTGCTTTAATCTCTTCGTTTACAATTACTTCAATTGTAATATCATGATTATGTAAGTGACCTTTTAAATGTCCTAATAAACCATTCATCTGCCCCTCAAAATCCAATTTAGAACCTTCATTTGGCAGTTCATAAGAAATTGTTGTGCCATTCAGAACAGGATCGCTAATCAATAGAATCGATTCCATAATCTTAAGGCCTTTTTGTCCTAAACGTTCCGCATATTTGTTCCAGTGTAGGCGCATATCGGTTTCGTTAAATTCTTCAGTTAAATAAGCAGTGGTAGGTTTAACATACGTCTTGCCGCTGGCTTCCATTTCTTTTTTCTTGCGGATACTAGCAAGAGAAAAAGCAGAAACCTTAGGAGCGCCGTTTGATTCTGTTGTTGGAGCTTCTGGAGTCTGAACTTTTGGAGTTTCTGCAACTTGTTGTGGTTGAGAAACAGAAGTTTGGTTTTCTGTTACAGCTGGAGAAGTTTGATTCTCAGTTGCTACAGAACTTTCTATTTTGGACTTTGGACTTTGGACTTCAACAATAGAATAGCCTCCGTTTTTAAAGTAAACGGGTGGAATTATGAATTGCTCAACTTTTTTTTTCTCCATCAAAGTTGATAGAGGCTAATTGCATCAAGCATAATTCAACTAAAAGTCGTTGATTCTGGCTTAATTTGTATTTTAAATCGCAGTCGTTTGCAATGTCAATTCCTTTTAATAAAAACTCCTGAGAACATTTTTGAGATTGAACTGCATACATTTGCTGTGCTTGTTCTCCAACTTCTAATAAAGCAATAGTTGAGGGCGTTTTGCTTACTAGCAAATCTCTAAAATGAGAAGCTAAACCAGCAATAAAATGATGTCCGTCAAAACCTTTAGCAAGAATGTCATTGTAAGCTAATAAAAGCTTTGGAATTTCATTTTCTAAAAGTAAATCAGTAATAGAAATATAAGTCTCGTAATCTAAAACGTTTAAGTTTTCAGTGACGGCTTGACGTGTTAAATTTGTTCCACAGTATGAAACTACACGGTCAAAAATAGACAAAGCATCACGCATCGCACCATCTGCTTTTTGAGCAATGATGTGTAAAGCATCGTCTTCAAAAACGATTCCTTGACTTTCAGCAACATCTGCTAAATGTTCTTTAGCATCTTTTACTGTAATTCTTTTGAAATCAAAAATTTGGCAACGGGATAAAATCGTTGGAAGGATTTTATGTTTTTCTGTTGTTGCCAAAATAAAAATAGCATGTTTTGGCGGTTCTTCTAACGTTTTAAGAAAAGCGTTAAAAGCGGCCGAAGACAACATATGAACCTCGTCAATAATATATACTTTGTATTGTCCTGTTTGTGGCGGTATTCTAACCTGATCGATAAGGTTACGAATATCATCTACAGAGTTGTTTGAAGCAAGCATCTAGTTCAAAAACGTTAAATGCAAAATCTTCGGTAGGATCATCATATCCAGGCTGGTTTATTTTTCGAGCCAAAATACGAGCACATGTAGTTTTACCAACTCCACGTGGTCCTGTAAATAAAAGAGCAGAAGCTAAGTGATTGGTTTCAATGGCATTCAACAAAGTGTTGGTAATGGCCTTTTGTCCCACAACATCCTTAAAGGTCTGCGGGCGATATTTACGTGCCGATACTACAAATTGTTCCATGTTCTCTTTTATTGGATAGCAAATATATGACTTTTGTTTCGTTGTTTAAAACCGATTTTAGTTATTTGGCGAAATTCTTTTTCTTCAAAATAATAAAGATCAAACTTGCTAATAATACGATGTTGACAATCAAAGAAATGATGATATATCTGCCATAAGATTCAAGTTTTGTCGCTGTTTTTTCTTTATCAGAAATTTCTTTTTGTGTTTTTTTGAATAATTTTTAGAAGTTGATAAAAATTAAATTGCTGGAAAATTTACAAATATCATAACAGTATCATATAACTCGTTGATATTTAATTTGTTTAATTTTAATTAGTTAATTATTAAAACGTATCATTATGAAAATTAGATCAATTTTATTAGGAATGAGTTTCACTGTTTTTTTGGTGTCTTGTAAACCCAGTGATGCCGATATTGAAAAAGCAATCAGTGAAAAATTAAATGATCCAGATATTCAAGTTGTAGTGCATGAAGGAGTGGCTACGATTACAGGTGTTTGTGATGATGAAATGTTCAAAAAAAATATTGGAAAAAGTGTAAAAGCAACCAAAGGTGTTAAATCTGTAGTTAATACTTGTGAAATAGAACAAGCCAATCAGGAACCTGCTGCAGCTACTGTTGTAATTAATTCAGATACTGATTTAGACAAATCGGTTAGTAAAGTTGTAGACGCTTACGATGGTGTCAGTGCAACTGTTGTTGGCGGTATTGTTACACTTTCGGGTGAAATTAAAAGAGACAAATTGCGACCTTTAATGCAAAGTATTCAGGAATTGCATCCTAAGAAAGTTGACAATAAATTAATCATTAAATAAGGTTGTTATGAGTTTACAAGATAAATATAAAGAGGTCACAGATTTGGCATCCGAATTAGGAATCGAAAATTTGCAGGTAAGAGAGCAGGATAATGTGCTTTATATTGACGGAAAAGCAAAATCTGCAGCAGATAAGGAAAAGCTTTGGAATGCTTATAATACTATTGATCCTGATTTTAGATCGGCCGATTTAGTTATGAATATCGAGGTTGAAGAAGGCGTTTCAAGAGAATATACAGTTGAAGCGGGAGATTCTCTTTCGAAGATTGGAAAAGCATACGGAGTTTCTTGGCAGGATATTTTTGAAGCGAATAAAGATATTATTTCGAATCCGGATTTAATTAAGCCAGGATGGAAATTAAAAATACCGACAACATAATTTAAATTTATTGTTGTTTTGAAAAATTGTCTTTGTGATAGACTTTTTTATGCACGATTTTAAAATTTGATGAAATATTCACTATAATAATTACCAATTTTAGGTAACTTTACGGTCTTATCTAAATATTATGGGAAGAAATACCTCTATATCGCTTGGAAACCATTTTGAAAACTTCATAGAAAACAGTCTTTCAGAGGGAAGATATAAGAATGCTAGTGAAGTTGTTAGGGCAGGATTAAGACTTTTGGAAGAAGAAGAAAGTAAATTAATTGTTTTAAAAAAAGCAATTCAGGATGGAGCTAATAGTGGACGTGCTGAAAATTTTGATCCTAAAGAACAATTGAAAAGTTTAAAGGCAAAAAGAAAAAATGGCTAAATATTATTTGACAAATAAAGCTGTTGAAGATTTAGCTGATATTTGGAATTATACTTTTGATGAATGGTCAGAAAAACAAGCTGATAAGTATTATTGGTTACTTTTAGATTCTTGTCAGGAAGTTGCTGAAAATCCAAATCTTGGAAAGAAATATGATAATGTTACAGAAAAATTATTGGGTTATAAATCTAATGAACACATTTTATTTTATCACATTATTTCAAAGGGAGAAATTGAAATTATAAGAATTCTTCATGGAAGAATGGATTTGAAAAGTAAATTTTGATAATGTTATATGCCATTCCTAGAAAGGTTTAAATTCCGTTTCTAGGAATGACATAGATTATTTAATATTTTTTTTGTTCTCATTTTTTTACTTGATTTTCTAACGTCCTCTAATACTTAAATCAAATAAAAACTTCGCTGTTTCCTGATCTGAATCGGCTGAAAAACCAGCGACATAAACTCCCTTTTTCCCCGAAGTCGATTTAATTCCGTATACAACTGCTTCATCTGCTGGGTCTGACTCACCCTCGTATCGATACACATGAACAATTTCAAATTTCTCAGGATTCTTTTTAATCGCATCTGAATTTCGATTAAAATCGCACGTAAATCCTTTCTCATTCAATTGATCTAAAGCCTTTGAAACAGTTGCGTAATGATACATTCTTTTCATGATAAACTGAATTTAAATTATAGATTTTTAAAGATAACTATTTTAAAATTAAAAAGTTATGATAAAATTCATAAAATCTGAAATTTAAAACCATTATTGTTAGTTCTTAAATCGCTACTTTTGCGGCGCAGACCGCCTTATCGTCGTCCCGATTCATCGGGAGGGAGGAAAGTCCGGACACCATAGAGAAGCATAGCGGGTAACGCCCGTCGGTCCCGATAGCTGTCGGGATTAGGACAAGTGCAGCAGAAAGTATGTACAGGTAATGCTGTAGTGAAACCAGGTAAACTCTATGCGGTGAAATACCAAGTATATCGGCATTTAAGGGCTTCTCGTTCGTTGCCGAAGGGTAGGTAGATTGAGTCCAGTAGTAATGCTGGATCTAGATAAATGATAAGGTATTGTTTTGTTGTAAAATAAGACAAGAACAGAATCCGGCTTACAGGTCTGCATTTTTTATATATTTGTGAAACTATCTAACTCGTTTTCATGAATACTGCCACTCCAAATCCTTCTTCGCAATCTAAAAAAAACCTTTTTAGGACTGTTGTAACCAATCTTACATTTTGGGTTTTAATTGCCATTATTTGTGGTATCTTGTTAGGACATTTTTCTCCTGCGAATAGTGTGAAAATGGAATTTCTTGGCAAGAAGTTTATTCAGCTTATTTCTCTTTTTATTGGACCAATTATTTTCTTGACCATAGTTTTGGGAATTTCAGGAATGGGAAACCTAAAGAAAGTGGGACGAATTGGCGTAAAAGCTTTAACTTATTTTGAAGTAGTTTCTACAGTCGCTCTTGCAATTGGAGTTGCTGTTGCTTATATATTTAAACCTGGAAAAATTGATAAATCGGGTTTGACGTTTGGAGATGCAAGCCAATATACAAATGGAGCAGACGAAGGATTTTTCTTGGTTGCAATTCTTTTTATCCAATTTTACTTTACAGGTTTTACTTGCCGCTATTATTTGCGGAATTGCTTTGAATTTTTATCAAAAAAGGGAGCAAACTATTTTGGTTTTAGAACGATTCTCAAAAGTGGTTTTCTTTTGCTTAAAATATGTAATGTATCTTGCTCCAATTGGTGCTTTTGGCGGAATGGCTTACACTATTGGTAAATTTGGTTTAGCAACTTTGATTCCGCTTGGAAAGTTGATGCTTTGCGTTTATTTGACGATGGCACTTTTTGTCTTTTTTGTTCTAGGAAGTATCTTGAGATATTATAAAATAAATATTCTTTCTATTTTAAAATATATTAAAGAAGAACTTTTACTAGTGTTAGGAACTTCATCTTCTGAAGCGGCTTTACCAAGTATTATGGTAAAATTGGAAAGAATGGGCTGCAGTAAATCGGTTGTAGGATTGGTGATTCCGACGGGATATTCTTTTAATCTCGACGGAACTTCGATTTATCTTTCAATGTCGGTACTGTTTATTGCACAATTGTATGATGTTCATTTGAGCTTTTTCGAAATTATGACCGTTATCGGAATTTTGATGATTACTTCGAAAGGCGCGGCGGGCGTAACAGGAAGCGGATTTATTGTTTTAGCATCAACTTTAACCGCTTTACATAAAATTCCAGTTGAAGGTTTGGCATTTTTGCTGGGTGTAGACAAATTTATGAGTGAAGCCAGAGCGATTACCAATTTAATTGGAAACACAGTCGCAACCATAATAATATCTAAAACAGAAAGAGATTTTACAGAGTTGAATCTGGATCCTGTCTCAGAATAGTTGTTTTTTAGGTTCAAAGGTCGAGAGGCTCAAAGGTACAAAGGATTTAAAACTTTGCATCTTTGAGTCTTTTCCTCTTTGTACCTTTTTTTAACTTTCGTCTTTTGTAGTTCGCACTAAGCTAATACCCGATGTAAAAAATACGATTCCGAGTATGCCATAAATAATAAGCGATTTTATATCTCTAGTTTCTCCAGAAGTGCCGGCAAAAATAACCGCAGTATAAATAAGTCCTATAATTCCGAGGATTGTAAGCAATCCGCCGAAAAATCTTTTTAGGTTCATGATTGTTAGATTTAAAAGTTCTTTAACAAAGTTAAATTTCAATAAGTTAATTGTTGTTATACAATTGTTTATGAAAAATTACATGATTTGCAGTGTTATAAAATGTTATTTTTATCTGTAAGAAAATAATTTTGCTTTTAGTAGGATAATATGCTTTTAATACTATTTTTGTCGCAACCAATTAATAACTAACCATGACAAAAAACTACTTGTTTTTATTTTTTTCCGTTCTTTTAATTAATGTTGCAAATGCCCAAGAGGAGGCGCCAGTTTCTGTAACTAAAAATCAATTTAAGATTAATCTTCTATTGTCTCCAGGATTTGTTTACGAACATGCATTTTCTCCAAAGAACACGCTTTATTCAGAAGCAAGTTTACTTGTTGGTTATAGAAGCAATAGTGTATACGATGAGTCCACTTGGTATTTTATTCCAAGAATTACAGAACAATTTAGATATTACTATAATTTAGAGAAAAGAGCACAAAAAGGAAAAAGAACAGCAAATAATTCTGGAAACTTTTTAGCATTACATGCAAACTATGATTTTCAATCTATTTCGACAAATAAATGGTTTAACGAATATATCCCTTCTTTTTCTGCCGGACCAGTTTGGGGACTCCAACGTACTTATAAAGGGAAATTTAATATGGATTTTAATATAGGCGGCGGAATACTTGTAGATAAATGTAAAACTGAATTTACTCCGATTGCTAATTTCAGTTTAGGCTGGGTTATTGGAAAATAGATCTTAATTCAAAATAGAAAAACCTTGAGAGATCAAGGTTTTTCTATTTTGAATTCTAAGCCAATATTTCGAACACTTTCAATCTTAATTTTTGGATCTGAATTGAAATATTTTCTCAATCTACTGATAAAAACATCCATACTTCTTCCTGAGAAATAATCGTCTTTTTTCCAAACCGACATTAAAATTTGATCTCTTTTTAGTAACTGATTATGATTGAGATATAAATATTCAATAAGGGAAGCTTCCATTTCTGTTAGTTGCTGAACATGATTTTTATTGTTAAGCGTTAAACGTTCATTGTCAAAAATATAAGAACCAATTTCGATTATATTATTTCCGTCTAAACTTCTCTTCTGTTCAATTCTTTTTAAGATATTCTGTAAACGAAGAACCAGTTCGTCAACTTCGAAAGGTTTTGCGATGTAGTCGTCTGCACCAAGTTTTAAACCAATGATTTTATCTTCTTTTAGCTTTCTCGCTGTTAAAAAAATAAATGGAATTTCAGGATTGATAGTAATTATCTTTTCAGCCAATGAAAATCCGTCCATTTTTGGCATCATTACATCAAAAATACAAATGTCAAAGGGCTGATTTTTAAAAAAATCCAGAGCTATTTCGCCGTTTTCTGCCCAAATTACTTCAAACTGATGCAGTTCTAAATATTGTTTTAAAATCGCCGCAAAGTCAAAATCGTCTTCGGCTAAGAGTAATCTTTTCAAAATATGGGAATTAAACTTTTAATAAAATAGTAAACTGAGTTCCTTTGCCTAAATCGCTAATAACGTTTACAGAACCTTGATGTGCTTTTACAATTTGATCAACATAATACAATCCTAAACCTAAGCCTTTTGTATTGTGAAGGTTTCCTTGCTCTACACGATAAAATTTCTCAAAAAGAAACGCTTGTTTGTTTTTGGCAATGCCAATTCCGTCATCTTCAAAACTGATTGAGAATTGTTTTTCGACAATTTTTGTTTTCATTGTAATCGTGTTAGAACCATATTTTACAGCATTTTCTAGAACATTTAAAAAAGCAGTTGTCAAATGAAATTTATCTAAAACCAAGATAGTTTTCTCTGTTTGAAAATTGGTTTTAAGAGTGATTTTTGGAAAAGTAATTTTAAAGTCATTTACAATAGAAAGCAGAAAATCTTCAGCGTCTATTTTTTCTTTCTGTAATTCAATTTCGTTTTCAGCCAACGAATTTGCCATAACCTGATCAATCAAATTCTGAAGGCGATTGTTTTGGCGCGAAATGGTATTTACAATCGAATTGAAATTTTCATCGTTGTCACGAATGTTTTTCTGAGCTAAAATTTTTGTCGAAATTCCTAAAGTTGCCAATGGAGTTTTTAGCTCGTGCGTAATATTATTGATGAAATCAGTTTTAACGTCGCTTACTTTTTTCTGTTTAATTAAAGCTCTAATCGCAATTACAAACAAACCAATTAATGTTGCAATCGAGAACAAAGAAAGAATCAGGATAAATGTCATTCTTCTTAAAATAATCATTTCCCAATCAATTACAGAAACATACATCGAATCTTCTGTCAGTAATTTATATTCCTCATTTTCAAAAGTGCCATTTGTTGTTCCAACATAACTTCTTACTAAAAAAGCATGATTTAATGAAGCCAGATTTCCATACAATTTATTTTGTATAAAAGGCTTTTCAGAAAAAATAGTATCAGTTTCTTGTTCGTTTTTGTAAAGAATAAATTTGTTTAGAACAATGGCAAAATCAATTTTAAAATCGGGTAAATCTTTCTCAAGTTTTCGCTTGATTTTTTGAGTGATTATGTTTTGAAATGGAGTATTCAAAACGCCATTTTTAATATCTAGTCTGCTTTTTTTCCTTTCATGTATTTTTCTGAAAGGCTTTTGTAAAGCATCTCTTGTCTAGAAACCAAAGCCGAATCTATGTAGCTGTAATTATTGGTAATTGCGCCAATTTCGTTTTTAATCTGCGTATGAAACTGAGCTACTTTATACTCGTAAGCGGTCTTTACCAAATAGCATTGAACTGTCATAAGCACAAATAGTGCTACGACAGAAAACCCGATTAGTAAATTGATTCTTTGCTTCATATTGGTTTGAAATGATGTCTCAAAAATACAGTTTTTAAGAAACAAATAGCAGATTAACCTTGCATTAACCTACGATTAACTTTCAGAACTATGTTTTCAAAGCATTTTTGCGAGCAACATAAAATCAAATTTCATAAAATGATACATACAAAAAGACTTGTAGGAGGATTATTTGCTTTCTTTTTTTTAGTGAATTGCCACGCAACTGAAATCATAAAAGAGAAGCAATATGAATTAAATATTGCTACAAAACAAAAGGCTGTTTTAATTTTATTTCCCTGCTTTCCATGCAATATAGAAAATACTAAAAACGAAGCTAAATTTCTTAAAAACTTAAAAGCCGAAGGTATAACCACATTGTTGTTGAATTACAACATGAAGCTTTATTTATCAGAGTCAGAAAAAAAAGAATACTCGTTGGCACTCAATTCAATTTTTGATCGAAATAAAATAGCAAAACAAAACATTTTTATTGGTGGTTTTTCTAGCGGCGGTAATTTGGCGCTTCTGCTTTCTAATTACCTTATTCAAACTAAAAATGCAATACAGCCAAAAGGTTTATTTGTGGTCGATTCTCCTTTAGATTTAGAAAGACTTTATATTGGCGCACAAGATGATGTGAAAAAAAATGTGAGTGAAGAAGCGGTTGAAGAAGGAAATTATTTAATACAACTGTTAAACAATGATCTTGGAAATCCGAGAACAAATATTGAACCTTATAAAAAAGCATCTCCATATTTGATTTCTTGTAATTCAAAAGAAAATATAGAATACTTAAAAGATATTAAAATTAGGTTCTATTGTGAACCAGATTTAGATTGGTATTTGACTAACAAAAATAGAACTTATGAAGAATTGAATGCCTTTCATTTAGAAAAAGCATATGATTCATTATTGAATTTAGGAGCAAAAAAAATAGAATTTATAAAGACTTCAAACAGAGGATTTGATTCGAAAGGAAATAAAAAACCGCATTCTTGGAATTTAGTTGAAAGAGAAGATCTCATAAAATGGATTCTTAACTAATTGAAGAATTTCTAAACCTAAAATCAAATTCAATAATGAATTATCTGCCATTAAAACTACTTATTAGCATTTTACTTTTTTGCCTTTCATTTTTTGCGAATGCTCAAGCTCAGAATGAAACAACTAAAGATTCGATTTCAAATCAATTAAATGAAGTTGTAATCAGTCGGGAGAAAAAAACGATTACTAATTTAAACGGAAATATAAAAGTTGATGTTGCCAATTCAGTTTACAGTACCATTCCAAATCCGATCGATTTGCTATCAAAACTTCCATCGGTTCAAATAAGCGACGATCGAGAAAACATTTCGATTGTCGGAAAAGGAAATCCGCTGATTTATATTGACGGTCAAAAAGGAACCATAAACGATTTAAATGCTTTATCTGTTGCCGATATTAAAACAATAGAAATCATTAAAAATCCGTCTTCTAAATACGAGGCAGAAGGTCGTGCCGTAATTTTGATTACTAGAAAATGGAGTAAAAAGGACAGTTTTAAAACTGAAATTTCTGAAGTAGCTTCATTTAAAAGAAACTACAATAATTATTTAGGTTTTAATTCTAGTTTTAAAAAAGATAAAATAGAATGGAAAGCTAATTTTAATTACAATCGACGAAATCCGTGGGAAAATCATAGTTTGGAATATGAGATGCCAAAGGCTTCAATAATTTCCAATTATGATGTGACGGCAAATTCTAATGTAAAGGAATATGTTTTTGGAGGAAGTGTGTTTTATAAAATAAACGAAGACGATTATTTGTCTGTTAATATAAACGGTAAAATGCGAAACGATACTTTCGACATTAATACGTTTACTTTTAATCAAAACCAAAATCAAATAAACAACATTCTTACGTTTAGCGAAAATTCGAGTTCAAAGAATTTTATCAATTCGTTCATCAATTATTCAAAGAAAATAAAGGCTATTGATACCAAGATGTTTATTGGTTTTCAAGGCTCCAATTACAATCAGCATTTATTAAGTTTAGTGCAAAATAATTTTAATGACACTGCTTTTGAATTTTCGCAAAATCGCGATCAGAAATTTAATGTTGATGTTCTTTCTGGAAGAATCGATTTGGAGAAAAAGTTTAAAAACGATTTGAATTGGGAGTATGGCGCACTTTATTTGGTCGCCAAATCCAAATCGGATTACGATGTTTTTGACTATGAAAATAATCAAAGTACAACTTTTGAGTATTATTTTAAAGAAGCAAACTCTGCAGCGTATTCTCAGCTTTCAGGAAAGATTAAAAAAGTCAATTTTTCAGTAGGACTAAGAGTTGAAAATACCAATGTAACGGGAAAGTATAGTAATGAAAGTAGTGATTTGGTCGATAAGAATTACACTAATCTTTTTCCGAAAGTGCAATTTTCATTTTCGCTAGACAGTGTAAAAAGTATAAATGTGGATTATTCTAAAAGTATTTCTAGACCTAATTATTCTTCGCTAAGTATGATTGCAGCCTACATAAATCCATATTTTATTTATGGAAACAATATCAATTTAGGGCCAACTTTTATGGATGTGCTTTCAGCTACTTTTCAATATCATGACAAATCTGTAAAGCTGACTATTTATGAAAATAAAAATCCTATTTACCAAGATTTTGTATTTGATAAAGAAACAAATGTGATGACTTTTACATCAAAAAACTTTAAAAAAGAATCGGGTTATAATATTGAGTTTACATTGCCCTTTAAATATAAATTTTGGGAAAACACCAATTCTTTAATTTTTGCAACCAATAAAATTGAAGATGATTTGGCTTTGTTCAATTCTTCCAAGACGTATTTGTATTATTATTCCAATAATACTTTTAACCTCCCAAAAGATTTCACATTTGTTCTTTCTTTTTGGGGATCTACCAAACAAAAAGAAGGCGTTTTTGAGCGTGGTGCGATGCTGATTTTTGATCTTTCTTTGGCAAAGAAACTTGGCAAAAACTGGAATTGTGTTTTGAGCTATAATGACCTTTTTAAAAATATGATTTATACCGAAAAATTTACGATCAACGCTATTAGTTCAAAAGTGCGATATTTGGGTGATGCAAACGAAATTTCTATTGCTGTTCGTTATTCTTTCGGGAAAGTAAAAGATTCTGAATTTAAGCAAAAGAGCGTAAATGAAAGCGAAAATAGAATAAGATAAAATAAAAAATCCCTTGATTCTCAAGGGATTTTTTTATGTTTTGGAAAGATTGCTATCCTTCGTCTTCTTCGGTTTCTTTTTTAGTAATATCATCATGAGGCAATTCTTCATCATCATCGGTTGAATTTAGTTCGAAGAAACTAAAAAAAGAACCGCCGTAACTTTTCTGAAAAGAGAAATTGCTCATATGATCCAATTTGGTGTATTTTGAATGCTCGATAATCATCATTCCATCATCTTCCAATAAATCTCTTTCGAAAACGGTTAGAACAATTTTTTCAAAAGTAGCCTGATCCAATCCGTAAGGCGGATCTGCAAAGATGATATCGTAAGTTGTTTTAGAATTTTCTAAAAATTTAAAAACATCGCTTTTCGTTGCAAGCAATATCAAAATCATATTCCGAAGAAACTTGTTTGATAAATTTAACGCATCCAAAATCGCCATCTACAGACGTAATTGGTGCGCTTCCGCGTGAAGCAAATTCATAACTGATGTTTCCTGTTCCCGAAAAAAGATCTAAAACCTTTAAACTGTCAAAATTAAAATGGTTATTCAAAACATTAAACAATGCTTCTTTACTCATGTCAGTCGTTGGCCTTACAGGTAGATTTTTTGGCGGAAAAATTCGGCGTCCTTTGTATTTTCCTGAAATGATTCTCATGATTGAAATAAGATATAATGTTTTTGATTTTGAGCGGTTGTAAAACTATTTCTTTCTTTTAGTTTTGAAACGTCTATAAAAGAAATATGGCGCACATATTTGTAAGCTATAGCATAAAACGGATCGTTTTCTGTAATAGTTCCTAAAAGTTCTAATTTGAAACTTTCGGGATTCATACTCATTTGCTCAGCCGTAAATAAAATATAGTAGATAAAATCTTCTGGAGTATTGTATTCGAATGAATTAAAAAGCAAAAGTTTTTGATTTTGCACAACGATTATTTCGAAATTTCCTGGATTAAAATTGACGATCATTTTCTTATCGTCGTTATTTCGTGAGCCATCCAAGATTTTTTCGACCAAAATACTATTGGCATGTTTATAATCAAAAGAGCCTACATTGTCAATTAGAAAATTGTTTATGTTCACAAACGGAATATAAACCGAATTCATTTGATAATTTGGGATTTGATCAAAAGTAAAATGATCTGTTTCGAATACTTTCGAAGTATATTGCAAGTAACTTCCTAAATAATTTTCGTCAAACAAAGCAGTCGGAACAAAAGTAGAAAGGTTATTGTTGTGAATAACCATTACTTCATCGTAATTGTTTTTTAATTCAGGATTATTTCTGAAAGCTTCATTGAATAAATCTTCAATTCGAGATGTTTTGTTAGTAGTATCAAACTTTATTTCTTTAAAAGAAGTAATGATATTATTTAAAGTATCAAAACAGCAATATGAAAATCCAGTCAGAGAAACCTGAATAGAAAGTTTCCTGTAATTTTTTGAAGTAATGTTAGTATTTTGTAATGACATAGTTGATTTACAATTCGTTACCTGTTTTAAATCAAGAAAGAATTTAAGCGACCACAAACTTACAAATTAAAAAGGAACAATTATAATTGCAATTTCAAAAAACAATTTGGATTTCAGTTTAAAACAAGGTTAAGAAATGGTTTATTTAATTGAAAATTAATTAGTTGTGTTTTGTTTGAGTGCTAATTGATTGTTTTTTGCTATTTATTGCAATTACTATTGAATTTTGAAATTGCCTTTGCCATTAAAAAAAGCGAACTTTGTATTTCAATATCACTTTATGAATTCTGCACAGTTTTACGGTACTTTACAAAAACGATTTCCTTTTGCTCCAACTTACAAACAGGATATTTTTTTTCAGAAAATTGCAATCTTCCTAACCGAACCTCAAAACGATACGATTTTCGTTTTAAAAGGATATGCGGGAACAGGAAAAACTACCGTTATTTCTACCATCGTTAATAATCTTGGCGATATCAACAAAAAATATGTTTTGTTGGCGCCAACGGGACGAGCGGCAAAAGTAATTGCCAATTATTCAAATAATCCAGCATTTACAATTCATAAAAAAATCTATTTCCCGAAGAAATCATCTGGCGGTGGCGTGGCTTTTACCAAACAAGTAAATAAACATAAAAACACCATTTTTATCGTCGACGAGGCTTCGATGATTTCAGATAGCACATTAGACAGTGGATCGCTTTTAGACGATTTGATCAATTATGTTTATTCTGGAAACAATTGCAAAATGATTCTTTTGGGAGATACAGCACAGTTACCTCCAGTAAATTTAGATATAAGTCCAGCGCTTGACATTCAGACTTTGGGAATTCATTATGATAAAGAAATTGAACATATCGAGTTGGACGAAGTAATGCGTCAGGAAGAAAGTTCGGGAATTTTATACAATGCTACTGAATTGCGTGAATTGCTGAAAGAGAGTTTTATAACAGAATTTAAATTCAACGTAAAGAAGTTTAAGGATATCGTTCGACTTACTGATGGTTACGACATTCAAGACGCGATTAATACAGCATACAGTAATTATAGTATTGAAGATACTGCTTTTATTGTCCGTTCTAATAAACGCGCAAATCAATATAATGAGCAAATTAGAAGTCGAATTTTATTTAAAGAAAGCGAACTTTCGGTTGGTGACTTTTTAATGGTTGTAAAAAACAATTATTTCTGGCTGAAAGAAACCGATGAAGCTGGATTTATTGCCAACGGAGATATTATTGAAGTTTTAGAACTTTTCGGAATCAGAGAGTTGTATGGGTTTAAGTTTGCGAAAGTAAAAATCAGAATGGTCGATTATCCAGAGCAAAAACCTTTTGAAACGGTTTTAATTCTGGATACTTTAACTAGCGAATCGCCTTCTTTAACTTATGAAGAATCAAATCGTTTGTACGAAGAAGTAATGAAAGATTATGAAGATGAGCCGACTAAATACAAGAGATTTCAGAAGGTAAAAGAAAACGAATATTTTAACGGATTACAAGTTAAATTCTCTTATGCCATAACGTGTCATAAATCGCAAGGTGGGCAATGGAATACTGTTTTTATTGAACAGCCATTTCTTCCAAACGGCATTGATACTGATTATATTAGATGGCTTTATACCGCTATGACACGTGCCAAAAATAAGCTATATTTGATAGGCTTTAAAGACGAGAGTTTTGAAGAGTAAATTTTAGCCACAGATTAAAAGGATTTTCACAGATTTTATTCATTTTAAATTGATTAATCAGTTTGAGTTGCAATATCTTCAAGAGAAAGTTTAAACGAGCCTAAAAAATCTTTTTAATCCTTTTAATCTGTGGCAAAAAAACTTTTATAAAATGACAACACTAAACGACATACATTCGATTTCATCAACGTTTTCGAATACCGATAAAATGCCAGTTCTATTTTTAGGCCACGGTAGCCCGATGAATGCTATTGAAGAAAATCAGTTTGTGACGGGTTTTCGTAATTTGGCAAAAACACTTCCGCAACCCAATGCTATTTTATGCGTTTCGGCGCATTGGTTTACAAAGGGAACAAAAGTGACTTCTATGGAAATGCCAAGAACCATTCATGATTTTGGAGGTTTTCCGCAGGCGCTTTTTGATGTGCAATATCCCGCAAAAGGGAGTCCAGAATTAGCTGTTGAAACGCAAAAGATGCTAAATCCAGTCACGGTTGAATTAGACGAACATTGGGGGTTGGATCATGGAGCTTGGAGTGTTATCAAGCATTTATACCCAAATGCAGATGTTCCAGTAATTCAGTTGAGCATTGATTATACAAAATCGGGGCAATACCATTTTGAATTGGCTCAAAAACTGCAGGCGCTTCGCTACAAAGGTGTTTTAATTATCGGAAGCGGTAATATTGTCCACAATCTTAGAATGGTCGATTTCAGAAATTTTGATAAAGACAATTATGGTTACGATTGGGCAATTGAAGCTCGCGAAATTGTAAATAATTATTTGTTAGATGGAAATTTTCAGCCTTTAATAGATTTTGAAAAATTAAATAAAGCCGTTCAATTAGCAGTTCCAACACCAGAGCATTATCTCCCGTTATTGTATACTTTGGGCTTAAAGGATAAAAAAGATGAATTAGATCTGTTTAATGACAAATTATTAGCAGGTTCGTTAAGTATGACATCTGTAAAGATTGTTTAATTTACTTTACAAATCTTTGTGCAATAGATATAACACAAAGATTCGCAAAGTTTTTTCGCAGAAATTCGTTAAGATTATTTTTCCTTTTTCAAATTATAAGCATATAAATAACCGTCTGCGCTTCCGTAAAAAATCACATTGTTATTGATAAATGGAGAAGAGACAATTGGACCTAATTTGTAAAATTCATCCATTATTCTTTTGTTTTCAGAATAAATCGATAAGTCAGCTTGTTTTGCCACGAATCCAAAATCTAATAGATTATTATTGAGAATACTTTCGGCATATTTATTTCTGTTTTCTGTCGAAATAGTATTCGATTCTTTTCCGTCAGAAAGGAGATTTAAGTCGAAAAAATTTCCAGAAAAATCTCCAAAATAAATCGTATTTCCGGCAATTGCAGGAGAAGAGTAAACATATCCGTTACCTTTAAAACGGTATTTTTCTTTTCCTGTTTTTGCATCTAAAGCCAATAAAGCATAAGTATCTGAGGTTCCCACATAAACAGTATTATTTTTAATAACGGCAGAACTTAAGATCCATGAATTTTCAGCATTATACTTCCAAATTACTTTTCCTGTAGCAGCATTAAGTGCAAAGAAATAAGGATCTCTAGCGCCAAAATAGACTATGCCATCAGAAACCGCTGCTGAAGCTTGAATTCCTGTAAAGCCAGTCTTAATTTCGGTAGAAAACTTCCATTTTTCTTTTCCTGTTTTTGCGTCTAAAGCATAAAAAATACCATCCCAACCGCCAAAATAAACGGTACTTTTATCTAGAACAGGAGTGCTATGTATTGCGGCCTTTGTCTGGAAATTCCATTTTAAACTTCCGTTTTTAGCGTCAACGGCATATATATTTCCATCACTACTTCCGAAAATTGCTAACGCCGATTTATTGTCTAGGTAGATAACAGGTGTCGAAAGATAAAAATCCCATAAATCAGCCATAAGTAAATCGCTTGGTTTCATTCCCCACATTCCGATTTCACTGTACCAATGTTCGCCTTTGGTTTTAAAACGCCAGATTTCTTTTCCTGTTTTGGCATTTACAGCATAATAATGTCCATCAAAACTTCCAAAATAGACAATGTCATTGTAAAGGCTTGCTGAGCTATGAACAGCGCCATTGGTTTTAAATTTCCATTTTAGAGTTCCAGATTTTTCATCTGTAGCATAAAAATAACCATCTTCGCTACCAATATAAACTGTTTCGTTTTGTACAATTGGAGAAGAAAAGATTTTTCCTTCAGTCTTGAATTTCCATTTTAAATCTTGAATAGGTTGATATCCCTTTCCAGGAAAAATACGATTTGAGAATGGATTTAAAATGTCCGATTTGTTCTGAGAAAAAGTATTAGAAGTAAAAATTAAAAAGAAATAGAGCAGGAGTAAGGTAAAGTTTTTCTTCATGTTTTTTCTTATAAAAGTAAAAATATTATAAGATATTAAAATGCAATGCGTTAAGAAATATGTTATAAATATATTTTAGAAAGCTCTTGATGTATAGTATATTTGTTATGATATGGAAATAGTAAACGAAAACGTCAAAGTTTATCAGTCATCAAAAAAAGATCAATTTATATTTTTTGCAATTGTTGCATTGCTAATAATTTTATTTTCTGCTTTTAGCGGTTCGATATTAGCAGTGGTCTTTTGGTTTGTATTTTTTTTGCTTTGTGGTACATTAGCATTTGTTGCTTCAGTAAATTTGAAATTTACAATAGATTCTGAAAAAGAAGTAATTACTGTTGAAAAAATAAATTTTCTAGGAAATGTAGTAGAAATAAAACAGTATCCATTGAATCGATATTATTTTGAAAGAAGATTTGTAAAGATGTATAAAAATCGAAAAAAAGATTGTTTTTCGTTTAGTGACAGTAGTTATGAAGGTGGAGAATTGTATTATAATAAAGAATTTTATACAGATGATTATATTATAGAAGGACTTCCGAAAAAGATGGTGCGAGTAATAGAAAACGATATTCAAAAAATGCAAGATAAAAAAGGTCAAGTTTTATCTATAAATTCAAAATTGATAAATAATTAAAAAATGAAAATAATAGCTGTAATTCCGGCACGATATGCTTCAACTCGTTTTCCTGCTAAGTTAATGCAGGATTTGGGAGGTAAAACAGTAATCCTGAGAACTTATGAAGCAGCAGTTTCGACAAATTTGTTTGATGATGTTTTTGTCGTAACCGATTCTGATTTGATTTTTGACGAAATTGTTTCTAATGGCGGAAAAGCTATTATGAGCATAAAAGAACATGAATCTGGAAGCGATCGAATTGCAGAAGCCGTTGCGAATTTGGATGTTGATATTGTAGTGAATGTGCAAGGTGACGAGCCTTTTACAGAAGCGGGACCATTAGAACAGGTTTTATCGGTTTTTAAAAATGATGCAGACAAAAAGATTGATTTGGCTTCGCTAATGCGTGAAATATCAGATGAAGAGGAAATCAATAATCCGAATAATGTAAAAGTGGTGGTAGATCAATCACAGTTCGCCTTGTATTTTTCGCGTTCTGTAATTCCGTATCCAAGAGAGAAAAATGTTGGAGTGAGATACTTTCAGCATATCGGAATTTATGCTTTTAGAAAACAAGCTTTATTAGACTTTTACAGCCTCCCAATGAAATCTTTAGAAGCTTCTGAGAAGTTGGAGCAGTTAAGATATTTAGAATTCGGAAAACGCATTAAAATGGTTGAAACAACGCATGTTGGAATTGGGATTGATACAGCAGAAGATTTGGAGAGAGCGAGAGCTATGCTGAAGGATCTTTAATTAATTTGAGTAACATTATCTACAATCTTGTCATTTCGACGAAGGAGAAATCTCTGTAAGTGGCTCGACAAAGATTGATTTGCATTGCGGAGATTTCTCCTTCGTCGAAATGACAAAACTGTGTGTTTACTTTGGGTAAAAAAAACGCTCCAAAATCTTGGAGCGTTTTTAGTATCTAAAATTCTTAATTACTGGTATAAAGCTGGATATTTAGAAGGATTTACTTCGTGCATCATGTCGTAAACTTTTTCGTAAATATCTTCAGCTGAAGGTTTAGAGAAATAATCACCATCAGTTCCGTATGCTGGTCTGTGTGCTTTTTGTCGCCAAAGTCTGTGGTTTACTGTCTAGGTGTTTATATGCATCTTGTTCTTCTAAGATCTGCTGTAAAATAAATGCTGAAGCTCCACCAGGAACATCTTCGTCAATTACTAATAGACGATTTGTTTTGGCGACACTTTTTACAATGTCCTTGCTAACATCAAATGGAAGTAAAGATTGAATATCAATAACTTCACATTCAATTCCTTTTTCTGCTAATTCATTAGCGAGCTTGCATAACCAATCTTAAAGTTGAACCGTAAGAAACCAAAGTAATATCAGAACCCTCTCTTAAAGTTTCTACAACACCAATTGGTGTTTTAAATTCACCAAAGTTTAGCGGTGTTTTTTCTTTTAATCGGTATCCATTTAAACATTCAATAACCAAAGCAGGTTCATCACATTCTAACAAAGTGTTATAAAAACCAGCTGCCTGTGTCATGTCTCTTGGAACCAAAACGTGGATTCCGCGAATTGCATTGATAATCATTCCCATAGGAGAACCAGAATGCCAGATTCCTTCCAAACGGTGACCACGAGTTCTAATGATTAATGGTGCCTTTTGTTTTCCAACCGTTCTATATTGTAAAGTAGCTAAATCGTCACTCATGATCTGAATAGCATACAGTAAATAATCTAAATACTGAATTTCAGCAATTGGGCGTAAACCTCTTAAAGCCATTCCGATTCCTTGACCAATAATAGTCGCTTCACGAATTCCGACATCTGCAACACGAAGTTCTCCGTATTTTTCCTGCATGCCTTCTAAACCTTGATTTACGTCTCCAATGTTTCCTACATCTTCACCAAAAATTAAAGTTTCAGGATATTTTGCAAATAAAGCATCAAAGTTATCACGCAAAATCATTCTTCCATCTAAATCTGGTTTTGCATTTTCTGCATATTTAGGAAGAACTTTTTCTACTGAAAATATATTTTGAGCAGATTCAGAATGCTGATTGTCTGCTGAATTTTTGTTGAGTTTCGTTTAGGAAATTTGTAATCCAATTAGATAAAAGAACTTTACTGTTTGGAACCTCAATAAAACGAAGAATCTTTCTAGCGTAAACTAATAATTCCTTTTTTAAAGGTGCTTTAATCGCGGCTAATTCAGAAATTAATTTTTTGATTCTTTCTTTATGGTTGATGCTTGCTTCGGCAATTTGCTCCAATAAAGCTAAAAGATTCTTTTGTTCATCAATAATTGGATTAATGAAGTTGTTCCAAGCCTCTTTTTTAGCTTCTAAAACTTCTTTCTTTAATTGAAAATCAAGTTCGGCCAATTCTTCTGGAGAAGCAATATTAATAGCAATCATCCACAAACGCATTTGGCGAATACAGTCAAAATCTCTTTCCCAAGCCAATCTTTCTGCACTTTTGTAACGTTCATGAGAACCAGAAGTAGAGTGGCCTTGAGGCTGTGTTAATTCGTTTACATGAATTAAAACAGGAATATGTTCTTCACGTGCAATTGCTCCAGCTCTTTCATATGTCGAAACTAGTTCAGCATAATCCCAACCTTTTACTCTAAAGATTTCGTAACCTTTAGAATCTTCATCGCGTTGGTATCCTTTTAAAATTTCAGAAATATTTTCTTTTGTAGTCTGATGTTTAGCATGAACAGAAATTCCGTATTCATCATCCCAAACACTCATAACCATCGGAACCTGTAAAACTCCCGCAGCGTTTATCGTTTCAAAAAATAAACCTTCAGAAGTACTTGCGTTACCAATTGTTCCCCAAGCTACTTCATTTCCATTAACAGAAAATTTATCTTTAATTGTGATTCCGTCAACCTCTCTGTATATTTTAGATGCTTGAGCCAAACCTAATAATCTAGGCATTTGCCCTGCTGTTGGCGATATGTCTGAACTCGAATTTTTTTGTTTAGTTAAGTCTTTCCAAGAACCGTCTTCGTTTAAACTATGCGTTACAAAGTGTCCGCCCATTTGTCTTCCCGCAGACATCGGATCGAAAGCTAAATCGGTATGACCGTATAGACCGGCAAAAAATTGTTTTGCATTTAGTTCACCGATAGCCATCATAAAAGTTTGGTCGCGGTAGTATCCAGAACGGAAATCTCCGTTTTTAAAAGCTTTTGCCATTGCTAGTTGCGGAACTTCTTTTCCGTCGCCAAAAATTCCAAATTTAGCCTTTCCTGTTAATACTTCTTTTCGACCTAAAAGACTACATTCGCGGCTTGTTACAGCAATTGTATAGTCATTCAATACCTCAGTTTTGAAATCTTCAAATGTCAGTGTAGTATTGGTTTTTTCTTTTATCATAATCTTGTAGGGTCATGTTATTTATGTCGCGAAATTACTTAAAAACAATCAATAATCATAATTCTTTAAACTAAATATAATTTAATTATTTGTATTCAAATTCAAAAAACTACGTATTTTATTTATGTGATTTTTATATAAAATTTAATTTTATTGATAATTTCGCAAGTTTTTGTTTAAAATTCATTTGATTAAAACCATTTTCGAGTGAAAAGAGTAACTAATGTTTTTGGTGAGAAAGTGATTATAAATCGTATTTTTTCATTGTATTTAGGTTGTGATATTTCCCATCCATTATTGGAGTAAACTGGAAAATAGAGTTCAAAATAGTCTGGAACCAAGTTTAAACGTACTCCTGAATCGTAAGCAAAGAACTCGCTTTGATGCTTGTTTTTTAAGAAACCAATGTCTCCATACAGTTCTACCCAGTTCCATATGGCATAACTGGCATTTAAAGTCGTTATCCATTGATTGGCGTATGCCGGTTCTAATTGCGATTTGAAACCACCTTCGGCAATAACATACTGCTGGCTAAAAAATCCAGTGCTTTCAGATCTACCAAACAAATTATAGTCAAATAAATAATCAGTTGGACGGTCTAATCCAAAACTAAAATAATCTGAATTTGTTGTGTTGTACAAGAAAGTTCCTGCATACAATCTTAAATTTAACTTTTTATTGTTTTCAAATAACCTTCTATATTCCACCTCTCCAGACATTTTTCCGAATCCGCTAGAAAGCTGCAAATCGGTCATAAAGCTAAAATGATTAATTAATTCTGTTTTAGTATTTCCATATCGGGCATTGAAAATAGAATAATTGGGTTGTGAGTTATCTGTTATATAAGCACTCTCTTCACGATTTACAATAACCTGACGTGCTAGAATGTATTGTTTTCGATTATCTCTAAAATCTTTTTCACGAATGCGAAACTGCACCATCGGATTTAACTTCAAATAAGTGGCATCTGGCGCGTAATGATAATAATTTTGACTGATAGAATAACGAACATTATATAAAGTGCTGTTTCTGTAATTCTGATTCCATGAAAAAGCCGATGAACCAGAAATCGTACCCGCTTTAATTGAATAAGCTGGGTTAATATCAAAATTAAAAGGTTTGTCTAAAATGGTCTTATTATGAAAACGAACTCCAGGCGTTATACCGTCATAATAGTTGTAATTTAATGTTGGGATATATAAAATCTGATTGTAATCTGGGTCTTCTAAATCTTTTGAAAAATTAAATTTTAAAGGACGATTCAGCGAAACATGTTTTAAAGATCTCCAGTTGTTTCTCTGATTGTATTCTGGAACTTCATTGTTATAATTAATTACAATTTTGTCTGCATTTTTTCGGCTAAGTTCATAAACAGAATCTTTTGTTTTAGGCTCAATCCACTCTTTAAAAACAACTTCTTTCTTTTTAATTCCGTAAATCGGAATAGGAGCATAGATTCCAGTTTTGTTTTTAATAGAAAACTTTATGCTGTCTGCCGTTCTCGAAACATGAGAAAATTTATAATCGATAATATCTCTTGAATCGATAATGGTTTTAAAGAACCAATCTATGTTTTTTGAGCTTTTTTGAGTTAAAATTTTTTCAAAATCATAACGATTAGACTGACCAAATTGATTCAAGTTATAGAATTCTTTGATGCTTTTTGGAACAATATCGTGATTAAGATAATCGTCTAGATAACTCAAACTTAAACCAGCGCGGTATTTACTGGCAATTTGTTCGTTAAACTTGATTAGCGTATTTTTTGGATCTCCCAATGGCTGATCCAAATTTTTACGAGCCATTAGCATATAGTAATAGCTGTATTGTTCATTAAAAGTTAGATTTGTAATATTATAACTTTTAAAGAGTTTCATGTCAGACAGTTTTCCCAGCATTTTTTCATCACGATGATGTTCTTCCATATAATTCATCATGGTATAAATCTGTATGGCGTCATAAACCCAATTGTCTTTTCTTGGGTCTAAACGAAGACTATTCTTGAGATAATTATTTAAAAAAGTCTTTAAAAACTGAATTTCAAATATAAAATCGTCTTCAAACGGACTAATAAATGAAGGCAACTGATTTAATCCGTAAAACGGATTTCTGTCATAATCGATCTGAGAAACCGTTATTTTTTCATTCGGATATTTGCCAATAACTTTTTCAGCGTAAGAAACCACTCGGTTGATTATAATAGCTCTCTGAAATTCATCTATTTTTTTGTTTTTTAGATTAGTTTCTACAAGTAAAGAGCCATTATCATACGTTCTAAAGCTATTTTGTTTTTCGATATAAAGGCTAAAATCGGTTCTGTTTCTTCCTGAAAAAGAGTAAATGCTATAGGTTTGATTGGTCGTGTCTTTTGAAATGGAATTTAAATCGGTAGTAATAGAATACTGGTTTGGAATTTTAATTTCGACCTCATAATCGCTCACTGCATTCGCGATATCATCTAGATTAAAATTGTTGTATTTTACAAAAAGACCATTTTCAAAGCGAGCAGGGCTTAAGAACCAGTTTCTTAGTGCCATTCCGCCATTTTGATCAAAACCAAAACGAGTGAATTTATCGTTTGGTATTTTTACAATGTAATTAAGGTGCAGATCAATTTTTTCGTTCGGAAGAAGTTTACGATCCAATTTGACAACAATATAATCAGGATTCTGAGCACTTCTTTCCCATTCTAGAGCCGAAAAATTAGTTTCAGTTAAATTGATTATTGTTGTTTTTCCTCTATCGACAGCTTTAGCTAAATGAAAACCTTTGTAAAATTCATCAGAAAAACGTTTTGCCAAAGGCGTGTTTTTGTCGGCGAAAGCATTGTTCCAGTCATTTAGAATAATCGTAGTTAGCGTATCATTTGTTGTATTATGATATGTAATATCTTGCTTAACGTTCAGTGTTTTAAGCTCAAGATTCACTGCCACTTCCATCTTAGAGAGATGTTGCGCAGTTAGTTTTATCGAAAATGATAAAGCTAAAAAGAGGCAAATAATTTTATAAAGTGCTTTCAAATAATGGCTTAAAAATTATCAGATATACTTACGTTACGGACATATTGAAGTTACGGATTTTTGTAAAAATAGTATAAAAAAAGCTGTTTAAAAAAACAGCTTTCAATTTTTGCGTATTTGCAGTATATTTTAACCATATAAGTGATATAAGTTCATTTAAAAAGATTGCTTTAAACGCTACGCTTATATCACTTATATGGTTCGAAAATTAGAAATTCGGACTTAAATCGTACTTTTTGTAGAATTTATCCAAAGCTTCAACAACTTCGTCTTCTGTGTCTACAATTTTAAATAAATTTAAATCTTCTGGGCTTACTGTATGCATTTTTTCAACCAAAACAGTTTTAACCCATTCAATCAATCCAGACCAGAATTCAACTCCAACCAAAATGATCGGGAATTTTCCAATTTTTTTGGTTTGAATTAAAGTAATGGCTTCAAACATTTCGTCTAAAGTTCCAAAACCTCCAGGCATAACCACAAAACCTTGCGAATATTTTACGAACATTACTTTTCTCACAAAGAAATAGTCGAAATTCAGATTTTTATCATGATCAATATACGGGTTGAAATGCTTGCTCAAATGGAAGCTCAATATTTAAACCAACCGAAGTTCCACCACCTAAATGTGCACCTTTATTTCCAGCTTCCATAATTCCGGGACCACCTCCTGTAATCACACCGTAACCTGCTTTACTGATTTTATAAGCAATTTTTTCTGCCAATTGATAGTATTTATCCTCTGGTTTTGTTCTCGCCGATCCAAAAATAGAAACACAAGGACCAATACGTCCCATTGCTTCGTAACCATTTACAAACTCAGACATAATCTTAAAAATTGCCCAGCTGTCATTGGTTTTTATTTCATTCCACGTTCTTTGTTTCAAACGATCCTGAATTACTTTATCTTCATCATTATCAAAATCTTCTAATCTCATTTTAGGTATTTTAATTTATTATTATGTTTTATGTGATCGGAAGAAGGAGCTATTTCCTGCTGTCCGCTATATCTTTTGTGGCGAACCCCGCCACAAAAGGATGCCGCTCCCATCAGGGCTAGGGCAGTTGGTTTCAAATAAAGATTTGGTTTAATTGAAACATGTTTTCTTTAAAAAAGCATGGATTTTTCAAAAAAAAGCGGACACTAAATTAACGCTTTTTTCTAGAATTGTTACAAAAAGCAGTAATTATAATCCAAAAGTAATGTTGTGATAATAATCAAATTTAGTTTTTTGATTCATTATCAGTTGATTGGATCAAATGATTTTCTTAAATTATTATAAGAATCCACAAAACATATACAATAGCTTAATTGATTGACGTTGCAATTTAATCTAGGTTTTCTTCTATTTTTTTTCCATTCTCATCCCATTGAGAAAATGTATTTTTGATAGCATCTCGGATAAAATAGATTTTTCCATTTTCGTAATATTGTTTGTGGTAAAGCTCTTTTCCGTTTTCGACTTTGCTTTCAAATTTTAAAATTCCATTTCCGTAATAACTATAAAATTTGCCAACTGGAATTCCATTAAGAACCTCTTCAAAATGTGATATTTTACCATTCTTGAAATAGCAAATTATTTTTCCGTCGAATTTTTTATTTTCCTTGTATAATAGATTGTGTTTGTATTTTCCTGAAAATTTAATTCCTCCGTTTTCATCATAATATTTAACGGAATATTCACCTTTTTTAATTGGGTCGAATTTTTCCTTTAAACTGCCGCTCTGATAGAAATAATAATGCGAGCCATTTTCGATAAATTTTAATTTTGGCTTACCATTTTTCCAATAAGTTGTTGATTCGTTTGTTGTATTATCAAATTGTTGTTTGAAATTTCCATTTTCATCATATTCAATGCTTTTTCCAATTTGATTTCCGTAATTGTACTCTCTTGTCCATTTAAGTTTGCCATTTTCATACCAATCAATGTATTTGTCGTGACACTGATGATTTTTTACAGGACCAATTGATTTTTTCTTTCCAGACTCGTAAAACGATATATCGATATATTCAGTTGGCGTTGTAATTAATCGTAAAGATTTTATGTTATGATTTTTATAAAATACCGTATCTATATTAGTAAAATTCGTAGGTTTGATTTCTAAACTTTCTATTTCTTTATCAATGACGTTTTTTTTATTGCAAGAGATCAATGTAGATATAAGAAAGAAAATTAAAGCTATATTTTTTTTCATATTGATGTATTGGGGGCTAATTTTTACTCCAACTCTTTTTTCAAAAACTTAGCCGTATAACTCTTTTTATTCTGAGCCACTTCTTCTGGAGTACCTTTGGCAACCAATTGTCCTCCGCCTTTTCCGCCTTCTGGACCAATATCGATAATATAATCAGCAAGTTTTATAACATCCATATTATGCTCGATTACTAGAATGGTATTTCCTTTATCAACCAGTTTATTGATTACTTCCATCAAAACACGAATGTCTTCGAAGTGTAAACCTGTTGTTGGTTCGTCTAGAATATAAAATGTATTTCCAGTATCTTTTTTAGATAATTCTCCCGCCAATTTAATACGTTGCGCTTCACCGCCAGAAAGCGTTGTGCTTTGCTGACCAAGTGTAATATAACCTAAACCAACATCTTGAATGGTTTTGATTTTTCTATAAATCTTCGGAATATTTTCAAAAAACGGAACCGCTTCATCAACCGTCATATCTAAAACATCAGAAATTGATTTTCCTTTATATCTAATTTCTAAAGTCTCTCTGTTAAAACGTTTTCCTTGGCAAGTTTCGCATTCTACATAAACGTCTGGTAAGAAGTTCATTTCGATTGTTCTTACACCAGAACCTTCGCAAGTTTCGCAACGTCCGCCTTTTACGTTAAAACTAAAACGGCCCGCTTTGTATCCACGAATCATACTTTCAGAAGTCATGGTAAACAGATTTCTAATTTCTGTAAAAACCTCCGTATAAGTTGCTGGATTTGAACGTGGAGTTCTTCCAATCGGACTTTGGTCAATATCAATTACTTTGTCGATATGTTCTAAACCTTCAATCTTTTTGTAAGGTTGCGGTTTTTTTACGCCATTAAAATAATATGCATTTAAAATAGGGTAAAGCGTTTCATTAATCAAAGTCGATTTTCCGCTTCCAGAAACTCCTGTAACGCAAGTCATCTTACCTAACGGAATTTCAATTGAAACGTTTTTAAGGTTGTTTCCTGTTGCTCGGTCAATTTCAAGAATTTGCCATTTCCTTTTCTTCTTTTCTTCGGAATGTCAAATTTCATTTTACCATTCAAATATTGAGCGGTAATAGTGTCTGAAGCTAAAGTTTCTTTTGGAGTTCCTATGCTGATGATTTCTCCTCCATATTTACCAGCTTTTGGTCCAATATCAATTACATAATCAGCGGTTTCGATCATGTCTTTGTCATGTTCCACCACAATAACTGAGTTTCCGATATCGCGTAATTGTTCTAGAGAATGAATCAGTTTTTCGTTATCTCTTTGATGCAAACCAATACTTGGCTCATCCAAAATATATAAAACTCCAACCAATTGTGAACCAATTTGAGTTGCCAGACGAATACGTTGCGCTTCACCACCAGAAAGGGATTTTGAACTTCGACTTAAAGCCAAATAATTCAAACCAACATTCATCAAAAAGTTCAAACGGTCTTTGATTTCTTTTACAACTTCAGATGCAATTAAAAGCTGTTTGTCTGTCAAATGGCTATTTAAATCTTGAAACCAAGCTGTTAAATCTGAAATATCCATATCACACAATTCGGTGATATTTTTTTCATTTACCCTAAAAAATAATGCTTCTTTTTTAAGACGTGAACCATCACAAACAGGGCAATTAATTTCGTCCATGAAGTCTTTTGCCCAGCGTTTTATGCTTGTTGTGGCACTTTCGTCATATTGATTTTTAATGAAATTAGAAATTCCTTCAAAATCGATTTTATATTCTCTTGTAACACCAAGATCTTTTGAGTTGATAGAAAACTTATCTTTTCCGCCATACAAAATCATTTGCATTGCTTCTTCGGGAATTTTCTCGATTGGATCGGTTATTTTAAAACCGAATTTTTCTCCAATAGTTTCCAATTGTTTGAAAATCCAAGACGATTTGTATTCGCCAAGCGGAGCAAAACCGCCAGCTTTTATAGATAATTTCGGATTTGGAATAATCTTCTTAACGTTGATTTCGTGCACAGTTCCCAATCCGTTGCAATGCGGACAAGCTCCTTTTGGAGAGTTAAACGAAAATAAATTCGGTTCTGGATTTTGATATGAAATTCCTGTTGTTGGGCACATTAAATTTCTACTGAAATAACGAACCTCATTAGAATCCTGATCTAAAATCATCAAGACATCTTCGCCGTGATGCATCGCAGTATTGATGCTTTCAGATAATCTTTTTTGCGTATCAGGATTGTCTTCAATCACCATTCTATCTACAACAATCTCGATATCGTGTGTTTTGTAACGATCCAGTTTCATTCCGGTAACCAAATCCTGAACGTCTCCGTTTACACGAACTTTTAAGAATCCTTGTTTGGTAATTTGTTGGAATAATTCGACGTAATGCCCTTTTCTAGCTTTAATTACTGGCGCTAGAATATTAATGCGTTTTCCGTTGTAATCCTGAATAATCAGATCTTTGATCTGTTCATCAGAATACGAAACCATTTTTTCGCCTGTGTTATAACTGTAGGCATCTGCACCACGTGCGTACAAAAGCCTTAAGAAATCGTAAATTTCAGTAATAGTTCCAACTGTAGAACGCGGACTTTTACTGGTTGTTTTTTGTTCAATTGCAATAACTGGAGAAAGTCCGTCGATTTTGTCAACGTCTGGACGCTCTAAACCGCCAAGGAATTGCCTCGCGTAAGCTGAAAAAGTTTCAACATAACGACGCTGTCCTTCGGCATAAATCGTATCAAATGCCAAAGAAGATTTTCCCGAACCTGATAAACCAGTAATTACAACCAGTTTTTCACGCGGAATAGATATATCGATATTTTTTAGATTATGAACTCTTGCACCAAGAACTTCAATAGTATTGTCTTTATCTAACATAATTTTGAGCAAAAACGCAAAGTTACCACTTTGATTTGTTCTTTTTGTGCTCGATAGCAAAACTTTATGTTACAATTAGTAACAAAAAACGCTGACTTAAATTTGTCAGCGTTTCGATGATGGCTTCGAAGACATCGTATAAATTAATTTTTTAGTCAATATTCTTTCTGAATCAAATTTCGGAAGAAGAATTAAATGAATTGTATGCTGAAGCATATAACATAAGATGGTGTAAACTCTTTTTAATTTCGTTGCTTGGTTCTATTTTCTTGTTGAAAATGAAATTAAAAAATGATGCTCTTTTTGAATGTAAATTTAATTCGTCTAAAATAGTTTCAAATTTTTCCGAGAATATTTGATTGTGCTTATTTAAAACTCTTGTTATTTCAACAATTCTAAAGCCTTCGGCATTAACTTGCGGGGCCGTATCTTTCATTTTTTTTATTGCATTATTAATCTGTCTTGTAGCTTTTTGAACTTCTTTTCTATTTTCATTTACTTCCGTATTTAATTCTACAAGAGCAGAAACACTAGCGATTACACTTTCGATTGCAATAATTCCTAGTTCTGCATATAAATCTCCTTTTGTTAGTTTTTCATTGCTTTTATATCTTTTTTCCAATCGTACAAATGAATTATCAACAGAAGTTAAAATATCCATACCAACCTGATCAATTTTTCCTTGAAAATTAATAGAGAATTCCTTAGGATTTGCTATAAAAGAACTATAATCAAATTGAGTGATAAAATCATTTTTCTCCTTATTCTTTTTCTCATTGGAAATTTCTTTGATTTTGGATAATAAATTTTTAAAAGCTGCAATATTCTTAATTACTTCTTCTCTTTCTTCTTGCAATAAACGAAATGCATTTTCTCGATCTGTAAGTAAAATGTAATAATTGGATTCTATAGCTGTATAGTGTTTTTTTAAACTTCTTAAATCAACTTCTTCTTGTTGAAGTCGATTGTAATTTCCAAGAGTAAGTATATTTTTGACCCAGCTCATGATACTAATTCTTTAACTATGTTAGTGTTTTTTGTAAGTTCATTGTGTACATATTCTATGCTATAACTTCTATTTTCGGCTTTTTTGGAGTTTACTAGTTTTAAAAGCTTTTCGTTATTGTTGAAAATAACAAATGGCAATGCAAAAAGATCAATAATTAGGAGTGCAATGATAAAGTAAGCTACTTTTAAAGCTAAACTGTTGTTTAAAATACTTGTAAGTAATAGGTCTATATTGTTGTGATAAAAGCGAAATGCAAAGGAATTCATTATCAGAAAAGTAAATACAGCGATACTGAATAAAAAGTATATCCAGTTTCTTTTCGTGAACAAATAGCTTCCGCCAAATATGCCTCCAAAAAATAAGCTAAGGTAAGCAGTCGATAATTTGCTGTTTCGGTATCTATTTTCTTTTTTGCTAGTGAAAAGATTGCCTACAAGAAAGTAAATCAGGCCAAAGAATAGTAGCCAGCTATATTTAGAAAAGAAACCGGCTTTTTCGTTTTTTAAAATTGCGATTTTACTATAATCTTTATTTTTATTTACTTCGTCATTTATTGCATTATATGCTTCTGCACGTTTCTCTATAGTTGTAATATCATTTGGATTTTTAAGCAAATATTTTGTGTAATATGTTGACGCTTTTTGATATTCCTTTAAATTGAAATAGCAATCTCCAATAAATGTCAAAATTTCAGGATTTCTAATTTTACTTTCCAAAAGAGAAAAATTTTCTAAAGCTTTTTTGTAGTTTTTAATTTCAAAGTACGTTTTCGCTTTTTTATAAGTAACATTAATTTTGTTTGTTTTAGAATCTAATAATGAACACATTTCATAATCACTTACACTTAAATTTAAATTTCCATTTAAAGCATAAGCATTAGCTCTTTTTAAATAGTATTCAGACTTTTTAGGAAATTCATTTATGCAAATATTATAATCTTTAATTGCCTGATCAAGATTGGATTCCATAAGGTTATAATCTCCTCTAATTTCGCGAGCTATAACATCTTTCGGATAATGTTCTATATAATGATCAATATCTTCTTTAAAGTCATCCATTTCATTGAGGCTCGAATTTACTAATGCGCGGCTGAAATATGCTTTAGATTTATCTTTTTCTAAACCAATTACTTCGTCAAAATCTTCAAGAGCATTTTTATATTGCTTTAATTTTAAATATGAATTTGCTCTTAACTTTAATGCCTTACTTAGAGTGTCTGTAATTTTTATCGCTTCTGAAGAAAAAGTTACAGCATTTTGAAATTTATTGTTTTTAAATTCATTATCTGCTTTTGAAATGAGATCATTGTAATTCTTGATTTGTTCGTTATAGCTAATTTTTTCTTTGCATCCTGATAATGAAATAACGACAATTGTAATTAGTATCTTTTTTTTCATAGTTAAAAATCCAATTCTAGTGGCGTATTTTTGTCAGTTAAAGCCGTATTAAATAATTCAAAATTTTCTAATGGATTTTTAGAAACAAAATCACTAGCACCTTTTAGTCCTTCTAAAATCAAGAGCTCATTATTTTCTTTTATGCCTTTATCTATAATTTCAAAATGCTTGTCTATAATTCGGCTTCGTTCAGAAAATACATTTATAATTATGCTTTGTTTTAGCTTAAATTCAGATAAGATCGTGGTTAGTTCATTCTTTAATCTTAAATTTTCGTTGTCAAGCTTTTTTGATTCGAGGTATATATTTCCGATGTCATTAGCCAATCCTTTAATTTCTTGGATATTGTCACTTAAAGTTTGTGCTTTTTGTAAATATTTATCAGAGGCTTGTTCTATTTTATCATATAAAATTTCGACCTCTTGTATTTCCATCTTTATATTTTTGTCCATCTTGCTAGTTTTTATTTATTGAATGGGTATTTACAATGCTGGCGCATGTTTTCCTTTTCCAGATCCATCTGGATGTCTGCTACATGAACTAGCTGTTAGGCTTGAAATGCTTGAAGTTGAAGTACCGCAGTATTTGCGACTATATTTTGTTTTTTCTGAACCTTCATAAAGTTTATGTTTTCCTTTTCCAGAACCAAGAGGATGACGCGAGCAAGAACTTGCAGTTAAACTTGAAATGCTTGATGTTTTAGTACCACAGTATTCACAATAAAAATTTGGCATATTTTAAAATTAAAGGGTTAAAACGCAAAAATAGAAGAACATTAAAGCATAATTTTTTTTCTTCTTTAATGGGCTTTTTATTGTATGAAAGCACCTTTCTGGCATAAAAACAAAAAAGCACTTGCCAAATAACAAGTGCTTTTTTAATTTTAAGAGTGAAATATTAAACCCAAAACATAATGGTTACTGTTGTACCGTTATGTTCGCTAAAATTAATTTCTATTGAATTCTCTTTTGAATCTTGTAAAAGCGACAAACGCTCTTTGGTAAGTTGAATTCCTTTAGATTCATGAAGTTTATTTTTTTTGGCGACATTTATCCCCATTCCGTTGTCTATGATTTTACATTCTAAAATAGTTTCAGAAATCATTTTAAATGAGATTGTCAATTTAGGATTTTGGCTAGATTCGTTAAAGGCATGAACAAAAACATTCTCAACAAATGGCTGTAATAGCATTGTTGGGATCTCGGTAAAATGAGTATCTATTTCGTCTGAAATTAAGAGCTCAAAAGCAATAGGGTTTTCCAAACGCTTATTTTCAATTTTTATATATGCCTTTAAATACTCGATTTCTTCATCGATCGTGATTTTTTGTTTGGATGAGTTTTCAAGGGTTTTCCGAATCAATTTTGAAAATTCACTTATATAAATCATCGATTCTTCCATTTCTCTATGCGCAATATAAGACTGAATGGTATTCATTGCATTAAATGTAAAATGCGGATTCATCTGGCTTAATAAAGCTTCTAATTTTGTCTCTGCAATACGACGCTGGACAATGATTTTTTCGTTTGATTTCTTTTTAATTCTTAGAAAAACCAATACGATTATAATAAGTAAAATGGTTGCAACCAAAGAAATAAACCACCAGCTTAACCAAAACGGTGGCTGAATATAAAGCTGTAAAATGGTAAAAACTTTCGATTTTCCTGCGTTCATATCAAAAACTTCAATCATTACATTGTAGTTTCCAGTAGGCAAATAAGGAAGAAATAAATTGGTCTTTTCGCTGTACGGACTCCAACGATTGTTACTATTTAAACGATATCTGAATTTCAGTTTGTTTGGGAATGAATGTCCTTTAGGAATAAAATCTATGGAAAAAGAATTGTACTTATAGTCAGAAATCAGTTGTTTTGAATTGTATCTAAACCATTTGTATTCTGATGATTTTAAAGGAACGTTATTGATGGCAATCTTACTAATTCCGATCTCAGAAACAGTCAATTGTGTTGCCGTCAAACGATTTAAATCTATGGTGTAATAGCCTTTTTTGGTTCCGAGCCATAAACTGTTTTCAAAAATTTGCGAGGTTGTAATTTTAGAATCTTGAAGACCTTGCTCTTTATCAATAAGTCTTATAACACCGTTTTTATAAATGTTTATGCCTTTTTCTGTTCCAATCAAGATATAGTCTTTGTAAGCTTCAAGAAATAGAATGGTGTTTCCGATAATTTCTTTTTTCGAAATGGTATTCAGTATTTTAAACGATTTTGAATCGTCAATTACAAAAACATCTCCAAATTCAGCCGCTAAAATAAGTTGGCCTTTATTGTTTTTTGTAATGTGTTTGAACTTTTTTTCTTTCCAGATTCCATCAGTTAAATACGATTTGAATTGATCTTTTTCATGTACAAACAAACCATTAAAAACAGATATAAGGTAGGTTTTCCCCTTATTATTTAAAATTTTTACAATGTCTAAAGGTGTGTGTTTATCAAATTCCGAAAAATGTTTGGCTTTTAAATTTGGCAAATCATCATATACGCGTACGCCTCCGTAAGGAATCGTTTCTATAAATTTATGATCATTTGTAAAACCAATTTTATAAGTATGAATCGGACTGTAGCTTATTATTTTGCCTTCAAAATTAAGTTCAAAAATTCCAATATTACTTGTAACCCATAAAGAATTCTGATGTTTTAAAAGTTCATAAAACTCAATTTTGTTTTCAGGAATATTATAATCCAATTCATAATATCCATCGGCATGTGTGGGAAGTTTTAATTTTGTTTTTTTTATGAAATCAGTTTCATATTTTTTGAAATCGGATAATGAAATGTTTTTTAAAGCATTATTTTCATTGTTTAAAAATGTAATTCCATTTTGATGCAATATTATTTTTTGAGTTTTAATAGCTTCAAAATCAATAATGGTTTTATCATTGAAATTATAGTAATTGATTATTTGATCTAATTGAACTTCATAAATTCCATTGTCTTTTGAACCTACGTAAAGAATGTTTTTTTTGCCATTATATACAACATTCAGCAAATTCTTCGAAGTGATTCCGTATGATTCTGAAATGTCGATCATTTTATCATCAGAAATAGAATAAAGCCCGCCGCTTAAATCAAAAACACCCCAAGCTGCGGCATACAGAGTATTTTGGCTATCTTTTGCAAAGTCCCAAACAATAGAATTTCCAATTGGTTTTAATTTCTTTTTATTTGAAATTAAATCTTCAACTTTAAAGCGATCAATAAAACCTTTATTTCCAGAATAAATAATATAATCGTAAAAGCCTAAACCGTAAAGAAATTTATGTCTAAAAACTTCCTGAATTATTGGAGCTTTGTTTTCATAAATTATTTTAAATAAGCCTTCATTTATAGTCGAAAAATAAACTTCATTCTCAAAAACAAAAAAATCTGAAACCAAAAAAACACCAAACTGTGGTAAAATGCCTTTTGGAACTAGAACTTTATTGGTTTTAATATCAATTATTGCAGGACCTAATTCTGTACCAACATACATTTTGTTTTTGAATGGTAATAGTTTTCGAACCCTTTCATTTGGCAATTTTTGTTTTTTAGTAAAGACAGTAAACTCCCTGCCATCAAATTTAGTTACGCCACCGCTGTAGCTTGCAAACCAGATATTTCCGTCAGCATCTTCAGAAATGTCCCAACAGCTATTATGGCCTAATCCGGTGCTTTCATCCAGATTGGTAAACATGCCGTTTTCCATTCTAGAGACACCATTTTCTGTTCCAATCCATAAAACATTTTTAGAATCTAAAAACAAGGCACGAACAGCATTATTGGGTAGACCTTCAGTTGTTGTATAATTTTTTGACGGAAAATATTGTCCAAAGAAAAATATTGGAAAGAAAAAAAGAAATGAACAAAATCTAAGCTTATTTTGTGATGGCATCTATAAGCTTGTTTTTTGTAAATTTTTTGTCTGAAACCTGAATTTCATGACCAGAAGTCATTTGTAGTTTAAATTCTTCCGATTTAAATTTTTTGACATATGCGAGCATTAATCAAATAACTTCTGTGAACTTTTAAGAAGTTTTTTTCTGATTCTAATAATTCGCAGATTTCTTTAAGGGACTTTGTAGCGCAATATTTATGATCTTTAGTATAAATGTCGGTATAAGGACCTTCTGACTTGCAAAACAAAATTTCGTTAAGTTGAATGACGTCGAAGCCTGTTTTTGATGCAAGGGCAATTCGTTGTTTTCCTGAAGATTGGTTTTCTCTATTTTCCTTTAATAGTTGATATCTATCTAAACTATCTTTTTTTTCTAAAGCTAAATCTAGTTTACTAATGGCAGTTTTAAAATCTGGTATATGAATTGGTTTTATTAAATAGTCTAAAGCACTATTTTTAATGGCTTGCAATGCATGCTCTTTATATGCCGTTGTAAAAATAATTTCAAATGGAATTGTGTCAAAGTAAGAAAGCAAATCAAAGCCGTTTTCACCAGGCATTTGAATATCAAGAAAAACAAGATCTGGAGATTTTTTTTTAATTGATTCTAAAGCTGAGGGAACAGAACTGCATTGTTCGACTATTTCGATTTTGTCATCATAAATTTGCTTACAGAGTGTCTCTATAAGATTTCTTGCAGACAATTCATCATCAACAATAATAGCTTTAATTTTCATCTTTGGTGTGGCGTTTAAAAATAATTCTACTCTTGGGCTTTTATTTGGTGCAACTCAAATATCCTGAGAAATATATTATTTGTACTAATATGAATTGAAAAATCAAATATAATATATTCTGTATGAATATATCTATGATCTTTAATGCGTCCAAAAGAAAATTATTCAATCGTCATAGAACGAAGTTTTGTTCTATATGCTTCAAGCGCTATTGATTTAGAAATAAAACCATAATATTTTCCATCTCTTAAAACAGGCAGAAAAGCTGATTTTGAAGTTTCGAACTTCTTCATAACAATTTCCATACTATCCAGAGTTGAAATTGTTGCCAATGGCGCTTTCATAACATCTCTAATATGGGTGTATTTAACACGATAGGCATTGAAGATAATTTCGCGAATGTCATTAAAGTGTACAACTCCAATTAAATCTTTGTCATGGTTGACAACGGCAAAAACAACTTGGTTGGAGTGTGAAATCAAATCGACTAATTTGCTTAAGTTTTCATCTGGATGAACGGTAAGATAATCGCACTGAATAATAGTGTCAATTTCTAAAGTAGAAAGAATATTAGAATCTTTATTGCTGGTAAAGGCATGTCCTTTTTTTGCTAAACCTTTTACGTCAAGCGAATACTTTTCGTAACGTTTAGAAATGGCAAAACTGATTGAAGAAACAATCATTAGAGGAATCATTAATCCGTAACCTCCTGTGATTTCTGCAATTAAGAAAATAGCCGTAAGCGGAGCATGAAATAAGCCACTCAAAATTCCAGCCATTCCAACCATTGTAAAGTTGCTGATAGGAAGTTTAGATAAGCCAATCAGTGTAACCAATTTAGAAAAGAAATAGCCTAAATAAGATCCTAAAAATAGAGAAGGGGCAAAGTTTCCACCATTTCCACCGCTGCCAATGGTTAATCCAGAAGCAAAAACTTTAACCATTGCTGTTGCGCCAACAAACAAAAGCAGAACCCATTGATTATTTCTAAAATCGGCAAACAAAGTATTATCTAATAAAAGGCCAGGATCTGCATCAGATAATGTTTTAATGCTTTCGTATCCTTCACCAAATAGTGTCGGAAAAATAAAAATTAACAACGCCAATAGCGATGAACCGATTAGAGCTTTTTTGTATGGATTAATTTGCTGTTTGGCAAAATAATGTTCTACTTTTTGGAAATTTCTCGAGTAATAAATAGCGACTAATCCTGTAATAACTCCTAAAATAACGTAAAATGGGATATTGTGATAATCGAACGTTTCTTGTTTTTTGAAGCTCAATAAAATGCTTTCATCTAAAACAATCGCAGAAACCAAAGCACCTGTAGCAGCAGAAATCATAATAGGAGTGAAGGCAGAAATACTAACATCTACCAATAAGACTTCAATCGCAAAAAGCACCCCAGCAATTGGCGCATTAAATGCGGCAGCAATTCCGGCCGCAACGCCACAGCCAATTAATAAAGTTCTGTCTTTGTATTGTAGCTTATAGTTTTGAGCAAAATTAGAACCAAAAGCGGCTCCTGTTATCACAATCGGACTCTCTAAACCAGCAGAACCACCTAAACCAACCGTTAACGAACTGGTAATAATCTGGGCATACATTTGCTTTTTCGGGATAATACTTGCTTTTTTTGCAACGGCATAAAGTATTTGTGAAGTTCCTTTTTGAATAGTTCCGTTAAGGACTTTTTTTACTACAAAAACCGTCAGTAATATACCAATAATAGGTAAAATACTGTTAATGAAACTCAATTTTAAAATTCCGTTAATGTATGTAGCGAAAGAAAAAACACTGTGTGCGAATGTTTTAAGGACAATTACTGCAAACGCACACGATATTCCTGTTAAAACACTAGATAAAAAAAGGAATTGTTTTGGTGTCATTAATGATTGAGCCAAAGCAATTATACTTTCAAGTCGTCTGAAATATTTTTTTATCATTCTGTTTTAAAATTATCGATCTTACAAAATTAGATTATAATCTTGTTTAAAAAAATATAAAATCAAGAAAGAATTAAAAACCAGAGGCTGCATCATCTCCTCTAAAATCTGCTCCACCTTCTAATCTATTGTCTGGCAAAATCAAAATAGCATCAACTTTTCCAATAATTGGAGTTGGTTTTTCGTTTATAATGTAATGCTTAGCTTTTAGAGTGTCTATAGTTTTAGTTTCAAAAGTATTTGGTTCAAAAGTAATTAAATCTGGCAACCATTGATGATGAAAACGTGGAGCATTAACTGCTTCTTGCATGCTTAATTTGTATTCGTAAACGTTTAAAATAGTCTGTAAAACAGAAGTAATAATTGTCGATCCTCCTGGAGTTCCTACTACCATAAAAAGTTTTCCGTCTTTCTCTACAATTGTTGGCGTCATAGAACTTAACATACGTTTTTGTGGTGCAATGCTGTTCGCTTCATTTCCAACTAAACCAAACATATTTGGAGATCCAGGTTTAGCGCTGAAATCATCCATTTCATTATTCAAAAAGAAACCTAAATCGTCGCAATAGTATTTAGAACCATAACCATCATTTAAAGTTGTTGTAGTGGCAATTGCGTTTCCAAATTGGTCTACTATTGAATAATGTGTGGTTTCTGTACTTTCAGCATAATTAACTTTGCCTTCTTTTATTTCAGTAGATAAGGTCGCCTTTTCCGGATTAAAACTTGCCATTCTTTCGCGCAGATAGTTTTCATCCAATAATTCTTTCAACGGAATTTTTACAAAGTCGGGATCACCCAAAAAGTAGCTTCTGTCTGCATATGCTCTTCTTTCTGCTTCAACAATAACCTGAATTGCAGCTGGGGAATTGTGCCCCATTTTGGCTAAATCATAAGGTTCAAGCATTTTTAAAATTTGAGCCAAACAAATTCCACCACTACTTGGCGGAGCCATCGAAGTTATTTTTAAATCCTTGTAAGTAAACTGAAGTGGCTTTCTCCATATAGCTTCATACTTTGCCAAATCAGCCATAGTAATAATCCCGCCTTTTTCTTTAAGGTAATTGACTAGGATTTTTGCCGTTTCGCCTTTATAAAATTCATTTCTTCCTTTTTTCTGAATCCTTTTTAAAGTCTTTGCTAGTGCTGGATATTTTATAGTATCATTTTCTTTGTAAGTTTTTGATGCGGGAGAATCTTCTCCATTTATTTTTACAATGCTTTCATGATAATCTTTTAAACTTTTTTCTTGTTTTTTGGTAACGATAACCCCTCTTTCAGCTAAAGCAATTACAGGTTCTAGGATTTTAGAAATTGGCATGGTGCCATATTTTTTATGAACTGCAAAAACTCCCGCAATAGTTCCAGGTACACCAATTGCAAGCGCAGTTTGTGTGCTTTTTCCTTTTATTACATTTCCTTCACTATCTAAAAACATGTCTTTTGTGGCTGCCAACGGAGCTTTTTCTCGATAATCTAAAGAACCAACTTCGCCATTTGCTTTTCGGTAAACCATAAATCCGCCGCCTCCAATGTTTCCTGCAAAAGGAAAAGCAACTGCAAGAGCTAATTCAGTTCCTACCATGGCATCAAAAGCATTTCCGCCTCTTTTCATAATGTCAGCGCCAATTTTTGAAGCTTCTTCGCGAGCAGAAACTACCATTGCTTTTGTAACAACTAATCCGGTTGGTTTTGAAACGGCATCTTGCGCATTGATGCTATTTAGGTATAAAAGTGCTATTAAAAGTGTAATTTTTTTCATGTGTAATAAGGTTAAAATGAGTTAGAGTGTAAGCAGTTTTTGTTTTGCTTGTGCTCTCATTTCTTCAAAAAAAGAGTGAATTCTTTTTCAAATTCGTCGTAAAATTCAGTGAGCTCTTCAACAGCAAACTGCATTTGAGAAATGTTTTTAGATCTTCTGTCCATTTGAGTTAAAATATGCTGAATTCCTTCAGTTGTACGATAACTTACAAGCCAGTTTCTTTCAATCATATAAGGCATTAAACCTTGTGTCCTTTCGGTTAAGATTTCGTAATTATCGTGTAAGGAGTGATAAAATCGCTTTACGAAAAGTTCTAACTTTTCATCCGAATATTTTTCCCAGTTTTTGGCTAGAAAATGATCGTAAACAATATCTACAATTACGCCGGCATAATGATGATATCTGTCATGCAGACGTTTGGTGCTAGTTCTAAAAATATCGTGAGAATCGGTATAAGTATCTATGAATCGATGCAGTAAAATTCCTTTTTGTACATCTTCAGGAAAATGCTCAAACTGTTTTCCGCGAATTCCGTCAGCCATAAAATTCCCAATTTTAATCAGATCATTTTCTCCAGAAAGGTATATGTGGGCTAAGAAATTCATTTTTTTATAAGTTTCTAAGAATCGAAGTTTCTAAGATTCTGAGTTATTTTAGTAAATGTATAAAAACTTTTTTAAATCATTTTGTTATAAAAATAGCGAGATATAAGTAGTTTCTTATAGGTTAAATTTAAAATCTTAGAAACTTAGCGCCTTAGTAACTCGGTAACTTTTTTATATTTGTAAAAAAATAACCCTAACTCACAAAAATGACTTTAATAAAATCTATTTCTGGAATCCGTGGAACGATCGGAGGAAAAGTGGGAGATAATCTAACTCCTGTTGATGCAGTGAAATTTGCGTCGGCGTACGGAACTTTCTTAAAAAATAATATTGCTAAAGATAAATTGACTGTTGTAATTGGCCGTGATGCTAGAATTTCTGGACCGATGATTCATAATTTAGTAGTGAATACTTTAATTGGTCTTGGGATCGATGTTATCGATCTTGGGCTTTCTACAACTCCAACTGTTGAAGTGGCTGTTCCGTTAGAAAAAGCAGATGGCGGAATTATTTTAACAGCATCTCACAATCCAAAACAATGGAATGCTTTAAAATTATTAAATGCAAAAGGAGAATTTTTAAGCGGTGCCGACGGAGCAAAAATTCTTGAAATTGCAGAAGCAGAAGCTTTCGATTTTTCTGATGTTGATAGTTTAGGTGAAGTGATTTCAAATGACGCTTATATGGATATTCATATCGATGAAGTTTTAAACTTGCCATTGGTTGATATAGAAGCGGTTAAAGAAGCTAAATTTAAAGTGGTTGTTGATGGTGTAAATTCATCTGGAGGAATTATTATTCCTAAACTGCTAAAATTAATGGGAGTTGAAGTGGTTGAATTGTATTGCGAACCAAACGGACATTTTCCTCATAACCCTGAGCCATTAAAAGAACATTTAACTGATATTTCTGAGCTTGTTGTAAAAGAAAAAGCTGATTTTGGTATTGTAGTAGATCCAGATGTTGACCGTTTGGCTTTTATTAGCGAAGACGGAGAAATGTTTGGCGAAGAATATACTTTGGTAGCTTGCGCAGATTACGTTTTGAGTAAAACTCCAGGAAATACCGTTTCTAATATGTCATCTTCTCGTGCTTTAAGAGATGTTACGAAAGCACACGGCGGAAGTTATGAAGCAAGTGCAGTAGGAGAGGTGAATGTGGTAGAATTAATGAAGAAAAACAACGCTATTATTGGTGGTGAAGGAAACGGTGGAATTATCTATCCAGAATTGCACTATGGAAGAGACAGTCTAGTAGGAGTTGCTTTGTTTTTGACGCATTTAGCAAACAAAAAAATGCCAGTTTCTGCTTTGAGAGCTTCTTATCCAGAGTATTACATGAGTAAAAATAAGATTGAATTGACACCTCAAATTGATGTTGATGCAATTTTAACTCAAATGACAGAGAAATATAAAAACGAAGATATCTCGACAATTGATGGTGTAAAAATTGATTTTGCAACAGAATGGGTTCATTTAAGAAAATCAAACACAGAGCCAATTATTCGTATTTATACTGAAGCGCCTTCTCAAGATGCAGCAGATAAATTAGCACTAAGAATTATTGATGAAATCAAAATGATCGCTGGAATCTAAGATTTCAGTTTTTAAATAGAAAAAAGCCTCTTTAGAAATTTCTAAAGAGGCTTTTTATATTTAGATTATTCAATACGGTGTTTCCATCTTTTGTGTGTCCACAAATAAAATTCTGGAGCTTCTAGAATTTGTTTTTCTACTTCTCTTAAATACATTTCTGTGATGTCAAAATTTTCAAATTCTTTCGGATCATCAGCAAGAGAAAGAAAAGTCGCTTCGTAAAATCCTCTTTTTACTTTTTTTACTTTCACCATTATGACAGCTAAATCGTATTTTTTTGCTAGCATTTCTGCTCCTGTATGAACTGGAACTTCAATTCCCATAAATTTCATCGAGTGAAAAATTCGATCCAGTTTTGGAGATTGATCGCTTGCTAAACCATACAAACTTAAAACTCCATCGCGCTGATGTTGCGCCATTGTTGGAATTGCTTTTCTGGTTTCGATCATTTCTGTATTGTATTTAGAACGGATTTTTCGAACCAATTTATCAAAATAAGGATTGGCTAATCTTTTGTAAACAGCAACACCCTGAAATCCAAGTTTTGGATTAATAGTCAAAAGCCATTCGTAACTAGCATAATGAGAAGCTACAAGAATTACGCTTTTTCCTTTTTTAGCATAATCGCGAACCAAATCAATATTGGTTACCTGAAATCTCCTTTCCATTTCTTCAGGAGACATGCTCATGGTTTTAATCATTTCTAAAAACATATCACACATATGCTTGTAGAATTTCTTTTCTATATCTTTTCTTTCAGCATCACTTAAATGAGGTAAAGTAAGCGCAAGATTTTCGCGAACCACTTTTTTACGATAGCCAATTACTCTGTATACCAGAAGGTAAACAAAATCTGAGAATAGATAAAATATAGGAAACGGAAGTATGGAGATAAGCCAAAGTAATGGATAGGCTAAAATATAAACAAGAAACTGCATCTAAATTTTTTTACAAAGATAAATTAAAAATGATTATCGATTGATATTTTGCTTTCTTGCTAACTTATCTTTAAGAATGATTATATTTACAATTCACAATAATTAGTACTTATGAATTTTATTTTAATAGCGATTATCGTTGCGAACGTTGTTATTAGTTACAAAGGTTTTAATGATCTTTATTTTTTTAGAAAATACGAATTTCATGTAGGAAGCATTCGTTCTGGAGAGCAAATCAGAATGTTATCTTCAGGATTTTTGCATGTAGATATGATGCATTTAATTTTTAATATGCTGACTTTGTATTTTTTTGCTCCTGTAGTTTTAAACTGGCTTGGCAATTTTTCTTTTGTCTTGGTGTATTTTGGAAGTTTAATCTTCGGAAGTCTTCTTACCATGTTATTGCATAAAAACGATTATAGTTATCGAGCTGTTGGAGCTTCTGGCGCGGTGACTGGAGTTTTGTATTCAGCAATATTGTTGCGACCAGATATGATGCTTGGAATATTTTTTGTCATTCCTATGCCAGCTTATATTTTTGGAATTTTGTATTTATTGTACTCAATTTATGGAATGAAAGCCAAAAATGATAATATTGGGCATACAGCACACTTTGGAGGTGCTATAGGCGGATATTTGATAACTTTAATTAAAATGCCATCACTATTTACAGACCACACAATGATGGTTATACTTCTTGCGATTCCAATTTTAATACTTTTTGGAATGGCAAAATTGGGAAAATTGTAATGGTGGCATAACTTTTGAAATGTCTTTTTTAAATATTAAAATTTAACAAAAATGAAAAAACTAGTATTATTTTTAACAATCATGTTTATGACTATGTCTTACGGCCAAGAAATCAAACAAGTACCTCTAATTAATGTTAATGGAGAAGGAAAAGTAAAAGTAGCACCTGATCAAGTTTGTATTTCAGCTTCTGTTGAAACAAAAGGGAATAATGCTAAAGACGTTAAAAAACAAAACGACGAAAAGATGGACGCTGTTTTAAAATTCATCAAAAAAATGAATATTCCAACAGCAGATTTCAAAACAAAACAAGTAGCTCTTAATCCGCAGTACGATTATGAGAAAAAGAAAACTTCTTACAATGCTGTACAAACTGTAGAAATTGTAGTGAAAGATTTAGCTAAATACGACGAGTTAATGGAAGGTTTGGTTCAGCAAGGAATCAATAGAATTGACAGAGTTTCTTTCGAATCATCTAAATTAACGCAATATGAGTCTGAAGCTAGAAAATTAGCTATGAAAGATGCTAAAACTAAAGCAGAAGAGTATGTGTCTGTTTTAGGGCAAAAAGTGGGTAAAGCTTTTACAATTTCTGATAATTCTCAAGTTTACCGTCCACAACCAGTGTACGCCGCTATGAGAATGAAAGAAGCAGATTCAATGGGAGCTTCAAATGAAACTTTAGCAATTGGCGAAATCGAAATTACAGCAAATGTTAGCGTAAGTTTTGTATTAGACTAAATTTTTCTAAAATTCCAATATTAAAAAATCCAAATTCCAATTAAAACTGGAGTTTGGATTTTTTTGTTTTATTTTTTTCTAAAGAATTCACACAAAGCTTACTTTCCTAATGAGAATTATAATTTGGAATTTTGAGATGGCAATTTCATAATCTAAAGAACTTTTATTGGAAGAGTAAATTTGAATGTACTTCCTTTACCAAGTTCACTTTCTACCCAAATTTTTCCTTGATGTATATTTACAAATTCTTTACAGAGTAACAATCCGAGTCCGCTTCCTAGTTCATTTTCTGTTCCTTTTTGCAGTACTTTTCCATTGATTTTAAAAAGCTTTTCTTTTATACTGTCAGGAACTCCAATTCCATTATCCGTAATCGAAATTTCTACTTTTTGATTTGTCTTGATAAGCTTCACTTTTATCTCGCCGTTTTTGTCAGTAAATTTAATCGCATTGCTAAGTAAATTTCTCAAAATAGTGCTAATCATATTTTTATCAAATTCTGCCTCAACAAGATAAGCCGATTCAAATGTAATATTGATGTTTTTATTTAAAGCGACATTTCTGCTCAGTTCAATATTTTCCTCAATTAAAGCGTTTAGCGACGATGTTTTTAGGATGAAAAGTAATCATTCCGGTTTGAACCTTAGACCATTCTAATAGATTTTCAAGTAGCTTATAGATGTTTTTATTTGAGTCGTGCAATAGTTCTGATATTTCTTTAATTTCTTCTCGGCTGTACTGATCGATATTTTCAAGTAAAATTTCAGAGAGAGAAACAGAAGAACCCAATGGCCCTCTTAAATCATGAGAGATTATAGAGAAGAATTGGTTCTTGTCATTTAAAAGCTTTTTAATTTTATGATCTTGTTTTTCTTTCACCAAAAGCAAAAAGCCAACAATTCCAATTAAAGACAATAGAAATAAACAGATGCTGTATAAACTATCAAAAGTATCGTTAGAAATAATAAGATTTTGAGGGTACAAATATCGGTGAACGGTTCGTACTGCAATTAGAATTTCAAAACCCATATAACACAAGACATAAAAAGTCTTAAAAAAGCTTTTTTCTTTTTCTGTAAAATAAGTTATTGTAGGCAATAAATAAATGGCAAAGACTCCAATACCGCCAATAATGACGCGAGTATTCATTGTTGCATCAAAAAGTGTCGAAATATTAAATAGCAAAATGGTTGCCGTGGTAATGGCTATCTGAAAACGATAATGTTTTTTTGCATGTGTTTTAATAAGAGACAGCATAGCCAACGTTTCAAAGCAACAAGCGCCTAAAATCATAGAATTGGCAATGTTAATAGAAGCAAAATCAGGGATAATATTTCGTAAAAGAGCCAATACCCATGCAAGAGTAAGTATTAATTTCCCTAAGCCGAACCACTTTAAAGTTTTTCTATTATCGCTAGTGGCATACGAAAATGAAAAACTAAAAATAAGGACGCAAGTAAATAAATTGCCCCAGAAGTAAAGTAGAAATATTGTTTTTGGATCTACTGGTAAGAGTTCAAACATTGTAGGGATTTTGCTTTTTGTAAATCGATTTTACAAAGATACAAATAAAGTAAACATTCAGACCTGAGTTGGCGCTTCATGAGCCGTGTTCTTGCATATTTAACAATTAGTTTTCTTTAGAATCTTTACTGTTTTTTTAAATTTACATATAGTTAAATTATTAAAAAGGAAAACAAATTAAAAGAAAGAATTAAATTACATATTGAATGATTTCTTAGCTTTGTAATAAGTACCACAAAAAACACTTTGTTATGCCATTAATTGAACAATCAGAATATAATTCTCCTTCTATTCTTAATCGAAACAGGCATATATCTACTATTTATGCTTGCACTGATAAAAAAGTTTGAAGTTCCTGAATATACAAGAGAGAAACAGGAATTAAACGACGGAGATTTTATCAATATTGATTATATTATTGATAACCCTAAAAAAGCAGTTATTTTATGTCATGGTTTAGAGGGTGACTCACGCAGGACATATAATAATAGTTGTGCAACTTATTTTAAGCAGAAAGGTTTTTCTGTTTTTGCTTGGAACAATCGTACTTGTGGCGGAGAAATGAATCGTCTTCCGAGATTGTATCATCACGGTGCAGTTGATGATCTTGACGAAGTAGTTCAGTTTGTTTTAAGAAAAGGATTTGAAGATATTTATTTAATCGGATATTCGATGGGAGGTGTTCAATTGCTTAATTATTTAGGTTGGACAAAAATCGACGAACGCATAAAAGCGGCAGTTTCTATTTCGGTTCCAACACATATCGCGACCAGTGCAGAAGTTCTTAAGCAAGGCTTTAATAGAGTTTATCTAAAGAATTTTACGATTGATATTAAAAAGAAACTAAAATACAAAGCGACTCAATTTCCTGATTTTATCAACCGCGATCAAATAGATAAAATTACTTCTTTTGATGAAGTAGATCAATATTTTACTGCGCCATTACATGGTTTTGCAAGTAAAGACGATTATTATCATCGTGTTTCTCCAGAGTTTTCACTAAAAGATATTACGACACCAGTTTTAATTATTAATTCGCTCGACGATCCTTTTCTGGGAGAAAGATGTTATCCGAGATCTATTGCTAAGGATAGTGCTTATGTTTATCTAGAAACTCCAAAATATGGCGGACATTGTGCTTTTCCGCTTCGAGATTCTACGTATTCTTATGCAGAGAAAAGGGCTTTTGAGTTTTTTGAGTCCTGCAAACAATGCTAAAAAAAAATCGTATTTGTAACACATCATTCATCGCCAGAATTCTCAATCTCTGAAGGTGCTTTTTTTCTAATACTGGTACTTAGATAAAAAAACAATCTTATCGTATGATTCATATCGTATTGATATCCAGAGTATTTTTGTTGATATACATTCATGTAGCCAAAATCATAACTCCATTTTGGATTGATATTTTTTTTAATCCCAACAAAAAAACGATTTTGGTCAAATGTGTTGTAAATAACTTCCTCTCCAAAATGCAGAGCAAAATCTCATCAGAAAGAACCATTTGTGGCCATGATTTTTTATCGGAAATTCGGAAAGTAAAACTCATCAGATAGCGAATTCTGTTGGTAAATCGCCAATCTCCACTAGGTTTATCATTAACTATTTTTTCCTGCCAGCGCTGTTCATTCCGTAAGCGCCGCAGAATGCTTATATTTCCAAATTTTGTGTTTAACTGCGCTTGCTGGTAAATTCTGTTTTCATCTGCGAAAGTACTCCAGTCTGGATTTGACGGTGCAAGCCACATATGCGCATATCCTAAATTTAAAGAAATATTTGAATTTGGAATATAACTGATACCTCCTCTTATAAAATAAAAACTCGGATCGGCAACAAAATCATTTCGCCTGATATGAAAATCGCCAATCAAACCCCAATGGTCTGCAAATTTGGTAACCGTATTTATAGAAACCCAAGTCTGAAGCTGTTGGTTAATTTCTTTTTTCTGAGTTTGCCCTAACGCACATAGAGGAAGCAGTGAAATTAGGACTCTGATAAAATTGTTTTTCATAGAGAATACGATAGAAATAAGTTAAAAAGTAAATTTCTTCTAAATCGGTCTAAGGCAATTATGGAAACAATTATAAAGAGTAAAGGTATTCTTTTTTGATGAGAACTTGAATTGTAATTTTAATATTTAAATTGTTTTATGTCAGATAATTAGACGGTATTTTTGTGTTTCATTTTTAATCGACAACAGGTGCATTAATTTTATTTTTTAGACGTTAATCAAAATATTTAATCATTTGATTAAAAAAAGTGTTTAACATATTTAAAAATAATTTACATTTGCATATAAATCATTAAAAATGAATGCTTCAGTAAAAGATTCTACGACCGAAGAAAAAATTAAAATAGCGGCAAAAACTGTTTTTTATAAAAGGGTTTTGCGGCTACAAGAACAAGAGATATTGCTGAAGAAGCAGGCTTGAATCTTGCTTTGCTGAACTATTATTTTAGAAGCAAGGCTAAACTTTTTGAGATTATAATGGCAGAAACCTTATCAGGTTTTGTAAACAGTATGAAAGTGATTTTGAATGATGAAAAAACTTCTTTAGAAGAAAAAGTAAAAGTTATTGCCGAACGATATATTGATTTTATTACTGCAGAACCAGAAATTCCAACTTTTATTCTCACAGAAGTTCGAAATAACCCAGAGGGACTTTTAAAAAGATTGCCAATCAAAGAAATTGTAAATGAATCTGTTTTTATTAAACAATTTCAAGAAGCTGTTCAAAATAAAAAAATAACAGAACCAAACCCGTTGCATTTTATGATGAATCTTATAGGGTTGGTTGTTTTTCCATTTGTGGCAAAACCGATAGTTATGGGAAGCAGAAATTTGGATAGTGCCCAATTTCACGATTTAATGCAAGAGCGCAAGAAAAAAATCCCGATATGGATTACTATGATGTTTGCAGCGGTCTAATACTAACTAGAGTTAATTTATTTTATGATGAGGAAATTATACTTTAAATATATCGGAATCTTGTCCTTTATGACGGCGCAGGCGCAAACCTTGACCATTGATCAAAGTTATAAGCTAGCTGTTGAAAATTATCCTTTAATCAAACAATATGAACTAATTGAAAAAAGTAAAGAATATACTTTGAGTAATGCGAATAAAGCTTATTTGCCTCAAATAAGTCTTACAGCTATTGAAGGATATGTTTTTGGTGATTTTCCAACTTTAGGAAATTCTGGAAATGATAGTAAATTTAAGTTTATTGGCCTCGGACAAGTAAATCAAACCATTTGGGATGGGGGAGCGACCAAAACGCAGAAAAAGATTATTGAGGCATCATCCAATGCAGATAAGGCCTCACTAGAAGTTTCACTTTATGATCTTCGATCGAGAGTGAATCAGCTTTATTTTGGCGTATTGCTTATCGATGAACAGCTCAAACAATTGCAAATTCAAAATGCTATTCTTTCCAATAATATTGATAAGGTTAAAAAACTTCATGAAAATGGTCTAGCCTACAAAACAGATGTTGATGAAATGAAAGCCGAACAGCTGAATCTCAGTCGACAGAAAAAAGATTTTGAATACACTAAAGCAGGTTATCAAACAATGCTTTCTTATTTGATAGGGAAAAATATCAGTCAGGAAAAATTGGGTAAACCTTTAAATTCTATCGGTATTGATACCATTATTAAACGTCCAGAGCAGTTACTTTTCGCGAGCCAGCGAAATCTTATAAATGCGCAATCAGATATGCAGAAAGTTAGCCTGATGCCAAAAGTTGGATTATTGGGTGCAGGCGTAGTTTTGGCTCCAGGAATTAATTTGGGAGCTAATAAAATTTCGACTGTTGGAGTTGCCGGACTAAGTGTTGGTTGGGATATTAAAGGATTATATAAAAATTCAAACGAAAAACAGCTGACCCAACAGGAATTGAAAAAAATAGAAGTTCAAGAAGAAACTTTTCTATTTAATACTCGATTTCAAATGAATCAAAAGACAGCAGATATCGAAAGGCAAAAAGCAATCTTAAAAGACGATGATGATATTGTAAAACTCCGCCAGACAATTCGAGAAGGCTATCAGTTAAAATACGATACTGGCGTAGGACCGTTAATAGATTTGTTGAATTCTGTTGAGAAAGAAGGAAATGCACGCGCGGAAAAAGCTATGCACGAAATTCAATTGCTTATGTCAGAATACGAGTATCAAACAATCAAAGGAAATTAACTCTATAAATTATGAAAAAGATAAAGCTTTTATATTTTCTTATGCCAACGATTTTGATGTTTTCGTGCCATAATAAAGAGAATGATTTTGATGCTTCTGGATCTTTTGAAGCTGTCGAAACGATTTTATCAGCCGAAGCAAATGGCCAAATTTTGCAATTGAATGTAGAAGAAGGCCAACAATTGCAAGCAGGACAAAAAGTTGGTTTTATAGACAGTACACAATTGGCTATTAGTAAAATGCAATTGCGCCAGAATGAAAAAGCAATTTTAAGCGGCAAACCTCAAATACAAATTCAGACTGAAAGTTTGAAGAAACAACTTGATAATGCTATTTTAGACCGCAATCGAACAGAAAGATTAGTAAAAGGCGGAGTAGCTTCGCAAAAACAACTTGATGATGCAAATTCTAAAGTTGCCGCGTTGCAAGCTCAAATAACGGCACAGAAAAGTTCGTTGGAAACCACAACAGAGAACTTGACACAGCAAGGAAATACGGTTGGAGTTCAGTTAAAAGGAATTCAAGATCAATTGAGCAAAAGTGTGATTGTAAATCCGATAAAAGGAACAGTATTGGCAAAATATGCAGAACAATATGAAATGGCTGTAATTGGAAAACCATTGTACAAAATTGCGAATCTCGAAACCCTAGATTTAAGAGCTTATATTACAGGGACGCAATTGCCTCAAATTAAAATCGGACAGGAAGTAAAAGTACGTATTGACCAAGGCGAAAAGAAATATAAAGAATATCAAGGAACTATTAGCTGGATTTCGAACAAATCTGAATTTTCTCCAAAAACAATTCCGACCAAAGATGAAAGAGCCAATTTGGTGTATGCCATAAAAGTAAGAGTGAAAAACGATGGTTACTTGAAAATAGGAATGTATGGTGAAGTTCTTTGGTCAAAATAAAACGGAAATATGGCTTCAGTTACGCTAAAAAATATTACTAAAAAGTATGGCGATTTTGTCGCTGTAGATGAGGTTTCTTTTGAGGTGGAGAAAGGAGAGCTTTTTGGATTAATAGGTCCAGATGGCGCTGGAAAAACTTCTATTTTTCGCGTTTTAACCACATTATTATTACCCGATGGCGGAACTGCTTCTGTTGAAGGGCATGATGTGGTTAAGGAGTTTCAGGAAATTAGAAATAAAGTGGGGTATATGCCAGGAAAATTTTCTTTGTATCAAGATCTCACTGTAAAAGAAAATATTGAGTTTTTTGCGACTGTTTTTGGTACTACGATTGAAGAAAATTATGAATTGATAAAAGATATCTACGATCAGATAAAGCCTTTTAACGATAGACGTGCCGGAAAACTTTCGGGCGGAATGAAACAGAAATTGGCTCTGTGTTGTGCTTTAATTCATAAACCTGAAATTTTATTTTTGGATGAACCTACTACTGGTGTTGACGTAGTTTCTCGAAGTGAATTTTGGGATATGCTAGCTAAACTTAAAAAGCAAGATATTACCATTGTAGTTTCAACTCCTTATATGGATGAGGCAAAATTATGCGACCGAATTGCTCTTATTCAAAACGGAAAAATAATGACGGTTGACACGCCAAAGCAAATTATAAAAAGTTTTCCGAAAACACTTTTTGCTGTAAAAGCAGATCATATTTATAAGCTTTTGCAAAATCTTAGAGTCGAAAAAGAAATTGAAAATTGTGATGCCTTTGGAGAATTTCTTCATCTAACATTAGTATCAGAACAGGCAAATGTCGAAATGGTCAAATCGATTGCACAAAAGTATAATCCTGAAAATTTAGAAGTAAAAGAAATAGAGCCAACGATCGAGGACAGTTTTATTCGTTTGATGCGAGAGCAAGATAATTCAACAGAATCAAAAGTAATCCTGCATGAAAAATAAAGCTATAATTTGTAAAGATTTAACCAAACAGTTTGGTGATTTTAAAGCGGTTGATAAAATTAGTTTTGAAGTCAGTGAGGGTGAAATTTTTGGTTTTCTAGGCGCCAATGGTGCGGGAAAAACGACAGCGATGCGCATTCTCTGCGGACTTTCTTATCCGTCTTCTGGCGAAGCAAGTGTAGCAGGATTTGATGTTTATAAACAGCAGGAAAAAATTAAAAAGAATATTGGTTATATGAGTCAGAAGTTTTCTTTGTATGATAATCTGACAATTCTTGAAAATATTGAGTTTTTTGCTGGCGTATATGGCGTTTCTCGACCTGAAATTAAAGAAAGGAGCACTGATTTAATTTCGACTTTAGGTTTAGAAAAAGAAGCAAAAAAAGTTGGTTGGCGGATTGCCTTTGGGCTGGAAACAAAAATTGGCTTTTTCGGTTGCAGTATTTCATCGTCCGAAAATTGTTTTTCTGGATGAACCAACTGGCGGTGTTGATCCTATAACTCGAAGACAATTTTGGGAAATGATTTATGAAGCCACAGCCAACGGAATTACCGTATTTGTAACCACTCATTATATGGATGAAGCCGAATATTGCGATCGAATAAGCATTATGGTTGATGGGCGCGTAGCCGCAATAGATTCTCCGTCTGCATTAAAAAAACGTTTTGATGCAACTTCTATGGATGAGGTTTTTTATGAATTGGCGAGAAATGCCAAAAGAACATCAGATTAGTATGAAAAGATTTTTGGCTTTTATTCGAAAAGAATTTTATCATGTTTTTAGAGATCAGAGAACACTTTTGATTCTCTTTGGGCTTCCTGTTGTACAAATTGTTCTTTTTGGTTTTGCTTTAAGCAGTGAAGTCAAAAATATCGGAATTGCTATTCAGGATAATTCACATGACATTCATACAGAGAAAATTATAAGAAAAATAGGCTCAAGTTCTTATTTTCATATCGAAAAGCCAATTTTGAATTACAAGGATATTGAGAATAGGTTTAAAGATGGAAGCATTAAATGTGCGGTTATTTTTCCATCAAATTTTGGTTCGGATCTGCAGCGTCTTGGAGGAGCAAAAATTCAAGTAATTGCCGATGCGTCAGACCCAAATACAGCAACAATTGTAACGAATTATTTAAATGCAATTGTGAGAGATTACCAGCAAGAATTAAATCCTACGACAAGATTCAATTATCAGATTTTGCCTGAGTTAAGACAGCTTTATAATGAAGAACAGAACGGTTCGCTTAATTTTATTCCTGGTGTAATTGCTTTGATTTTTATGATTGTCAGCACTGCCTTAACCTCGGTTTCGGTTGTTCGAGAAAAAGAATTGGGTACTATGGAAATTTTGCTCGTTTCGCCTTTTAAACCCATAATGGTTCTAATTGCAAAGGCAATTCCGTATTTAGTGCTTTCCATTATCAATTTTGTTATCATTATTTTCCTTTCGGTCTATCTGCTCAATGTTGAAATAAAAGGAAGTTTTCTGCTTCTTTTTGTAGAAAGTATTTTATTTATCATTACTTGTCTTTCGCTTGGTTTATTGATTTCGAATGTAACGGCTTCGCAACAAACAGCGATGCTAATATCGATGATGGGAATGATGTTGCCCACTTTACTGCTAACAGGATTTATGTTTCCGCTAGAAAATATGCCTTGGATATTTCAAGCTATTTCTCATTTAATTCCTTCACACTATTATTACATCATTGTAAAAGCGGTTATGCTCAAAGGTTTAGGTTTTTCTTATATATGGAAAGAAACTTTAATACTTGTTGTAATGACGATTCTTCTGCTGACTATTTCTCTGAAAAAATTTAAAATTAGATTGTCATGAAAGTGCTCGCGTTTTATATTACAGAAAGAATTTCGCCAGATCTTTCGAGACAAAACAATATTGGCAATGATGTTCTTTGTTCCGATTTTTCAGTTGATTATTTTGCCTTTGGCGGCCAATTTTGAAGTAAAAAGTGTAAATATTGTTTATGTAGACCACGATCACAGTTCGTATTCTCAAAAGTTAATTAATAAAATTGGCTCTTCGGGATATTTCCATATTGTCGGAACTCCCTCTTCTTATCTAGAAGGCTTGAAATTTATTGAAAGAGCAGATGCTGACTTGATTCTAGAAATTCCTTCTGGATTTGAACGAAACTTAATTAGAGAAGGAAGTCAGAAAGTTAATATTGCTGTAGATGCCATTAACGGAACCAAATCAAATATTGGAAATGCTTACCTGAATGTTGTATTGGCAGATTTTAGTAATGATTTAGATATTCGGGTTAAATTGCCACAGCAATTAAGCGCAGTTTCTCCGTCAATAATTACCTTGAATAGTACAAATTGGTATAATCCAAGAGCAGAATATAAATATTATATGGTTCCTGGTATTTTAGTATTGTTGCTTACTTTGATTGGCGGATTTATTACAGCGCTAAATATTGTAAAGGAAAAAGAAATAGGTACGATCGAACAGATTAATGTAACACCTATTCAAAAGTGGCAATTTATTCTTGGGAAACTCATTCCTTTTTGGATTGTTGGAATGACTGTATTTACAATTGGCCTTGTTGTAATGTATTTAATCTATGGAATATTTCCGCTTGGTAGTCTTTTGGTTTTATATCTTTTTGCAGGAGTTTATTTAACTGCATTATTAGGTTTGGGACTTCTGATTTCAACTTTTGCTGATACGCAGTTACAAGCAATGTTTATTGCCTTTTTCTTTATGATGATTTTTATGCTCATGAGCGGTTTTTTTACCAGCACCGACAGTATGCCAAATTGGGCAAGAATAATTTCTGAATTTACTCCTGTTACACATTTTATAAAAGTGGTTCGCCTTATTGTTTTGAAAGGAAGTGGCCTACAAGAAGTGGGGACAGAATTATTGTATCTGATTGTTTTTGCAATTGTATTGAATGCTTTGGCGATTTATAATTACAGAAAGACAAATTAAATGAATTTTAGGGCTTTGTTTTTATCACTAGCAAATACTTTCTTAATAGGAAATATTTTATAAAAATTTTAAAAATGATATTTTTTGATTGAATTTATAAGAAAAAAACGGCGGGTTTTTAATATATGTTATTGTGTGTTAGAGTATTATGTTTTTTTTGTTTGCATGTTGTTACATTGTAGTACGGGAAACCGTATTTAAATAATAATTAAAAAAACTACTTTTGTTTTTTTTAACATGGAAATAATTACATCTTATGTCCCCAAATAAGTTTATTTTTTTCTTTTTATTGTTTATATCCGTATCCTATTCACAGACTAAACGTGCTCGCTGTTATGGTGAATGCCAGAGCACAAAAGGATCAAATCTTAATTCGCTGGGCCGTTAACTCTCCAGCCGAATGGCAGAAAGCAAATAAAAAAGGATTTACAATTACCAGAACTACAGTTTTACGCGATGGCGTTGTCTTACCTAAACCTGAAAAAACGCTTCTTACTCAAAAGCCATTAACTCCCGAACCATTAGACTCTTGGATCGATTTTGTACAGAAAGATAGTAATGCGACTATAATTGCACAATCTATTTATGGCGAAAGCTTTGAAGTAACTGGTGCAAAAGAAGGTGATCTAGCAAAAATAGTAAATATGGCCGACGAGCTGGATCAGCGATATACTTTTGCTTTATATGCTGCAGATATGAGTTTTGAAGGAGCTGTAAAAGCAGGTTGGGGATACATAGATAAAAATGTAAAGAGTAATGAGGTATATGCTTACCAAGTAAAGGTTTTTGAAAGTCCGCAGGTAAAAGAATCCTCTTATATGATTGGCTTGAGAGACTATACTGTTCTTCCTGCTCCAACAGATTTTATTGCAGTTCCAGATGATAGAAAGGTACTTCTTTCTTGGGATTATGAAACCTTCAAAAGAATTTATACCTCGTTTATGGTAGAAAAATCTTCAGATGGAATTAATTATACTCCGATATCCAATACGGCACTCGTTAATTTAAATGATAAAGACGAAAATCCGTCTAAAAACATGTATTATGTTGATACACTTAGTGTAAACGACAAAATCTATCATTATAGATTATATGGTATCACTTCGTTTGGAGAAAAAGGAGAATTTACAAAGCCTATAACGGCAAAAGGCGTTGCAGACTATAGTAACTCCTGCAAGATTGGTAGATTATTCTATTTTAAATTCAAATGAAGTCAATCTTGAATGGGATTATCCTAAAGAATCGGAAAGTTTTATTCAGGGTTACGAAATTAATTTAGCGAATAATGATAAAGGACCATATAAGGTTGTTTCTAAAATTATTCCGCCATCTCAAAGAAAACTCAATTTTAAAGAAAGTCTTTATCCATCTAATTATTTCACGATTTCGGTTGTCGGAAAAAATAATCAAAGATTAACCTCGCAAAGCATGTTGGTTCAGCCTGTCGATTCTATACCGCCAGCTAAGCCAATTGGTTTGGAAGGTGTGATTGATAGTCTCGGAACGGTTAGACTAAAATGGAAACCTAATCAAGAAAAAGATTTACGAGGATACAGAATTTTAAGAGCAAATACGTCAGGTGAAGAATTTGTAGATATTTACCATCAATCTTATATCGGTACAGAGTATAAAGATAGCGTGAGTTTAAAAATGACTAACAGTAAAGTTTATTATAGAATTGTCGCTGAAGATATGCGTTATAATATTTCGGATCCTTCTGATATTTTGGTATTAGATAAACCAGATAAAATTCCGCCGGCAGCGCCAATCTTTAAAGATTATGACAATAAAGATGGCAAAGTGCACTTAAAGTGGATACGAAGCTATAGTGAAGATGTTGTAAGTCATAGCCTGAGAAGAAGAGAAAAAGGACAGGAAAAATGGCTTGAAATAAAACAGATAAACGATACTATCCAAGAATTTACAGATGATAGAATAGAGAATAAAAAGACCTATCAATATGCTATTTTGGCTAAGGATAAAAGCAATCTTTGGTCTTCATTAGATCATTCTGTCATAACTGTTAGTGTTTTAAATTTTACGCCAGTAAAGGTTATTACATTTTTGCAGGGAACGGCAGATAGAGAAAACAGAAAAATAGTTCTTTCGTGGGATTATGCCAAAAACAAAGGCAAGGTTTTGGGGCTTAGCATCTATAAAAATGAAAAAGGTCTTCCGCCAACTTTATGGAAAGAATTAAACAGCACTGTTTTCACTTTAGAAGATAAAAACTTAAAAATTAATAAGGAATACGAATATCATCTGGTTCCAAATCTAGAAAACGATAGTCCAGCAAAAGCAGAGACCCTAACAGTTATTTATTAAGCCTATGAAGAAATTTTACTTATTTGTTATTTTGTTGGTTTATGGATTAGGGCATGCTCAGGTAAATTTATCGGGAAGCGCTAATTACCATGCAATAATTACTGCCGAAATGGGAAATGCGACTGGTGATGGTTGTAATAATGGTGGATTAGGAAGAGTTAGTTTAGATGGTATTGGAGCTTTAAGTTCTTTAAAAGATGATAGTGATTTTTGGCAAGATAAATCGGGTAGTTTTGAAAGAGATTATACCGAAAGTAATTTAGCAACCAGTGTTTCTTTGTATACCAGAAGGAGAACAAGAAGTGGAGGATGTAAGATTACACAAGAAAAAGCAGTCACTGTTCCAGTAAGCAGAAAACAAGATATTACCTATAAAGATTGGGACGATGCCAATGTCACAGGTGTTTTTGCTTATTATGTTTATGGAACATTTAGAGTTCAAACTTATCCTGTAATCAATTTAACTAACCCAAATACTCTTAATAATATAATTGGTACCGAAAGTTTAATTAATATACCAGCAATTTCGGGTGTTAGAAGCGAATATTTCGATTGGATGTACCATATTGAAGGCGAAAGAAGACAAATTAAAATAGGTTTTATAACGATTTGGGTAGATGTTTGGAGAAGTCTTCCTGTCCAATACCAAGGCAAAAATTCACTAAACATATTATGCAAAGATTTTTTACCTTATGAAGCAGTTGGTAAAAAAATAACGTTAAGGGCTAATGAATATGGCAGTACTGTTGAATTGCTTTATGTAAGATCTGCTCCGCATATTTTATCGGTAGAGCCTATTGAGACAAGTTGTTTTGATACTAATGATGGTAAGGTAAAAATAAATTTTAGCAGACCCTTAGATCCTGGAGAAATTTTGTCGCTTGATTTTGACGGAATGAATGGAGAAGATGTTCCTAACATTACTAAAGATGGAATTCTTGACGGGAAAAAGTTAGAGGCCGATAATTCCTATACAGTTGGAAATTTAAACAAAGGGTTAACAACCCTTAAATTGCTAGGGTATTTTCAACAAGGAACCTTTAAGGCCAATACTTATGTAATGGATCCAGAACACCAAACGAGTTTTACAATTGTATCTCCAACACCAGTAGATTTTTCTATTGAAAAGAAAGATATTAGTTGTTTTGAAGGAAACGATGGTGCAATTGATGTCGTAGCCACAGGAGGAACTGCGAATGGCATTTACCAATATTCACTAGATAGTGGAGCTACGTGGATCACTTTTTTAAATGCAGATAAAACTACGATAAGAGACCTTGGTCTTGGAGAACATTTTGTTAAAGTTAGAAAAATAAAAGATGTTAATGATACTATTGGCTGTATAGCAAAAACATCAGATGATAAAGAAAAAGTATTGTCAAAGATAATCGATCAGCCTAAAACTCCTCTTGCTCTTTCGAGTGATATAATTCTTAGTCACCCTACTTTTTATAGAGCTCAAAACGGATCTGTTATAGCTTCGGTAAAAGGAGGGACTCCAATTAACGGTAATAAATATTCTTATGAATGGAGAAATGAAAAAGGTGATCTTATAGATGCAACCAATTCAACAGCAAGTTTTTTTGATGGAATTTATACAATCAGGTTAAATAATGTTCCTGAGGGAAAATATACTTTGATAGTGACAGATAATTTTAGCTGTGATTTAACATTAAAAGATCTTGCTATTTTAGATGATCCAGAACCAATTTCGATAAAGTTAAAAGTTAAACAAGACATTTTTTGTAATTCAGCAAACCTTGGCGAGGAAGGGAATAAAAAAACTGAATTAGCATCAAATGGTAGTTTAGTAGCTTTAGCTTCAGGAGGAAAAATATTCGATAAAGGATTACCCTATATTTTTCATTGGAAGAAGTTGGTTTCTAAAGATGTTTGGGAGGATTTGAATGTAAATGATTCAATAATAAGTGAACGTCCTAAAGGAACTTATTCGATAAATGTGGAAGATGCTAACGGAATAATGCACGGAACTTATACATTAACAGAGCAAACTCCAATAGCAGTTGAAATTTCTATAGATGAACCTGAAGCGATGGAGGTTGTATTTGACTCAACAGATGTTTCTTGTTTTGAAGGCGCCAATGGTCGAGTTAAAGCATCTATTAAAAACGGAAAATCTACCTATACTTATACTTGGTACGGACCAGGCAAAAATGCTGTAGTAGGAGACGAAATAAAAGATTTGGTTGCAGGGACTTATTATGTTGATGTTATTGATAGAATAAAAGGTTGTTTTGTAAAAGACAGTATTGAAATAAAGCAACCTCTTAAAGAGGTAATGATTGATTATTCAACAATAAAAATCCCTACTTTTTCAGGTGCAAATGACGGAAAACTTGTTGCAAAGATTACAGGTGGAACAGCATTTGATCCGTCAAAAAATCAAGATAGGCTATATGATTACGAATGGAAAAATTTAGAAGGAGTTGTACAAAATGCAACTGCCGAAGTCGAAAATGGAGTATATACCATTACTTTAGACAATGTTCCAGCAGACTCTTATTTTTTAACTATCAAAGATAAAAATTACAATGAAGCAACTGGCCAGACAGTTAATTGTAGTGTAGTAGAATCTAAATTTAAATTAACAGAGCCAGATCCTTTAAAAGTAGTTTTTGAAATTGTTAGGTATATTTCGTGTAACGCGAAAAATGAATATGGAGATAAAAAAGATACAACTCCAAAAGATGGACAGCGTGACGAATCGCAGGACGGAATTTTGTTAGCTCACGTTACAGGCGGTACTCCTTTGGAAGCTTCAGCAAATAACAGATTGCCTTATTATTTCTCTTGGAAAAAACAAAGAGACAATGGCACTTGGGAAGATTTAGCGGTACAAGATTCTATCATTTCTAATCTTTCTTACGGAAATTATGCCCTTAATGTTAAAGATAGAAATAATGTTATTTTAGGGACTTATACAAATGGAAATTGGATCGCAAAAGATTCAATTCAATTAATGGAACAGCCTCCGGTATTATCAGTAAAAATTGATAAGGGAGATGCGTTTTGTTATGGAGGTAACGATGGATGGGCAACTGCAATTGCAGAAGGAGGAAGCGGAGGTTATACTTACGTATGGTCTAATGAATATAAATCGGACAAAAATACGGTTTTAAAGAAAGGAGATTATTGGGTTATCGCAACAGATAAAAAAGGTTGTACTGCGTATGCTGAAGTTTTTATTGATGGACCTGATGCACCACTTTCTATTAAATATACTGAGGTTTTAAATCCGAGTTTTTATAAAGCCACAAATGGAAAAATTGTAGTTGAAGTAACAGGCGGAACAATAGCGACAGATAATACTTATTGGTTTGAATGGAAAAATAGTAAAGGAGTAGTGCAAACTACCACAACTACAAGTTTTAGCGATGGCATCTATACGATAACCTTAAACGGACTTCCAGAGGAAACTTATAGTTTAACAGTTCGTGATGCTAATTACAATTCGGCAATAAATAAAACAAGTTGTATAGTAGCAAATTCTGTTACAGAATTAGACGATCCAGATCCGCTTGAAGTTACTTTTGAAGTGATTCGTACTATTTCATGTAATGTGAGTAATGAATTTGGAAATGAAACAGATGCTAATCCATTAGATAATCAACGAGATGAATCGCAAGATGGTATTTTAAAAGCGCATGTAACGGGAGGTATTAAACTTGCAGGAGGAAAAAATAACGGATTACCATATTATTATACTTGGAAGAAAAAACAAGCCAATGGTTCTTGGACTATTTGGAATAATACAGGGGATACAGCAGAATATCTTTCAGAAGGTACTTATGCGTTAAACATTGAAGATGCCAACGGAATTAAACTAGGTACTTATGTGAATAATGTTTTAGTTAAAGAAATAGACCTTGAGAAGTATATTCCACAACCAGATCCGTTGAAATTGACTTTTACTAAGTTTGATGTGGGTTGTACAACTGGAGACGATGGTTGGGCAGATGCGCATGTAACAGGTGGAACACCTCCTTATACATACGAATGGACAAACGGAGAAACAACTCATAAAATAGAAAATATTACAACAAACAATTATTTTGTAATAGTTAAAGATGCAAAAGGATGCGTGGTTCAAGGAAGTATTTTTGTTGGAGATCCTAACGGAATATTTACTACAGAAACAGTAAAAGATCCTATTTGTTATAAAGGAAATGACGGATCGATAACGCTTAATGTTACAGGAGGCAATTTGCCATATTCTTATGTATGGAATACAGGTGCAGTTACAAAAGATTTGAATAATCTTACTGCTGGAAATTATGAAGTTACTATAACTTGCCCAGATTGTTGTGTTTACAAAAAGAGATTTGTTTTAAAAGACCCAGATCCTGTTATTGTCAATGTTGGTCCAGATAGAACTTTGTGCATTGATCAAAGTTTAGATTTAGATGCATCAATTAAAGATCCGCAGGCACAATACAGTTGGACATCTACAAACGGATTCACTTCAAATGAAGCCAAAATCAATGTGTCAAAAGCAGGAACTTATCATGTAAAAGTAACTACCGCTCTAGGATGTATTGGCGAAGACGAAATTGTAATTAAGACAAGCCAAACAGCAATTAGTGCAGAATTTTTATTGAGTTCTCAAGCTTATTTAGACGAAGAAGTAATTTTGGTTAATACAAGTAATCCTTTTGGAGAAAGTACAGGTTGGGTTGTTCCAGACGGAGTAAAAGTTGTAGAACAAAAAGAAAAATACATCACTTTAAAGTTTGATGCAACTGGAGTTTATTCAATTGGCTTAAAGCAGACACAAGGAGAATGTTATGCAGTTTACACCAAAAACATTATGGTAGAACAGCGCGGAACGCTACCAAATACTGACACTGCATCACAATTTATTATAGATTTTATTGTAACCCCAAATCCAAGCAATGGTAATTTTAAAGCAATTGTAAATTTAGAAAACAGTAGTGCGATAAATTTAAGACTGTTCTCATCTTCAGGACAAAATACCATGATTCAAAAACAGGAATCAGGAAAGAAAAAGTATGAGGTAGATTTTAATACCTCATTACAATCTGGTATTTACATAGTCGTACTAGAGACTGGACAGCAAACATTGGTTAAAAAAATTATCATCAATTAAAAAATGAAGAACCTTTTCAATAACATATATTTCTTTGTTCTATTTCTGTTTTTTAATGCAGTTGGATATGCACAATTATATCCAGTTCAGTTAACACCGGTTTTTAATAGTCCGTACAGTGTCAAAATATCCGATTATGCAACAAGTATGGATACAAAGATGCAATTGTTGATTAATCCGACCGATATTTCGATATCGCAAAGAAGAGTACGATTAAAACTATACATACAAGGCAACGGACTAAATATCCAAACGTCTGATTATGCACAAGAACAAAGGCCTATATATATAAATGGAGGGGAACTGCAAACCTTAACCAATGTTGATATTGCATCGCTTTTTAGGTTAGAAAACCTGCAAGGAATGACTCCAGCGCAATATGCGAATCCGTTGCCAGAGGGAATGTATAATTTTTGTTTTGAGATGTACGATTTTGTAACCAATCAAAAAATATCTCAAAAAAGTTGCGCCAATTTATATCTAATATTAAATGATCCGCCGTTATTAAATACGCCGCAAAAAAACGAGCAAATTGCTTCGACAGAGTTTCCTAATATTTTATTTACATGGACACCACGTCAGATCAATGCAACAAACATATCCTATAAATTTGAGTTAAAACAGCTTTTAGATCCAACATTAGATCCTCAAATTGGGTTTCAAATGTCGCCAACTTTATATGAAGAAACTTTGTATGGCACAGCTGTTTTATACAATTTGAGCATGCCAATACTTACTCCAGGTTTGCGTTATGCATGGAGAGTAAGGGCAATTTCTACAACAGGACTTTCAGAAAATTCTGTTTTCAAAAATGATGGATATAGCGAAATATATTCTTTTAAATACACTGCGTCTTGTGCTGCGCCAACGTTTTTATTAAGCGAAGCCCAAAGTTCAAAAAGTGTAAAAATTACTTGGGAAGGAATTCCAGAACACACAAGATATCAAGTACAATATAAAAAACAAGATGTTCGTAATGCACAATGGTTCTCGTCAAATAGTTTAAATAGGCAGAGTTTAATTACCAATTTAGAGCCAGGAGTTACCTACGAATTTAGAGTTGGATCAAGTTGTGATCCAGCCGAAGATGGCGTTCAGTCATTTACTTACTCCAACACTAGTACTTTTACAACACCAACAGAAAGTAATGGAGTTCCTGCATACAATTGTGGTATTGTACCGCAAATCAATATCCAGAATCAAAAACCGCTTACCAATTTAATTCAAAGCGAAACTTTCAAGGCCGGCGATTTCCCTGTTACAATTTTAGAACTGCAAGGAAAAAATAGCCCATATTCAGGACGTGGTTACATAATTGTTCCTTATTTAGCCGATACTAAAATTGCAGTAGAGTTTAAGGATATCGTAATAAATACCGATTATCAATTAATAAGCGGGGTTGTTGAGACCAGTTATAATCCAGATTGGAAAAATGTCACTGATGTAGAAGATTTTACTGGAGAAGGAAAAGGTGGGCAAATTGAAGAGAAAGTTCCTTTTGTAATTAAAGATATCGTCATCAATGCCAATGGCGATATAGTTGTAAATGGTGAAAATGGCGAGCAAATCACTATTCCAGGAGGAAAAGATACCGTAATTACTGATAGCGGAGTTGTAGATAAGGATGGAAAAGTTATAGTTCCTCCAAAAGTGTATACCGTAGACAGCGAAGGAAATGGAAGCAATCAAGGTGTTGCAGTTGCCGAAGGCGGAAAACCATTACCAGAAAATACAGATGGTGTAGATAAAAGTGGTCAAGCTACGGGATTTACGGCAAAAGGCATTTCGATTGCTTTTTCTGGAAACGGAAGCAAATATGCTTTTGACGTAATGCCAGATAATGCATCTGCTGCTTTAAAGAAAATGTACGCAAAGGCTGGTGATAATGTATTGCCATATAAAGCAGTTTTAAATGGCGATTCAGATACGGTTATAGCGACAGTAAAACTTACAGATTCTAACATAAAACTAGACAGTATAGTTTTTAAAACCCAAAACGGAGCAAAAATTGACTTTAAAAGAACTGATAATGTATTTGTTCTTACTGTAAAAGGAAATTTAAGTTATGCTGAAGAAGAAATATTAGCTACTGTAAAGCAAGGCAAAAAATGGCAGGTTATTGGTGCCTTTATGCTGGTACATATCTCGTCTAAAGATGTTAATGTTGCACTTGTTCCTACTTATGATAATTCTGAAAATAGGCTTAATGAAATTGTTGCTAAAACTCAGGAGATTTACAGTAAAATTGGAGTTAAAATTAACTTTAAGAAAGAGGTTGTCTTAAATATAGATAAGGTAGTTTCAGGTAGTGTAATTCAAACAGAGAAAAATACGATTACTTCTACTTACAGTGCTTGCTCAACAAAACATAAATGCACTATACAAAGGTGACGGAAATAGTTATGTACTGTTTATAACCAATAAAGAAGCTAGTACTGGACAGAAGGGATATATGCGCTTGAATGGACAGTTTGGTTATGTATTTAAATCAGCTGATGATAAAATAGCAAGCACACGAATTAGGTCACGGAATCTTTAAATTGGAGCATCCATTTGAACAGTACAAAACTGTAGACTCGAGCACTGATTTCTTAATGGATTATAGTTCAGGTACTGTTTTAAATCACTTAGATTGGAAACAAATCAATGATCCTGCATTTAAATTATATGCGTTTCAAAGTCAGAGTAGTGGGGAATTGGCAGGAGGATTTGGTATTTCACCTGATTTTAAACTTGTGAGCACAAACACAAGTAGTGTAGTTTCCGATGCTACAATTGTAGATGATCCTTTTGTTGGAGGTTTTGTTTACAAAAATGAGCTTAAAGTAAAAGAATATTATTATTGGACAGGTAAAAAATATCAAACTAAAACAGGTAAAGACTATCCTGAAACGGTTAACACTCCTTCTGAGAATAGTACAATATGGTTACTTGCAAACAATAATAAAAATTGTAAAGAAAGAAAATTTGTTAGAACTAAATACTCAGAAATTAAAGCTCTAATAAAAGCAGAAAATAAATCTGCATTACAAAGCTATATTGATCAATATATAAATCAAAATGATACTACAAAAGTGGTATATTCTGGTTTTGTTGGTTGTTCAGCTAGTAATCAAGAATATCAACAATTAGTTGATGGCAGAAAAGATTTAACAGATGTGCAAAAGCAGAAGTTTAAAGATGTATTAGCAAAGTTGACAGCAATACCATACGATCTTTTAACTGGAAAGTGTAATGATATAGATAAGCAAAATTGTAAATGTATTGATCTTCAGGATCAAAAAAATATAATTACTAGTGATTGTCTCGATAAATTAATTGATGCTATTCAGGGGGCAACATGTACAGAAAAGTTTATTGCTTCTTTTGAAGAAAGAATGGACGTTACTACATATATTGGTGCAGTTGAAATTAGTGAATTATTAAGTAATGTTGATGATTGTGTAATTGCTAAATTAAGCAAAAAAACAAGATACAAACTATATGAACTAATGTTTCATAACTCAATTGTAGCCCATCCTTACAGTACTTATGGAGGTGGTTATATACCTACACGTATAAATAAAGGAAAGGATTATTTAATAATTAAACTGTTAAATACGGCCTCAAGCGAAGAGCAGGCATGGTTTGTTAATACATTCCTGAATTCAAAAGATAATGCAAATAGAACAAAACTGAACTTTTTAATTAGAGAGAATCCAGATTTGGTATTGACAGCAGAAATTTTAAAAGTCTTATCAGGTTTTGTAGCAAGTAACGGATCAATTGTTATAGACAAACCAATTGTAGAGAACAAAACATTTTTGGATAAACAGGTTAGCATCCCTACCAATATTAATCCTATAATGATTTATTATGAAAATTGGTTTTCTGGTTCGAATAAATTTAAAGTAGGTAACTTCGATGTTACAGTAGATGAATCTGAATTAACTCTTAATGGTGAAAATAAGTTAAATGTAAAGCAAAAAGGAGATTTTCTAAGAAATGATATCCCTGTCCAAATCGATGATAATTATTATGTAAATCCTTGGGATGATGTTACGTTGATTATGGCAAAAGATATGGAGGAAACCATAGGTCTACAGGTTGGTAAAACAATAAAAACAAAAGCTATCTATGCTTTGTTTTTACAAGAAATTGGTAATAGAGTTGTTAGTGGACAAAACACTCAAATAGCTACTTCGGCTATAGCAATTGTAGGGGCTGTTTTTACATATGGTGCTTCGTTGGAACTTTTAATAGCTGGTGAATCTATTGTTTCAGTTGCAGGGCTTCAGGCTTTATCTTCGGCATTAGTAATTTCAGCATCAGCTACAAATTTAGAGCTACTAAGTCAGACTGGAAACAAAACGTTAAGTCCTCAAGAAAAAATAGCATTACAAAAATGGAATACATTTTATAATTATTTACTCTTACTAGATGGAGGAATTAATATTTATTCTAGCATAAAAAACATAAGCAGTCTTAATAGTGTAATAAAGGGAGAAAAAATGATTGTCGATGCTGAGAATGCTTCGACAAATATGGGGAAAGTAGTCCCTCTTTTCGATAACACAGGCGGGTATATAAAACCAACGACAACAGCATCAGGTACAGCTATTACTGCAGAAAGAGGTGCAATGACAATAGTAAGAGATGTAAATAATGAAGGAAATGTAATCCATACTGCTGGCGCTACAAATTATAACAAATCTTTTTCTTATGATGGAAATGCAGTATTTAAACTAAATTCTGAATTGTATCCAGAGTACTCATTACTACCAAAGGGCAAACTTATACAGTTTCCTAAAATAGATTTGGCAACTAAGTTAATACCTGAAGTGCAGATAGGAAGTGCGACACAATTAATGCCCTACAATGTAAGCTACTATGTAGGATTAAATGGTGCAGTAGAAATAATTGTTGCAGTAAACGAATTAACAAAAGATACACCACAAGTAGTCTATGCATCACCAGAAGTCGCTAAAAAACTAAAAGAAAGAGAAGAAAATGACTGTACAGTGTATACTAAATTTGGTGTCGTTAACTGTATGAAATTCCGTAGCTTATTAGCCGAGACAGGAAAAAAAGATGGCGTAGATAAACTATATAATAATTTATTGAGTAGTAATGTTGGTGTAGTATTAAATAAATTGATTATTACAGCTGATAATAAAATCTTCTTAGATGATATATTGAAAACGACATCTACATTATCAACCCATATTTCACAATACAGTAATGCTACTATCACTAATTGGAATACTTTATATGATAATAAGAAAGAGTTTGCTCGTAAGGATTGGAATACATTAATACAATTGGATAAACTTAATAAACAGGTAACAGCCGAGATATTAAAATTTTCTGATGCCAGCAATACGCAAAGTACCTTGAAAGAATTCACAGGAGATTTAGAAAGAGTATCTGGATTTGTTGAATTTTTAAATAATCATATAGATTATGCAAAAGGTTTTGTTGGTCATAAACAGAGCGTGGTATATACTCCCGAACAGTATGAATTGTTAACTCCTGAAAAGATAGAAGAAGTTCCTTTAAATTCTGAATTGCATGATATCATTGTAGAATGGGTAAAATATTCTAAAGAAGATGCTAAACGTCAAAATTATTTCAAATTAGGAAAAGATTTTGAAAAAGCGGTAGAAACAGCTTTAAAATATAGTGATAGCGCAGAGTTTCAAGATTTACTTGAGTATATACCAGATTTAGGAGAAAGACAAATATTGAGTCAAGTGCAATTTTGTATAAATGAAGGAACTTCGTGTACAAGTGAAGGACAGTATTTTATTGCTGATTTTGTATTTATTAAAAAAGTTAAAAATGCTTTTAACGAAGATGAGTGGGATGTTGTAATTGCTGATACAAAATTAAGTGAAGGCACTAGTTTTACAGATAACCAAAAAAAGGCTATGGGTATGAATAGTTACTATTTAAAATCTATTAAAATGCCACCAACGGATATTAAAGGGAAAAACATTGAAATTCAAAATGGCAATAAAGTTTTTAGAAATATAGTTAAAAATGGATTTATTAAAATATATTCTAATGGGCAAGGTGTATATAAAAGTTCTAAAATTTCAGAAAAATGAGTAGGAAGTTAGATTTTGTAAATGATTATATAAGTGGTTTTATATCGGAAAACTTTCCAGAGTTTTCTAGGTTTAAAATCGAGATTAATGAAAATGCTTTATATTTTCAGAATGTAAAAGATGGTTATAAGGATGTGTTGTATGTTGGATTAGGACATACAAACTATCCTTCTGAACAAGTATCACATGGAGGATTTCATTGTTGGACTGAAATAACTGTTGTCGAAAAATTATTGCTTGACTTAATAGTTAAGCATGGATTGCATGTGGAACAACTTTTTCCAACTATAAGATTTAATGAATTTACGAATAATAATTTTAACGAAATATGGGATTCATTTGGACAATTCCGCAATTATGATTTATCAACAAATGAGGAAAAGTTAAATGCTTTATGCCAACACTATAAAGAAATGATTATACAGTATTTTACTCCATTTTGGGAAAAATATAGTAATATCCAATATGTTAATGATGAAATTATTAATAAAGTTTTTGAAGAAGATTTAAATAATTATTTACCTGGTAAGGGGAATTTGAAAAAAATTATAATTATGAAAATTTGTTCTAATCCTAATTATAATGAATATAAACAAACCCTCATAAATCTTGCGGGAAATGCGGTTTTACAAGATAAAGATAAGTATCAGCCCTACGAGAATTTATTAAGTGAATTAATTGAAATTTTAGAAACTCAATATTAGTATTAGAGAATAAAAGCAAGTTATGAATATTTGATATAACGAAAAAAATAAAAATTTACACATGAAAAAATATTATTTAACCCTAATAGTAATGCTAATTAGCCTTTGCAGTTTTGCACAAAAACTAAAAATTGACAAAGGAGAAATAAAATTAGACGATAAAACAATAGGATTTGTAGAGGGCAAAAAACCGTTGTTTACAATTTTCAGTGTAGATAAAAATTATTCCATAACGGCAGAATTAAAGAAAGCTCCAAATGAAGAGTCTTTGGTATTGCCGTGGATTGAACTTAAAGATGAAACGACGGGAAAATCAAACGAATTAGAATTTAAGAATAAAAGCAGAAAATTCAGTGCTTTCAATTACGACCGCAGTATTGTCTATGAATTATTAGACAGAGATATGATAGGAGTAGAAGGCTTAAACAAAGAAGTAATCGAAAGTTTTATAAATGGGACATCGGCTGGTATAGCGACGAAGCGTTTGGGAGTTCAAGGAGAAATAGATAATGCTAATAAAATTGCAGATACGTATCAGTTAGCGATTGATGATTATGGCACCATTTTTAGCATTAAGGCACAAAATGAGAATATAGACGATAAAAGAATTGGGTTTATAAAAGTGACTTCACCTTCTCCAAACGGAGATTTAAAGTATGAGGTTATAGATCTTGATAATAATTTAATTGGAACATGGTTCGCCAGAGGCGGAACTTTTAGCGGATATGAAAAGTTGTTAAATCAAGAGGTAATTACATTTGACGGAAAAGTCTTTAAAGCAGCTTTCGAAAATAGAGGAAATCCAGTAGGTTACAAAATGAGCCAAGATATTACAGCAATGAATGTTGTAAGGGCATTGGTTGGTAATGGTTATACATTAGGTAGCAGATATAATACAACTAAATAATTATAGAAATAGGTAAAATAATGAAAAACAAAATTTTAGCAATTACATTATTACAATTCTTATTGGTGTTAAATGGTTGTAGTTCAGATTCAAATGATGCAACACCAGAACAGCCAGAAGTGGTAGTAAAAACACCAAAATTAACGGCGTATTCTAAAAACGCTGGTGAAGTAGGTGAAACAATTACAATAACTGGAGAAAATTTTCCAGACAAAATAAGTGACATCAAAATAACTTTTGATGGATTGGCAACAACAATTGTTTCGACTTCAGCTACCGAAATTAAATTCGTTTTGCCACAAACCGAAAAAATACTACCAAAGATTATTATAACAATCTTAGATAAAGAGATCTATAATGAGATTACGAATGGTTATAACGGAAATATTGCTATTCTTCCAGCTCCTTCACTGACAAGTTGGGTAACGCAAGAGAATACGCTAAAAGAGGATGGTGGAATACCACGCATTATGGTTATTAATGATAAAGTAATGTATCTAAACTCAGATATAACTGGGGCACGTGTTTATAGAACATTAGATGGTGGAGTTACTTGGAATCAATGGGCAGTTAATGGTTTTAGTGCTGGATTCTATGCTACTAAAAATGATGAAGGGTGGTCTCACACAGGTTTTGGAATTTCAAAAATTGCTAAAGGAGGTTATTTAGGAATTGACACATTTGCAAATTTTGGTGAAGTAAAAGATGTGCAGACTTCATATTGTTTATATGTAGACGATAATATGACAAATGGAACTATTGTTACACAATTTGGAGATGTTTTCACAACTTCTAATGGAGTTGACTTTACACAAGTTTATGATGCACATTTAAACGATGAAGGTTATGATAGAGGATCTGTCAATAAATCTATAGAAATTGATAACAATCATATCTGGGTAGCTGGACAAAAAACGATAAAAACAGTAAGATACCCATTTGTTTTGTTTAAAAGTAATGAAACAGATGGTTGGAAAGAACATTATTTGGAGAATGAACCAAATTCGTCTGTTAATGAAATATCTTTCGCTGATAAAGCAAACGGTTTTCTTTTAATTAATGGAGCAACTTCTACCACCTTTTACAAAACTACAGATGGTGGCGATACTTGGGCTAAAGTTTATACAGGAGAAAAATTTACAAAATTCACTTTTAAAGACGGTAATACAGGCTGGGCTGTTTTAGAAAATAAAATCTACAAAACAGTAGATGGCGGTGTGACATGGACTCTTGATTATACACATGGACAGCCTATAAAATCAATTGCTTACAAAAATAATATTGTTTGGGCTTTAGCTACAGATAAAATCATCAAACGTTACTTGTAATTTTTAAGGGATAGAAATTCAAATTATACAATAAAAAGCACTGCGGTTTTTTAATAACTGCAGTGTTTTAAAATGCACTGAATGAAAAAAACTTTACTCTTATTCTTATTTTTTGTTATTACTTCTTGTTATCAAGAGACTGCTATAGCCATAGAAGGTGAGTTTACCACTTCTTATGTCGATCAGGATGAATCTATACCCGTTATTATTAAAATTGATAATAAAGTAACGGGTGCAGATACGTATGAATGGACATTTGAAGGAGGGAATCCTTCTGTTTCAAATTCTAAAAATCCTGGCGAGATTTTATACAGCAAGCAGGGAACTTATATCATTAAATTAATAGCAAAAAATGTAGACGGAGAGAGTCAAGAATTCACTAAAACTGTTGAAATAAAAGACGGAATCAATATTGAATTTACTCATGAAATTGTAAAAAGCAATTATTCTCCTGTTGAGGTAATTCTAAAGAATTCGACTATTGGCGAAGGATTAACTTTTAAATGGGAATTTCAGGACGGTTCGCCAGCTTCTTTTACAGGAAAAACACCTCCAAACGTAATATTTACAACTCCAGGAGAACATACCATAACTTTGACGGTATCGAATGGCTTTGAATCTGATAAGCAGACTAAGACTATTACAGTAAATCCATATTTGGTGAGTCTGTTTACCTATGAACCAAAATTTGAAGATGATGATTATGAAGCTTCTGTAACAATTGATTTTACAAACAAATCAGTCAGTGCAACAAGCTATAAATGGACATTTGAGGGCGGAAACCCAGCGGTCTCTACAGAAGAAAATCCAACAGTTGTTTTTGCAAGTGCAGGAACTCATGAAGTTATTTTGGAAGCGTCTAACGACAAAACAAGTCAAGTTTTCAAATCGACAATTACAGTGTTACCAGACACAAACCTTCGCACATTTGCCAATATAAAATTAGGAATTAACACAGCACATAATGGCAACAACATTGGTGCAATGTTTTCTACAATAACGCGCGAAGTTTACAAAGCAAACGAGATTAACGATGAGAATAGTGCTTTAATAGATATTGTATTTCAAGGGTTAAACAGCAATTTTACCTACAATAGATTTATCTCTCCAGATCAGGCCAATAACTACGGGTTTTTAGCATTAAAAAATGCGCAAAGCACCATTTTTGTAAACTCACAAAACTTGTGCAATTGCGGTTTAAATTTTACCGAAGCGCAGTTTGATAGTATGGAAAATGATACGCCTATAAAAGCATTAAATATAAGTTACACCGCTGGAGGAGCACAGGAATTTGGTTTTACCTATCCGAAAATTATTTTATTTAAGACACAAGACGGCAGAAAGGGCGCTATTAAAATTAAAGAAATGGTAAAGAACGGTACAAGTTCTTACATTTTATGCGATATCAAAGTCCAAAAACAATAACCAGTAAATGAAGATAATAAATAATAAAATCTTGTTTTGGTTATGTATCGTTTTGGCCTGTTGTTTTTGCAGGAAAGGATATGCACAGGATATAGATTTGCAGAATTTTTATAAACCTAATTTTAAGGTGACAGGTAATATTAATGCCAATATGATGTACTACAATTCTAATATGGAAAATTCGCGTGAACCTTTTACGTATCTCTTTTCAGGAAGTTTGAACATTAGTGCTTTTAATTTTAGTGTTCCGTTATTTTATAGTTTTACCAACCAAGGAAACAATTTAGGATATACTGCTCCATTTGATTTTAATAGATTGAGCATTATGCCTAAGTACAAATGGGTAAAAGCATATATTGGAAATGTTAGTATGACATTTTCTCCTTACACATTAAGCGGTTATCCGTTTAAAGGAGTTGGATTAGAATTAACACCAAATAGCCCTTTTAAAATATCTTTAATGGGAGGACAGCTTCTTAAAGCAGTTTCAGCAGAAAATGCTTCTGGCGGAGTTCCGATATATCAGCGTTTTGGTTATGGAGCAAAAGTAGGTTTTGAGAAACCGCAATATAAATTAGGCTGGATTGGTTTTTATGCCAAAGACGATGCAAGTTCATTAAACATGGTAAATGATAATGGAGTTACGCCAAAAGAAAACTTTGTAAACAGTTTGATTTTTAGTACTTCTTTGGTAAAAAACTTAAATCTTAATGTGGAGTATGCCCTGTCTGTACTGACAGATGATACAAGAAGTGAAAGTATTTCTGGCGGAGGTTTTCGAGATAAGATATTTTCTGGCAAAGAAAGTACAAGCTACATGAACGCCTTCAATGTTAATTTTGATTACAATATTCAAAAAAGTACTGTTGGATTAACCTATGAGCGTATTGACCCAAATTATAATACGCTTGGTGCATTATATTTTAATAATGACTTAGAAAACATTGCGTTGCGTTTTGCAAGACCTTTTTATCATGATAAAATTACAGTTTCTACCAGTTTAGGATTTCAGAAGGATGATTTAGATAAAGTCAAAAAACAAGATACAAAGCGTGTCGTTGGATCTATTAACATGAATTATAGAGTAACAGATCAAATCAACATTACGGGAAGCTATTCTAATTTTTCTACTTATACCAATAAAAAGTTAGATCAGTTTGAGCTTATAAACAATCCAAATGTTGTGCAAGCAGATACGTTAGACTACAGACAATTGTCTCAAAATGCCAATGTAAATATGTCGTATGCTTTCGGAAAAAAAGAAATCAAAATTTAAACTTCAATTATAGTATTGCAGGACAAGCTAATGAACAAGGAGGTGTAATCAGAAAAGGTCAAGCAAGCACGGTTCAAAATTATAATTTGGCGCATACGGTTAGTTTTCTTACCACTAAAGTTTCCTTAAATAGTTCGCTTAATTATACTAAAAATGAAGTAAGCAGAAATAACAATTCTTCTTTGGGTGCTTCAGTTGGAGCTTCTAAAAAACTATTTAAAGACAAGCTGAATACCAATCTTGGCTTCCTTTACAATAATTCGCAAGGCAATATGAATTCAAGTTCTGTTTTTGGAATTAAGTTTAATAATAGTTATGTAATGTATCAGAGACATAATTTTGGTTTAAATGTCATTTCAATGTTTAGAAGCAGTACTAATACTGACAAATTCAACGATTTAACAGCTACTTTAAATTACACTTGTTCATTAGATAAAATAAAACTGCCAGCAAAAAAAGAGCCTAAAAAAGAAAAAGAAGAGGTTTTAAATCCTATTCTAAAAATAAATTACAAAGACAAAACATACGAAGGAACAAGAGACGAAATTATCAAGCGACTACAGGATATGCAGTCAGCACTTCGTCCGATGCCTAAAGAAGATTCAGAGGAGTTACAGCATCTATTAACGCTAACTACTTTGACTCCCGATGATGATAGCTTCAAAGAAAAAGCTTTAAATTATTTAAAGGCGTATGATTTAAATAATGACATCTTAAATAAATACGACAATTATATTCATGAAACTGTAAAAAGTTTGAGAGAAGAAATGGTTCGTAAAGACGAAGGATACGAGAATGACTATGTTATGGCTTTAGGAAGAGTTAATAAACATAAAATGCACGGTGTGGATGCAAAAGATGTAACAGATAAAGTGAGTTACAATTCGTATTTGAAACTCGTAGATCGAAAAAATAAAAAGTTACAGCCTTTACTAGTTCATCGATGGATGTATAATGAGATGGGAATACTTTCAAATACACCTGTAGATCAGATTCATCAAAATGAAAATCTTTCTGCTTTTAATAAAGAAGAACTTGGGGATTTCTTTAAAATGATGAAAGAGAAAAAAACAGAGGCAGACTATAATCGAAGAAATAAAAATCAAATTAATTCCATTCTATCATGATTTAGCACTTAAAAATGTTAAAGATGATGAAGTCGATTTTAAGTTTATAAAGAATAATTAATAGAAAAAAACTCTTTATAGTTCGAAAGAGTCAAAATATAAAAGAAGTAGGTATGCTTTATTTTTCAAAAAAACAGAATGATTTGCTTATGAAAAAAAATTACAAAATACATTTTGCGGCACTGCTTATCATGCTTTCGGTTGTTTTTTCTTATGGACAGGATATTGCGCCTCCAAAAGAACTAAGCGCTGCTTCAAGTTCAATACAAAAGATTGAAGCCGCTGACCGTTGGGTAGATAAATTTTCAAATCAAGATTTGGTAGAACTGCCTATTGGTATTCGTAATACAGTAAATAACATTCAATATTCTATTGGAGTTACAAAGGCCACTTTTACGCCAGAGTATACAACTTTGACTGTTTTCTGTAGAGTTGATATTCCGCAGAAAGATAAAAAAACAGGACAGCCCATGCAGCTTTTCTTTGGTGCAGATAATGTAAAATTATCGCATCAGGGAGGTATTATGGGTGAAGCCAAATTGGTATTATTGGGTAATGTTGACATTCCGTTTAATGAGGATAAATGGCAAGTTTCTCTCTATGGAGGTTTCGATATGGCGACAGGAAACGTAAATGATCTGACTTATGTAAAGATAGATTGTGATGGTTTTAAAGAAATGAAAATTTCTGGAGCAGTTGAGTTTTCTAGAGATTTAATTCTGCCAATTGATCCGTTGACAAAAACAGTTGATGAAGCAAAAACAACAATTCCTAAAACATATTATAACGGAAAAACAGTTCCAATACCAAATAGAGTTCGAGGAGAATTTAGTTTTACAGCAGGAAGTTGGAATGATATTTTGTTGAATGTAAGTTTGCGACCATTCGTTTTAAAAGACAAACGAAACGGAAAAGATTTTGATGGCAATTTTCAATTTTTGGTAAACAATGCTGTTTTAGATTTAAGTGATTTAAAAAATGATCCTGTAGTTGTTTTTCCAGAATATTATGCAAAAAACTCGCTTTTGGTTCCAAGTCAGGAATCATGGAAAGGGGTTTTTGTCCAGACTTTTGATGTAGGTCTGCCAAAAGAATTTCAAACTACAGATACTGCTTCAAGTAAAGAAAGGCTTCATGTAGGTGCGCAAAATCTTATTATCGATAAATTTGGAGTTTCGGGAACTTTTTATGCAGACAATGTTTTTCCTTTAGATCGAGGAATCACCAGTCAAGAAAAATCATGGGCCTATTCTTTAGACCATATAGATGTAACTATTGCCGCTAATACTTTTGTAAAAGCAAATTTAAAAGGACAGATTCTTTTACCAATTAGCAAAGCTGCACCAGAGAAAAAAGAAACGGCTACAACTCCAACAACCAATACAGGAACGGATTCTGCTAAACCAAAACAGACCAATAGAGCTGGTTTAGAATACAACGGATTTATTTCTATGGAAGAACAACAATTAGTTGTTATTACCAAGGATTCTATAGCTTTTGATATCTGGAAAGCCAAAGCTTTATTGTTGCCAAATAGTTCTGTCGAATTAAAATTAGTCAACGGACGATTTTTGCCTAAAGCCAATCTAAACGGTTCGGTTTCTTTTGGAACCAATAAAGGAGCAACTGACGATAAAGATGTCGAAGGCAAGAAAATGGTAGACTTTAAGGGAATTTCGTTTGAAAACCTTCAATTGCAGACTGTTTCGCCTATTATTTCGGTTAGAAATATGGGGTACAAAGGCACTGTTGGTTTTGCTAATTTTCCTGTTTCTATCGGAAACATTAATGTAGCCATTAATGGAGATGATTCCAGAATTGATTTTGATTTAGGAATTAATTTAATGGAAAGCATTGGAGCAGGAGCTACAGCTAGAATTGGAATAAAAGGTAAGATGTACGATGATGGGTATAGGCAAAAAAGCCGATATGACGGTCTGGATCTTTCGGCCATAAACATAGATTGCAAGTTTAGTGGATTAATTATTAAAGGTGGTCTTATCCTAATGGAAAATGACCCTGTATATGGTAACGGATTTAATGCTGACTTGATGGTTGATGTTGTTGGTGTTGTAAATGTTCAGGCAAAAGCTATTTTTGGGCGATCTACTTTTAGGTATTGGTACTTTGATTCTGCTGTAAAATGGCCACCTGTGCCTTCGCCATTTATGATTAATGGTTTTGGCGGCGGAGCCTATTATAAAATGCGAAGAAATCAGGATCTGTCCATTGCAGATTTTTCGCTATCAGGATTGAGCTATACTCCAGATGAAAAGATAAGTTTAGGACTTAAAGCTTTAATTTATTTTTCTATTGGTACAGAATCTGTTTGCGATGGTGAAGCTGGTTTTGAAATTGCATTTAACTCAAATGGAGGAATAAACAGATTAGCTATTTTTGGTAAAGCCAATGTTATGGCCAAAATTCCAGGACTTAAAAATGTTACCGATTTAATGGGTAAAGTCGCTTCAAATGTTACAGCCAAGAAAAGCTTTTTAGGAATAACAGAAAATGACCTTAAAGGTTCTTTTGCTAGTAAATATATTCCAGCAAGAAAAGAGTCAATACCAGGCGATTTATCTGCTGCAGTAGGAATAAAAATGGCAAGCAGACTATCGAATTTGATTTTGAAAATAAATCGATGCATGCCACTACCGATGTATACATTAATACACCAGGAAATTTCATTTCGGGAATTGGAGAAGGAGGTAGAGCCGTTTGGGGAGTTTTCCACAAAGATCCAAAAGATTGGTACATGTACATGGGAACGCCAGACGACCGATGCGGTATTAAAATAGGAGTTGCCGGAATGTACTTAAAAACCACCAGTTATTTTATGGCAGGAACGGTGCTCCCTGGAAGTCCGCCGCCGCCGCCGCAAGTTGCTCAAATTTTGGGTGTCGATTTAAAAGAATTGGACTATATGCGCGACGAAAATGCGTTGGCAAATGGAGGAGGTGTTGCCTTTGGAGCTAGTTTAGATTTTGATACAGGAGATTTAAGCTTCCTGCTTTTTTACGCACGTTTTCAAGCAGGAATGGGATTCGATATTATGCTAAAAGATTACCAAGAAGCAAGATGTTCTAATACAGGAAGTAAAGTTGGTATAAACGGGTGGTATGCCAATGGACAATCTTATGCCTACCTTCAGGGAGAACTTGGAATTAGAGTTAAATTATCATTCTTAAAATTAAAAGTTCCAATTATTTCTGGTGGAGCAGCCGTTTTATTACAGGCAAAATTACCAAATCCAGTTTGGATGAGAGGCTATATGGCCGGAAACATGAATATCTTGGGCGGATTGATAAAAGGAAAATTCAGGTTTAAATTTGAAATTGGTGAAGAATGCCAATTCGAAAATGCATCGCCATTAGGAGGTGTAAAACTGATAACCGATGTAACTCCAAAACAAAGCTCAACAGATATAGATGTTTTTGCTGTGCCACAAGCCGCATTTTCAATGAAAGTTAATGAAGCTTTTGTAATTCCTGAAGATTCAGGCGATGTGACGTACAAAGTAATATTAGAAAAATTTAAAGTATTTGACGGAACAAAAGAAATTCCTGGAACTTTTGAGTGGAGCGCTTTAAAAGACAAAGTTAATTTTGTTTCAACTGACATTCTTCCGCCTCATAAAGAATTGAAAGTTCAAGTTGAGGTAAGTTTCCAAAAAATGGTAAATGGCGCATTCCAACCTATAAAAGTAGACGGAAAAATTGCTACAGAATACGAAGAAAGAATGTTTACAACCGGAGGAGCACCAAATCATATTCCGCTTAATAATATTAAATTTTCGTATCCAGTTGTAGATCAAAAGTATTTCCTTGAAGAAGAATATCCAAAAGGATACATTCAGCTTAAACGCGGTCAAGATTATTTGTTTGAAGACTCAAGTTGGGAGACAAGTATTAAGGTTGATCAAGACGGAACTTCCAACTCAAAGGTTATCGTATTTAATTATGATACGTCTTCAAATGAAGTGTATTATAACTTTCCGAATATTGATCAGGAAAAGAAATATAATTTCTCAATTGTTAGTAATCTAAAGCAGAATAATGCATCGAAAAGTACAACATCGAATACAAAAGCAAATACGATTAGCGACGAAGGTAACGATATACAAATAAAAGAAAATCAGGCAGATGCTTTATCTAAAGCTGAAGGAAGTATTGATCGTTTAACGTATTCATTCAATACAAGTAAATACAAGACTTTTTCGTCTAAGATGAATGCAATCAATACACAAAGCTATAATTTTGGAGTTTTATATTCAGATGTAATTTATTTAAGTAATACTATTTCAAGTCAAGAGGCTTTTGATTTAGTAGAATTAAGAGGAGTTGCTTATACTGACAACAAACCAGTAATAACGGCAGAATCTAAATTAAACGACCAATATTTTACAACAGATATTTATCCTTATTTATACAAAGATTATCCTTTAAATGGCACTTTTTCTATAACAAATAGAGATACTGCTGAGTTAGGAGTTATTCCTGCAAAAGCAATTCCGTTAAATGCGTACTATATGACCAGCTTAGAAAACGATATTAATCAGGCATGGACAAAAAGTAATTTTCCATTTAAATACAATATGCCATTGCTTTACAAAGAAGATTGGGTCGATTTAAATAACCAAATAATCAACTCACACATTAACGGAGAACCTGGTTTTGCAAGACTCTCTCAACGATTTGTTAGTAGTATTTTCCAATTTATGCGATATGGAAATTACGAAATAGTAATGAAGTATAATTTGCCAGGAAATAAACAAGCAAATGAATATGTTTACAAATACAGAAACAATAATAACTTTAGGTAAGTTATAGAAACAGACTCTAAAACTTTATGATTCTTATTTGAAAAAAGATCGAAATAAAATAGATAAATAAGCGTAAAACCCGTTTGAGAATTCTCAAACGGGTTTTGACATTCTAGACGTTTAGATTTCTTAACGATTTTTAAGTTTTTTTTATTAATTTACGTAGGCTTAAAAATCAGTGTATTATCTAAAACTAAGAAATGCAGGATAACAAAGAAGAAAAGAAAGAACAAAATGCAGTATATCTGCTTCCGTGGGTAACGGCAATTGCCATGTTTATGCAATCATTAGATGGTACAATTCTTAATACTTCGTTACCGTCTATAGCCAAAGATATGGGGTATTCGGCAACCGAAATGAATTCGGTTATTGTAACCTATACGCTCACATTAGCTATGTTTATACCGCTTTCTGGTTGGCTGGCAGATAAGTTTGGAACTAGAACGATGTTTATGATTGCTGTATTTCTATTTATCATGGGATCTTTGTTTTGCGCTCTTTCCGTTGATTTAAGAACACTCAATATGGCGCGTGTTTTACAAGCAGTTGGCGCTTCTATGATGGTGCCCATTGCCCGACTGGCTATTTTGTATCAATACCCCAAAAATCAACTGCTTAAAACAATGAATTTTATTACCTTATTTGGATTATTAGGAATGGTTGCCGGTCCAAGTTTAGGAGGTTTTCTTTCTGATAATTTTAGCTGGCATTGGATTTTTCTAATAAATATTCCAATAGGCCTTATCGGAATTTCGATGGCGTATCGTATTATGCCTAATTTTAGACACGCAGTAGGAAGATTCGATTTTAGAGGATTGGTGTATTTTAGTTTGGCATTGATTTCTATTACTTTGGTTTTAGAACTTATAGGAAGCGGAAGAATGCATATGATTGTAATATTAAGCCTATTGTTTCTATTTGGGTCGCTTTCTTTGTTTTATTACATTCACTATAAAAAAACCGAAAAACCTATTATCGATTTGCATCTTTTAAATATTAGAACCTTAAAAATAGGATTAATGGGAAGTTTAATTACTAGACTAGGAATTGGCGGACTGCCGTTGCTTTTGCCGCTAATGTTACAGACAAGTTTTGGCTATTCGGCTTCTGTTTCAGGTTTATTGCTGTTGCCTTCTGCTATATCCAATGTTGCAGTGAAACCGTTTATGGTAAACATCATAAAGTTTTTTGGATACAGAACTGTATTAATAAGCAACACCATTTTACTCGGAGTGGTTTTAATTGTTCTCGGATTTGTAACAAAAGAAACTCCGATTGGTTACTATATTTTGCTAATGATATTTTATGGAGTTTTTACCTCTATACAAATGTCTGCTATGAATACCATTACGCTTTCAGATTTAGATCAAGATACCGCCAGCGGAGGAAATACAATGTTAGTTATCATGCAACAGCTTTCGGTAAGTTTTGGAGTTTCTGTTTCTAGTCTTGCACTTTCTTTATTTCAGGATGGCATATTTAATTTAAACCCTATAAAAGCATTTCAATATACTTTTATTGCATTAGCTGTCTTTACTATTTTTTCAAGTTTTACGTTTTCAAAATTAAGTAAAACTGATGGAGGAGGATATGTATAATTTTATGTTACCTACATAAATTGTAAATTTCTGTAATTTGCAATTTATATAGGCAATCAAAATGGTTTATTAGTAGTTTATTCTAATTATCAAAGAAATAGATAATCAGCATTTTGCACGGCTTAGAGCTTTTGTTTATTGGCACGTGTTTTAATCTTCCATCAAAGAAAAGAGAATCTCCTTCTGTTAAAGTATAAGTTTCATTGGCAATCAAATAATCTACTTCACCAGAAAGAATATACTTATATTCATAAGCATCTGTCGTAACTTGATCTCTATAACTATTTGGTTCTAAAGTCAAAAAGACGATATCTACGGTCGAATTTTTTATTGTGCGAGTCAAGAAACGTTCATACAAGAAACCATTTGAACCTTCTTTTTGAAATTGATCATAACTATCTTTCCTTTTTATAATAACCAATTCTTCTTCTTGCGAAATATCTTTAAAAAATTCGCTAAGATTTACTTGTAAGGCTGTAACTATACTCAAAAGAACCGTTAAAGATGGTATGCTTCTTCCGTTCTCAATCTGAGAAATCATTCCTTTTGTCACACCGCTTAAATCTGCAAGTTCCTGTAGCGTAAAGCCTTTCTCGGTTCTATATTGTTTGATGCGTTTACTAATTTCTAAAATTGCAACTCCTTCCATGCTTAGTATATGTATACAAAGTTTATTTTAATTAGATATTATCACATCTTTTGTTTACATATAGTAAACAAAGGTGTAGTGATATTGCACGGTAAAAATAAACAAAAAATATGGAATTGACTGTATTTGATAAAGGCTGGCACTACAGTCTAAGACGAAAATAAAGTTGGAAAAGTAGGAGATACTATGTCTCACTTACAGCAAGAAGAAAATACAAAATGTAGCTTAGTAGTTGGAGTTACAACGGGTACATACCTTTGTGTCTAGAAAAATGATTTTTTATTTGGCAAAAATTGTTTTATAAAATGTTCGATAAAAATAAAGAAACGTAATTTCTATTAGCTTGCAAAAATTTGTTCTTCAAATGCCTTTTGTATAATTTTACATGCTATGTATGAAATATTCCAAAAGTATCTAGAAGAAAAGACGGAACTGACACAATCAGAATCAGAACGTATTCAATCATTTGCTATTATTAAAAAACTACGTAAAAGACAATATCTGCTTCAAGAAGGAGATGTCTGGAAATATGATGCTTTTATTACACAAGGCTGTGTTAGAACTTATACAGTTGATGAAAAAGGAAGCGAACACGTAAACAGCTTCAGTATTGAAAATTGGTGGACAGGAGATCGTGAAAGTTTAATGATGCAACAGCCATCTCGTTTTAATATTGATGCTATTGAAGATACAGAACTTGTGCTTTTTACCCACGAAAATTTTGAATTGCTTTGTAGAGAAATTCCAGCTTTTAATAATATGGTAAATAACATTCTGCAAAGAAGTTTTATAGTCGCTCAAAACAGAATTCAGGCGTCATTGACTTTAACAGCCGAAGAAAAGTATCTAAACTTTGTAAACAAATATCCAGGTTTTGCTTCTAGAATTCCGCAAACCATGATTGCCTCATATCTTGGCATGACACCAGAAACACTAAGCCGTATTCGGAAACAAACGGCAAAGAAATAATATATAAGGAGCTTTTAAAGCTCCTTTTTTTGTGCCTTCTTCAAACTCTTGATCTATATCAAGTTTTTACTTATTTCTAATCAATGTGCAGGTTTTGCATTCGTCGCAACTTTGTAATGTTCAAAAGAAACAAACATTATAAACATTTAAATAATAGAAATCATGTCAAAAACAATTTTCATTACAGGAACAAGTACAGGCTTCGGGAAATTAACAGCTGTAACATTAGCAAATGCAGGTCATTCAGTAATTGCAGGAATGCGCAATACAATTGATAAAAATGCCGCTGTTGCGAAAGAATTGCAAGAAATCGAAAACATTGAAGTAGTAGATATCGATGTTACAGATGATGCATCAGTTAGCAAAGCAATCGAAAAAGTATTAGTTAAATACGGAAAAATTGATGTTCTAATTAATAACGCAAGCAGTAAGCGGTTTTGGTTTGCTTGAAGGATATTCAATTGATCAAGTTAGTAAAATGTTTGACGTAAACGTTTACAGCGTACTTCGTATGTATCAAGCAGTGCTTCCTTCTATGAGAAAAGAAAAAAATGGGCTTGTAATTAACATTACAACTGGGGCAAGCGGACATACACTTCCTTTTATGGTTCCGTACATCGCATCAAAATTAGTTGTAGAAAGCTTTACGGAAGGTTTGCAAGATGAGCTTGCAGATTATGGAATTGAAAACGTAAGCATTCAGCCAGGCGTTTATCCGACAGAAATGAATAACGGTTCTAAAGCTGGAATTCATGCCGATAAAGGAGCAATTATTGAAGAATATGGAGAGGCTGCAACCGAAAAATTCAATGCTTTAGGAACAGCATTATTTGGTAAAATGGCCCAGTTTGATATGAATCCACAAACTATTGCAGATGGTATTTTAGAATTGGTAAGCATGAAAAAAGGAGAGAGACCACTTCGTTTTCCACTAGATGCCATTGCACAAGGAACCGATAAAGAATTTATTGAAGCTCGTGCCAACATTAAAGCAAAATGGGTAGCAGCTTACACCAATTAATTTTTCAAAATACTAAATAATTAAAAAACATAGAAATAATCATGAAAACAACTCATAATAAATCAAATAAAAAAATACAAACTTCGGCAGCTGCAATGCTTAATTTATTAATACTCTTTTCTGCTTCAGAAAAAACTGTAGCGCAAACTAGCGCAGAAATCGTCGGAATCGATCATGTCGGAATCAATGTTCCAGATCTTAATAAAGCTGTTACATTTTTTAGTGATGTACTTGGATTTGCACCTGTGACACAATTAGGACCAATTCCGCTTGATGCTGATTGGAAAAAACTAAATAACATTAATCCAAATACAGGAGCCGTTACCATAAAAATGATCAGTGCAGGAAACGGTGCAAGTATTGAAATATTTGAGTACGCAGATAACAAAGGAAGTAAAACACACCCAAATACAGATGATATTGGAGCATCTCACATCGCTTTTTATGTAAATGATATTAAAGCATCAGTTCAATATTTAAAAAGTAAAGGTGTAAAAATTTTAGGAGAACCTTTTACAATGCCTTCTGGCGATACAGCTGGAGAAACTTGGGTGTATTTTGAAACGCCTTGGGGCTCTAAAATGGAGTTGGTTTCGTATCCAAACGGAAAAGGATATGAAAAAGCGAATCCAAAAACAGTATTATGGTCTCCAAAAAACGCAACAGTAAAAAAAGTTTCTGAAGCAGATTTTGATGCTAAAAAGAATACAGCAATAGTAGAAAATCATCTAAAAATCTGGAATGAAAAAGATGAGGTAAAACGTAAAGCTTTATTAAATCAAGTGTATGCTTCGAATGTCGAAATGGTGGATCGTCATTTTATTGCCGAAGGAATTGAGGATATCAGCAACTTTATTGTAGAACTTCAAACTAAAAATCCTGATTTTAAATTCACTGTAAAATCTCTTGAAACCAATCATAATATTGCCCGATTGTATTGGCAATTTGGTTCGAAAGCAAAACCAGCTGTAGTAAGCGGAATGGATTTGTTTGTGATTGAAAATGGAAAAGTGCAGAAGCTTTATGTTTTTGTAGATCAAAAAGAATAACTTTTGATGAATTTAAAAGTTTTAAAAAGCCAGACCAATAAGTTCTGGCTTTTTAAATTTTATAATATCCCTCTAAGAAAGCTCTTTAAGAACTTTCTGTATTTTTCATATTCTAAATATTAGTGCGTTAAAGCGCATTCTTACTCAGATGGCCTTTTTTTAGACAAAATATTATTGCTTTTTTCGTTTGTTCTGCTAGAAGTACTTTTTAGAATATATTTTTTCTCAGATGTTCGTGTGCTGGATATTCTATTTTTTTGATTGGAAAAATTCATAGCAAGTAATTTAACACCAAATAGTTTCGTCTAATTGAACTATAAAATTAGACGAAACTATTCGGTGTCTGTTATATAATTACGTTTGCTAATTGTTTAATTAAGAGGTTATAAGCGATAGGAGTTGTTTACCTAATTCGCTTAAATTTAAGAGTATCTGTTTTGGTTGTAATAATTAAATCGGCTTTATGCAACCTATGTTTTCCTTTTAAATATTCTTCAGTGTTATTGTCGCCTGATTTTAAAATTAAAGAATCTTTTGTAAACGAATATTCTCCATTTACAATGCTTTTTGCCTGATCTGTTTTGTTAATTTGAAAATTATTCATGTTTTCAAAATGTAACCTTTCCTTGGTTTGGAGATTTTCCCAAGTACCATAAAATTCGTCTTCTTTCATATATTTATTTTTCAAAATACTGAACATGATAAAAAAACCGATGAATACGGCAGGAATATAAACAAACTTAATTACGCTAATCTTATTAAGCCAGTTAGGTCTATCGCTGTTTTGGTACAATGGAGGTTCTTCTAAGAAATATTTAAGGAAGACTTTATAATCAGAGAAAAATACAAACAACGCCATTAGCGTCAATATTATCGCAATTTCTTTTGCATTAATATCATATGCAAAATCTGTTAGAAGAATATTGACCATAAACGTAAGGAAAAGTATAATTCCTATTCTAGTTGTTTTTCTAAAAAAGAGTAGAAGTGAACTTATAATTTGTGTAACAGCAATAACAATTGGATACCAATAACAGTAACCATAATAATACCAAGTAAGACGGAAACCATCTAGAGAGCCAATAGGCATATCATATACGCTTGGCTGCGATACAAATTGAGTTTTTAATATTTTACCGTAAGCATACATGATTATAATTGTAGCTAAAAAGTATCTACAAAATGTGTGTAAAAAAAGATGGATTTTTTGCCAGTTCATATTTGGTTTTTTTTGGTTTTACGTAGTTTCGAACTTTGTAAAAGTATATTATCCCAAAATGGTAGAATTGTACAAATGGAAACAGTTTAGACAAATAGCCAAATATTATCTTTTTTTGTATCTATATTTTTAAAAAATATTTGTGGATTGCTGTTTGTCAGTTCTTTAAAATTTCGAATAAAATGAGATTGATCATAAAAATCGTACTGAGATAATTCAGAAAAATTCTTGCTGACTTTCTGTTTTAGAATTGAGTTTCTAAAGCGATGTATTTTTCGATACTCCGAAGGCGATTTGCCAATATGTCTGGTAAATATTTTATTCAAATACTGTCTGCTAATTTGATGCTTTAGAGCAATTTCTTCAATCTTTTCGTCAGTTTCAATATCGGCAAGTATTTTTTCAATAAAAGAAAAATCTTTGACTTGTAATTTAGAAAGCAGATAATCTTCAAGCTCCTGACTTTGTTTGTCTTTAGTTAAGCTAAAAATTTCAATCATTTTATCATTAAAATCAGGCATAAAAGTAAAATCTAAAATAGTACTTTCTGAAAAAATAGTTTTTGAGTCTGATAAAAAATGACTTATTCCTAATGGTTTAAAATAGATTGTAACTTCATTTATAAGCTCTTTGTAATGAATTTTAATAGGTTTGGTATATCTAGAAACCACACAAGTCATGATGTTTTTATCTGGCGATGACTTTATAGTGACTTCGTTATTTTGTATTTCGACATTAATATCTTCATTGGTCGTTAAAATGCAGAAATTATTTGGGAAGGTCAGATATTGTATAGAGCCCGAAGTTTTATCTTTTGAGATGAAGTAATATCCATCGATATATTTTTTTAAAATTTCATTTTTAGGCTGATAAAAATCCAGATTCATGTTCTCTTTGGGGAAATGGTATTTATGAAACTAAAATAGCAAATTAAAAGTTTGCACAAGTGTTACCTGCTCATTTTTTAAATATAAATTTTAACTGGATATAACGTTTTAAATTCCAATTTATAAAGGGATAATTGGTTATTTGAAACGATTGTTTTCATTTTTTAATATAAGAATATGTACCATTCTGTTTTTTAGATATCAATGGTTTTATAATTAGGTTTTTTCGTATATTTATAATGTAATAAATAAAGAATAGACCCATGCACAGACACTACTTTCTTTTATTTGTTTTGTTGACTTTGTCTTCAGTCAATGGAATTTCACAAATTAATTACAATCTTCAAAAATCCCTTCAAACAGCAAAGAAAAATAATCCCGTTCTCAAAGGGCAATATTATGACGTAGATATTGCTGAAAGCGATATTGTGACGGCAAAGTTAAGGCCAAATCTAATTTTCGGATTTAATTACATTGGTGTTGCTGCAGAAAAAAACTATGCGCCTAATACTGGTTTTTTTAATAGCGCTAATACGCAAACCAATTTGCAATTAGGAAAAGTTTTTCAGCTTGCTGGAACACGTAAAAACAAAATTGATTTTGCAAGCCAGAATTCGGTTTTGACGCAAAAAAACTACAATGAAATAGAACGTAACTTATTTCAGGATGTAGGCCTAAAATGGGTTGATGTTTGGCAGACACAAAAACAATTGGAAATTGTTAAAAAAGCTAGCGGCAACCTTGATAGTTTGGTAATTATAAATAAAGTCCGTTTAAAAAATCAAGTCATTACAGAGAC